>NZ_JAHVHR010000024.1:0-412798 GCF_019802175.1 Halomonas sp. DP5N14-9
GACCATAGCGAGTGGGAACCACCTGATCCCTTGCCGAACTCAGAAGTGAAACCGCTCAGCGCCGATGGTAGTGTGGGGTCTCCCCATGCGAGAGTAGGTCATCGTCAGGCATTTATTCAGAAGAAGCCCAATTCCGAGAGAAGTTGGGCTTTTTCGCTTGCATGGGGCAGACCCCGCTTTTTATATGTGGGGCCGCACTGCGTGCGGTCCGGCCGCTCGCAGGCTCGCGTCGTTCGTCTCCCCTTGCGGCGTTGCCGCAAAAGCTCGGGGTGACTCACCCCCATGCGAGAAACATTGTTATCTTGGTGGCGTCATCCGAGAGTCTTCTGGGGAAAAGAGGTGGCCTGGACTGCAGAACGATAGGCCGGCCCGTCCGTCAGGCATTTATTTAGAAGAAGCCCAATTCCGAGAGGAGTTGGGCTTCTTTCGTTTCTGCTTCCCATGCGGAATGCTGCTCTGGATGGAACAAAGGTGCTAAAGAAAGATCGAAATGGCATATTCATCGTACACAGAGCGAAGGAGGTGCCAGATGCAACGAATTCGTCATTCCGAGGGACGGCCACAGGTGACGGGGTTCTTCGATACCGCGACATCGAGCGTCCAGTACGTGGTCACGGACCCCGATACCAGACGGTGTGCCATCATCGATCCGGTGCTTGATTTCGATGCGGCCTCCGGTGCGACGTCCACCGCCAGCGCGGATGAACTGCTTGGCTACGTGAAGGAGCACGGCCTCAAAGTCGAGTGGGTGCTGGATACCCATCCCCATGCCGATCATCTGTCGGCGGCGCAGTATCTCAAGCAGCAGACGGGGGCGCCGACGGCGATTGGGCAGAAGATCACCGAGGTACAGGCGCTGTGGAAGGATATCTATCATTGGCCGGAGTTGGCCTGCGACGGTAGTCAGTGGGACAGGCTGTGGGCCGAGGGGGATCGCTTCTCCATCGGTAGTCTCGAGGTCGAGGTGATGTTCTCTCCCGGGCATACCCTGGCGTCGGTGACCTACCGCGTCGGTGATGCTGCCTTCGTCCACGACACCCTGTTTCAGCCCGACTTCGGCACGGCCCGGGCAGACTTCCCCGGTGGCGACGCCCAGGCCTTGTGGCAGTCGATACAGGATCTGCTTGCCTTGCCGGAAGATACCCGCATATTTACCGGGCACGACTATCGCCCTGGAGGCCGGGAGCCCCGGTGGGAGAGCACGGTGGCTGAGCAGCGCCGTGACAACATCCATCTCCAGGGTCAGCACGAGGCCGGTTACATCGCCATGCGCAATGGACGCGACCAGGACTTGCCGATGCCTGCGCTGATGCTGCCATCACTCCAGGTGAATATCCTTGGAGGACGTTTGCCCAAGGCAGAGTCCAACGGTCGTCGCTACCTCAAGATCCCACTCAACGCCTTTTAAGCGCGGTGACGGCTGCTGAGAACGGCCTCCGAGAGCGGAGTCCATGAATATCCCTGCGGCGGGCGCTTGGGCATGCGTCTCTGGTGAAGTGTCTGCTTTCACGCTAGGTTGGTCAGACGGTGATTGGCTTGCAAGCTCACAAAGGAGGCAGCATGCCCCGTCTCGACCGCTATGGACTGGCGACGCGCACCATCCATGGCCAGCAACAGCGTGATCCCTTCGGCAGTCCCCATATGCCGATCTACGACACCACGACCTTCGCCTTCGATGATACGGCCTCTCTGCGAGAGGTCGGAGAAGGGAAGAAGCGTGGAGGATTCTATTCGCGCTATGGCATGAATCCGACGTTGTACGCCCTCGAGGACGTGTTGGCAGGACTGGAGGGCGCCGAGGCCGCCCTGAGTTTCAGTGCAGGGATGGGGGCCATCAGCGCCTTGCTGCTGGCCCACGGTAAAAAAGGGGTGGTGGGCTACGGTGAGATCTACGGTGGCACTCTGGGGCTGATGGCGAAGGGATTGCCAAGCCTCGGTTATCCCGTCGACCTGGTGTTGGACGATGAAGGCGACGCTCTCGAGCGGAGGCTACGCGAGGGCGTTGGTCTGGTCTTCGTGGAGACACCGAGCAACCCGACCCTTGCCATCACCGATATTGAAAAGCTGGCGAGGCAGGCGCACACCCATGGCGCACTGGTGGTGGTGGACAATACCTTTGCTACGCCGGTCAATCAGTTGCCGCTGCCACTCGGCGCGGATCTGGTAGTGCACAGTGCCACCAAGTATCTGGGAGGGCACAGTGATCTCACCGCGGGGGCGGTGATGGGCTCTCGGGCGTTGCTGGAGTCTATCGATTGGTGGCGTCAGTCGCTGGGCAGCGCACCATCGCCGCAGACAGCGTCAATGTTGTCGCGAAGCCTCAAGACCCTGTCGGTTCGAGTGGCGCAGCACAACCGTTCGGCCCAGACGATCGCCGAAACGCTGCAATCGCATGCGGCGGTACGTCGTGTCCACTATCCTGGCCTGGCGAGTCACCCCGGGCACGAGGTGGCCAGGCGGCAGATGCGTGGGTTCGGTGGCATGCTGACGCTCGAACTGGAGGCGGACCTTTCGTTGACGGAGAAGATCGCGGAATCGCTTCGCTGGTTTGCCTTGGCACCAAGCCTGGGTGGCGCCGAAAGTCTGGTGACTCAGCCCCGCACGACCACCCACGTGGACTTGAGCGACGAGGAACGCCAGCGCAGAGGTATTACGGACAGCATGTTGAGATTGTCGATAGGGCTCGAGGACGTGGAAGACCTGCTCGAGGATCTCGATCAGGCGCTGAGGCTTGCTTGAAGCAGCATGAAGAAGGTGGGGCAGGTCGACGCTATCTCGGCAGGGCGATCGTCTTGCCTGTATTTTTCAGCTTGGCCTGCGCGCGTCGGTGGTGACGCCGATCGTGTGACGGGCGCTTATGCCTTCGGCTCCAGGGCGATTGATGGAGTCCAGTGTCAGGAGAAAGGGATGTTCGATACGCTTGGTCTTGCCCTGGTGATCGGTGTCGGCGGGACGGCGCTGCTTGATCTGTGGAATTGGCTGTTGAACAAGTCGATAGGGCAACCACTGCCACCCTGGCATCTGGTCGGCCGCTGGTTTTCGGGCTTGCCCAAGGGGAGACTGGTCCATCGGCAGGGGATCGCTTCCTCGCCTGCGATCGGCGGGGAGCTCGCCATCGGCTGGATCATGCACTACGTCGTGGGCGTGAGCTTTGCCTTGGCGCTGTTGTTGGTGTGGGGAGATGGCTGGGCGTTGGCACCGACCTTTGGCCCGGCCTTGGTAGTGGGCCTGGTGACGGTAGGCGCGGGCTGGTTCATCCTGCAGCCTGGCATGGGAGTGGGGGTTGCCTGCTCGGGCGCTCCCAACCCGAGCCTCGCCCGCATGAACAACGTGGTGGGCCATATCGTCTTTGCCCTGGGCATGTATCTGACGGCGCGTCTGATCACGGCGGGCTGAGCAGATACCTCGGGGTGAAGCGAGGTTCCAGATAGACGGTCTGGGCCGTCAGAGCAATGCTCTCGAGTGCCTTGTTCAATCGCTCCGGTGTCAGATCGGCCCCCGCTGCGGCCAGGGCTTCTCCGAGCAGGGCGCCAAGGGCGTAGCCACGCAGGGCTTCGGGCCCCTGATCGTGGAGGGCGGCCCAGCTCAGGGCGTCCTGGTGCGGTATGGCGAGGATAACCTCATGGCCGGCTTCTGCCAGGGCAGCGGCGTGTTCGCCGAGATGATCCAGACAACCGACCAGGGTTCTGGGGGTGTCCAGCAGTTCACCATTTTCCAGTTCGTCGACAATATTGTCGCTCGCGACCAGGGTCACATCGGCTGCCGCCGAGAGCGGAAGACTCATGGTCATCAGCCGAAAGCGAAATTCATCGCCATGGCGGCCGAGCAGGCCCACGCGCTGTGCGCTGGTATTGCGCACTTCCCTGACGGCGGCCACCAGGCAGGCCGTCTGCAAGCGCTCTTCCAGCCGGTCGTCGATCTCGGTCAGGGTCGTCAACACGTCAGGCCGCGTCGTCACCTCGATACGTCGACCAAAAGCGCCGCCCTGGCTATTGAAGGTAGCAATGGCCGCGCTGAAGCCGATATCCAGGTCCGAATTTCCGGAGATGCCCACCAGCACTCGTGTGGGTTCGATGCCGGTGTCCGTCGCCGCCGAGAGCTGTTGCAGGTGGTCGATCAGCGAGTCCAGAACGTCGTCGTCCAGTGCATAACGTGGCATCTGCGCAGACAGTCGGCGTTGATCGGGAGCGATGCCCTGACTCAGTGCCTTCAGCAGACTCGTTCGATCATAGCCAGGCTGGTGGTCTTCGCTGGTCAATGCCGTCCAATGGACAGCAGGTGCAGTGCCATCGATCCCCAGGCCATCGACACCGTGGCAGCTTGCACAGGAGGTATGAGTCGACTCGCCGTGGGTTCCCTGCTGGTAGAGGGTCTGTCCTGACGTCAGAGGAGGGGAGTCGGCGGCTCGGGCAGAAAGCACGATGCATGAGGCCATGACGGCAAGTCGAATGCTGGCTCTCAAGGCAGGGTGCCCTCCCGCTATTGCGTGTCCATGTACAGTAACGCAGCTTCCGAGTGACTGGGCAAGCTACCATCGTCCCCTCCCCCCGCTCCTTGCTGCCCACACACTGTAGCCGGGATTGCCGACTCAGGGCGGCTGACCTCAGAGTTTGTGGTCAGTCGACACAGCCTCTGTCGGATGCTAACCGCCAACCTGTCGGTGCGACTCGAGGTGTTCCCGAAGCCGCACGATTTGGCACGTACCGAGCAAGAATCTGCCAATTGGGTCCGCCCGAAAATGACGTTCGTCCCAGTGCTGGCGGTCGCTACCTGGCGTCTCCTGGACGAGTCCGACTGGCTAGCGTCCTCAAGCGTTCGCAAAGCGCTCTCGCGGGTTCACTGAGCAAGCTTTCTTCCCGTAGCCGTCTGGCCTGGGAGTAAAGCCCAGCAGGAGTGGAGCAGAATTGGGCAAAAGACTCGGTAGACTTAGGCGATCGTCGGCTTCGGGTTGCGGATCTTGAACAATAAAACCATCCTCGTACAAGTTTGGTATATGGAAGAGCCGTGACATCGCCATGGAACAGACGCCGTCGACGGCGCGATCCTGGCTTCGCTTCGACAAGGAGGAAGAGATCCGTGACCATCTTTGAAGCCCTGCGTGAGAGCCACGACAAGCAGCGCCGCCTGCTGGAACTGCTGGTGGAGACCGAAGGCGACAGTGACGGGCGCGATGAGCTGTTCAAGCGCGTCAAGGAGGAGCTCGAGAACCACGCTGGCGCAGAAGAGCGGGCCCTGTACATGCCGATGATGGAGCATGACATGACCCAGGAGAAGGCGCGGCACAGCGTGGCCGAGCACCACGAGATCGATGAGCTGATCGAGGCGCTCGAGACGACCGACTACAGTTCACCGGGCTGGCTTGCCAGCGCCAAGAAGCTGCAGCATCTGGTCACTCATCACCTCGACGAGGAAGAGCAGGAGGTGTTTCAGCTCGCCGGACGCGCCTTTGACGATGCCACCAAGGCCAACCTCGCTGAAGAGTATCTGCAAGACATGCAGGATCGGGAAGCCGGCTGAAGGCAGACGTTTTTCAAGCCGCTTGCACAAAAGGCGCTGGAGGGAACTCCAGCGCCTTTTTCATGGAGAGCCATCAGACAGCCATATGGTCGCAGAATGGTCAGCTGTCTTGCTGCTCGTCGAGCAGGTGGCTCAGGGCGTCCTTGCGGTTTTCGTAGATGTGCGGTGCATCGGCACGGCGCTCCAGCGCGTCGCCGAGCTTGAGGCGCAGGAAGGCACTGGTGGTGTAGCGAGTGACGCGCTCGTAGAAGCGCTCGGACAATCCGCAGATCATTTCGGTGTAGCGCTCGACCAGGTGCGGCGCGATGGTGAAGTTGTCGTAGTTGACGATGGCATAGACGGGACGGCCCAGGGGCTCAAGCAGGCGTTCTACCTCCCTCTCGATGGTGGCGATGGTGTCATCGTCGTTGACCGCCAGTCCCTCGAAGTTGATGAAGAACTGGTGGGTGTCGAGATCGACGCTCAAGCGCTCGGCGATCGGGCGCTCCAGCAGGGTCTCGAGCAGGTCCATGGAGGCGCTGTCGAACAGGCGGGGATCCATGGTGGCAAGGGGCTCGTCGATGTGTGGCCGAAAGTCCATCAGCGCCAGGATGTCGCGCTCCAGTTCCACCCCCGGGGCGATCTCGATCAGCGTCAGCCCTTGCGCACGCAGTTCGAACACGCAGCGCTCGGTGACGTAGAGCACCGGCTGGCCGCGCTTCGCCGCCAGGGGGCCGCTGAAGGTGCGGTGCTCTACGCGCTCGACAAACTTGCGCTGGCTGCCGTCGGCGTCGATCTTCAGTCTTCCAGAGTCGATGGACAGCTGGGCACCGGCGGTGAAGGTGCCGACGAACACCAGCCGTTTGGCGTTCTGACTGATGTTGATAAAGCCGCCGGCGCCGGCAAGCCTGGGGCCGAAACGGCTGACGTTGACGCTGCCCTCCTGGTCGACCTGGGCGAGACCGAGAAAGGCGATGTCCAGGCCGCCGCCATCGTAGAAGTCGAACTGGCTTGGCTGGTCGATGATCGCCTGGGTATTGATGGCGGCGCCGAAGTCGAGCCCGCCCGCCGGCAGACCGCCGATGACGCCGGGCTCGGCGGTCAGCGTCAGGTACTCCAGTAGCCCTTCCTCATTGGCCACGTTGGCGATGCCCTCGGGCATGCCGATGCCCAGATTGACGATGCTGTTGGGCCGAAGCTCGAAGGCGGCGCGGCGAGCGATGACCTTGCGCTCGGTCAGCGAGAGGCTGGCGATGTCATTCATCGGCGCCTTCAGTTCGCCGGCGAAGGCACGACTGAACTGGGTGGCGAAGGTCTGCCAGTGATGCTCGGGCTGTGCCAGCACCACGGCGTCGACCAGCACGCCGGGGATCTTCACGTCCTTGGCCTTGAGGGTGCCTCGTTCGGCCAGACTCTCGACCTGGACGATGACGATGCCTCCGGAGTTGTGCACCGCCATGGCAATGGCCTGCATCTCCAGAAATAGCGCCTCACGCTCCATCGTCACGTTGCCGTCGGCGTCGGCGGTGGTCCCGCGTAATAGCGCGACCTGAATCGGCTGAGCCTGGTAGAACAGGTACTCCTCGCCATCGATGGGCATCAGCCGCACGCGATCCTCGGTGGTGCGCTCGTTGATCTTGCCGCCCCCCTGACGTGGGTCGACAAAGGTATCGAGCCCCACCTTGGTCAGGGTGCCCGGCTTGCCGGCGGCGGTGTCGCGAAATAGATGGGAGATCACGCCCTGTGGCAGGTTGTAGGCCTCGATCTGGTTGTCGATGGCCAGCTTCTGCAAGCGGGGTACCAGCCCCCAGTGGCCTCCGATGACGCGCTTTAGTAGTCCAGGGTGACCGAAGTGATCGACGCCACGGCCCTTGCCGTCGCCCTGGCCGGCGGCGTAGATCAGCGTCAGATCACGAGGATGGCCGGACTCCACGAAGCGTTGCTCCAGCGCTACCGCCAGTGCCTCGGGAAAGGCCACCCCGACGAAGCCGCCGGTGGCAAGGCTGTCGCCGTCACGGATCAGCTGTACCGACTCCTCGGCACTGACCACCTTGTTGCGTTGGCGACTGACGCTGGGAGGAGTGCGATGGGGCATGGGTGTTCCTTTTCAAGCCATGGGGATAGGGGGCACGTCGGCACGAAGCGCCTATGGACCAGTGTGAGCGACATGAAGGCGGCGAGAGGTCGAGATGCTTGACGGTGCAAAGGAGAGAGTCGTTGCTTGGCCCTTGAAGTCAGTCGCTGACTATCCCAATCTGTACAAAAGTGGTACACAACCTTCACATCACGTGCAGAGAATGGCTTCTGCCGTAGATGCCAGTTGCGTACCGCCGGCCCCCAGGGATGCCCGTGGTGGCGGGGGCCATGACGTTCGCCATGTCGATGAGCCGAAGGAGTGGATCCATGTCTACACAGCAACCCCCTCAGCAACAGCATCGTCAGCCCGGCAGCGAGTCGGCCATGCAGCCCGAGCCGGAGGTGATCCGTGACAGCTACCGTGGCAGCGGCAAGCTGGACGGCAAGGTGGCGCTGATCAGCGGCGGCGACAGCGGTATCGGTCGCTCCGTGGCGGTGCACTATGCCCGTGAGGGCGCGCACTGCGCCATCGTGCATCTGGAAGAAGATCAGGACGCCGAGACCACCCGCCAGATGGTCGAGAAGGAAGGCGGTGAGTGCCTGGTGCTCAAGGGGGACGTCGGTGATGCCGACTTCTGTCGTCAGGCCGTGGCCAGCACCATCGAGCGCTTTGGACGGCTCAATATCCTGGTCAACAACGCCGCCGAACAGTATGACTGGTCCGATATTACCGAGGTGGATGATGCGCAGCTGGAGCGGACCTTCCGCACCAATGTCTACAGCCACTTCTATCTGTCCAAGGCGGCGGTGCCCCACCTCGACGCCGGCGATACCATCATCGCTACCTCCTCGATCAATGCCTTCAAGGGCAATGACACCCTGCTCGACTACACCGCGACCAAGGGGGCGGTGCAGGCACTGGTACGTTCGCTGGCGGCGACCCTGATGGATCGCGAGATTCGCGTCAACGCAGTGGCGCCGGGGCCGGTATGGACGCCGTTGATCCCGGCGAGCTTCGACGAACAAAAGGTCGCCGAGTTCGGTGGTCAGGTGCCGATGAATCGGGCAGGCCAACCCAGCGAGATGGGGCCCGCCTATGTCTATCTGGCCAGCGAAGAGTCGTCCTACATGAGTGGCCAGACGCTGCACCTCAACGGTGGCGTGGTGCTCAATACCTGAGATGCCGCAGGAGGCTGCGCGACTCGCCTCTCCAGCGGCAGCGATGAAAGGCGGGATCGAAATGACAGGCGAGCCGGCACGGGCCGGCTCGCCTGTTGACCGTCTGGGCGACGTTACTGGTTTAGTTCCTGCTCGGTGAACAGGTCAGCGAACAGCGCCGAGCTCAAATAGCGCTCAGCGCTGTCTGGCAGTACCACCACGATATTCTTGCCGGCGAACTCAGGCAGCTTGCTGACACGCACCGCAGCCTCGACCGCTGCCCCGCAGGAAATGCCGCAGAGGATGCCTTCCTCACGCATCAGTCGATGGGCCATGGCCATGGCGTCCTCGTTGGTGACCGTCTCGACGCGATCGACCAGATCCATGTCCAGATTGTCCGGCACGAAGCCGGCACCGATGCCCTGGATCTTGTGGGGAGCGGGCTTGAGTTCCTTGCCTTCCCTGGCCTGGGTCAGGATGGGGGAGTCGGTGGGCTCCACCGCCACGGTGGTGATCGCCTTGCCCTGGGTCTTCTTGATGTAGCGCGAGACCCCGGTCAGGGTGCCCCCGGTGCCGACGCCGGCTACGAAGACATCGACCTCGCCGTCGGTATCGTTCCAGATCTCGGGGCCGGTGGTGGTCTCGTGGATGCGCGGGTTGGCCGGGTTGGAGAACTGCTGGGGCAGGAAGTAGGTCGACGGATCGGACTTGGCCATCTCTTCGGCCTTGGCGATGGCGCCGGGCATGCCCTTGGCCGGTTCGGTCAGCACCAGTTCGGCGCCCAGGGCCTTCAGTACCTTGCGCCGCTCCAGGCTCATGGAGGCCGGCATGGTCAGGGTCAGCGGGTAGCCCTTGGCGGCGGCAACGAAGGCCAGGGCGATGCCGGTATTGCCGCTGGTGGGCTCGATGATGGTCATGCCCGGCTTGAGCACGCCGCGTTCCTCGGCATCCCAGATCATCGCCGCACCGATCCGGCACTTGACGCTGTAGGCCGGATTGCGCCCCTCGATCTTGGCCCAGATCGTGGCGCCTTCATTGACCCGGTTCAGCCGCACCAGCGGGGTGTTGCCGATTGCCTGGGCATTGTCGTCGTGGATGCGAGCCATGTCTGACCTCCGTTGCAGGGCCCCAGGTAGCCAGTACAGGCGAGTCGACCAGGGGCAGATGATGGATGCGAAAGAAATCTATCGAGCGTCCACTATGCCTCAGGTTGGCGCCCGCCACGAGAGAGCGAGGGCTCGCTTACCGCCAGGGGAATTAAAGCGGCTGGCGAAACAGCACGCGCCCGCATCAAGCGGGCGCGTGATCGGCATGGTGAACGCCGTCGCCGTTCAGGACCCAAGGTCGGGTCTTCCGGCGAGCAGCGCTGACAAGGGCGGAACCTCCTACTGCTGGTCCCACGCAACGAAGGCGTCGACCACCTCCTGTGGGCGCTCCAGCGGATAGAAGTGGCTGGCGTCCAGATATTCCCAGGTGGCGTGGGGCATGATGCGGGCCAGCGCCACGCCGGAGACGTAGGGCGGCTGGAAGGGGTCATGCACGCCCCACAGCAGCATCGCAGGCTTGTTCCACATCACCATCTGAGGTGAGGCCTCAAGGGTGAGGCGGTTATCCATGGCCTTGAGGTACTCGATGAAATGGTTGCGGGTCGACTCGTTCTCGGCATAGTTGCCGTAGAGGTCCTCGAGGATCTCGTCGGTCAGGGTCTCCTCCGGCTGCATGAGACCTGCCGAGGCGAAGTTCTTGACGATCTCGCGGACGTTGTCGGCACTGAAGATCTGGCTGGCCTCGGCGGACTTGGCCTTGGCGATGGCGGCGTTGGCCTCAGGGACCGGCCACATGTCGAGCACGGCGGAGTTGCCGATCACGATCTTGCGGACCTGGTTCTGCTCCTTGAGCTCGGGATCGGTCACCATGATCTGGGCGATGCCGCCTCCCAGGTCGTGGCCGAACAGGATGTAGGGGCCGGGCATGACCTGATTGGCGAAGTCGGTCATGATTTCGGCCTGGCCCTTGAGCGAGTGGTCGGCATCCATGGGGCCGTCGGTGTAGCTGAGCCCGAGTTGGCCGGGCGCGAAGACGTGATAGCCCTGTTCCGCCAGCAGCGGGCCCACCCGGGAGAACAGCACGCTGTTGAGCGGAATGCCATGGATCAGCATGACCGCCGGGTCACCAGGCTCACCCCACTCGCGATAGGCGACGCGAAAGTCTCCTACATCAGCAAACTGGCGGCCTGGCATCTCGTCGGCAAAGGCCGCAAGTGGTGTGACGGCAAGCGGCGGGATGGCAAGGGCGAGCGACAGGGCAAGGGCGTTGATCGTGCGGATGGGCATGGCGGCTCCTGGGATGGTTATCGATAGCGCTGGCGCCGATGAGCACGGTCGTGATGGCGGTGGTGCAGGCACGAGTGTCAACGGCGGTGCTGACATGGGAGACGGTGGCCGGCCGAGGGCCGAGGCCAGTCGCTTCAAAGGCACTTCATACTCTAGATCAGCGTTACCCGATAAGAAGCCCCCCTGGATTGTCCAAGCATGTTTGAGCATAACGTGATGAAAGCTCGAGTCTGTGCCTTCTCTCCGAGGCCTGTGCCTCTTCACCATGGTCGGGGCTAAAAGAGCACAAGATCGAGCACCTACCTCGAAAGGTGAGTGCCATCTTCGAATTCAAACGCGCTAGCGTGGTAACCGAATCCATGAAATAGGGAGCTTGGCCGTTGAACCATCAAGGGACTGAAAGGTGCGTGCTGGTGACAGGGGCGTCGTCAGGGATCGGCGAGGCGATCGTCACCGCGCTGCTCGAGCAGGGGTTTATCGTCTATGCAGGCGCGCGTAGGGTCGAGCGCATGAGCCACCTGGCTGATAAGGGCGCCCGGGTGCTGGCGCTGGATATCACCGACGCCGACAGCATTGCCGCGGTGCTGACACGTATCGAGCGCGACGGCGTCGAGCTCGATGGGTTGGTCAACAACGCCGGCTACGGCAGCTATGGCGTGCTGGAGGAAGTCCCGATCGAGGAGGCCAGGCGTCAGTTCGAGGTCAACGTGTTCGGGCTGATGGCGTTGACCCGGGAGGTCTTGCCCGGCATGCGACGTCGACGGCGCGGTCGCATCGTCAATATCGGCTCCATGGCCGGACGTATCTGGTTTCCGGTGGGTGGCTGGTACCACGCCACCAAGTACGCGTTGGAAGCGCTGAGTGATGCCCTTAGGGTCGAGACGCGCCCCTTTGGCCTGTCCGTCAGCCTGATCCAGCCCGGGGTGATTCGCAGCGAATGGGCGGCGATTGCCCGCAAGCCCTTGTGCGAGAACCCTCCCGAGGCGCCCTATGCGCGGATCAAGCGCGGCATGGCCGAGATCCTCGCCGATCACTCCCGGGCCGGCACCCCCGAGATGATCGCCGAGGCGGTGGTCCATGCCCTGACCGCCAGTCGCCCGCGTCGACGCTACGCGCGGCCTCGGGACGCCAGGATATTGATCTTCCTGCACTGGCTTTTACCCACCTGGGCGTGGGAGAGAGGCGTCAGGTGGTTGCTGGCGCAGTACGCCCGCAAAGCGAGTGATAACGGCGGCGGTGCTAGTGTCGACGGAGACGAGGCCGGCCCTGACAGCGGCCCGGAAAACAGCAACGAAAGCGGTAATAAAAGCGACGGCGAAAAGCGAGGTGAGGCGGAAAGCTGAGCCGACGCCGGTCAGAACAACGTGGGAAGCATCAAGGAAAGCATCGAGGGAAGCTACAAGGGAAACCACGAAGGAAACGACAAGGGCCCGCCATGCTCAGGCGGGCCCTTGTGATTGCCATGCCGGTTACAGGCGGCTGGCGGGGCGCAGATCGTAGTCGAAGTACTGCTCCATCAGGCGCTGGAAGGTGCCGTCGGCGTAGACCTCGTTTAGAGCCTGGTTGAAGGTCTCTGCCAGGGCTTCGTCGCGGGGGCGCACGGCGATGGCGTTGCCGCGCCCGAAGATCGATTCAGGCGAATTGATACGCTCGCCGACCTGGGTGAAGTCGCCGTCCTCGGCCTTGATATCCAGCGCCTCGATGGCCACCGGGTAGTTGATGAAGGCCAGGTCCAGGCGACCGCTTTCCATGTCGAGGGCGACCTCGTCGGCGGTGGCGTAGCGGCGGATATCGAGGGTGTCGCGATAGCGCCCGGTGATGTAGGTGTCCTGGGTGGTACCGCGCTGGACGCCGACGGTCATGCCCTCGAGGCTTGCCAGGTCTTCCGGGTCGACGGCCTCGCCGCGACGGGCCACCCAGACCTTGGGCGACATGGCGTAGGGCTCGCTGAAGCGAACCTGGCGTTCACGGGCTTCGGTGATGCGCATCGACGACAGGATGGCGTCGTACTTGCGTGCCAGCAGGCCGGGGATGATGCCGTCCCAGCCCTGGACGATCCACTCGCAGTCCAGTTCGGCGCGTTTGCACAACTCGTTACCCAGATCGATCTCGAAGCCCGCGAGTTCGCCGTTGGCGTCGCGGTATTCGAAAGGTGGATAAGGCACGTCGACGGCGATACGCACCTGGCGAGCCTCGTCGGCGAAGGCGGCGGGCATCGTCAGCATCGTCGCGCAGGCGATGGCCAGGGGGGACAGCAGACGCTGGGAGATTGAGCGCATGGGGAACCTTATCGTCAGGGAAGAAGGGGGAGGGGTTATCGTTATGGTGACCGTCGACGGGGCCACCAGGGCCCCGTCGATGGTCTGTCGGGTGATTGGCACCCAGGCCGTCAGGCCGCCTGCAGGCGCTTGGCGCGACGGTGGTGGCGTACCGCCAGCACGATCGACAGTGCCGCCAGCAACAGCAGGCCAAGCGAGATCGGACGGGTGAAGAACAGCATCCAGTTCTCGTCGGACATCAGCGCGCGGCGCAGGTTGGTCTCGGCGATGGGGCCGAGAATCACGCCCAGTACCAGCGGTGCCAGCGGGTAGTCCAGCTTGCTGAGCACATAGCCGAAGACGCCGACGCCGAGCAGCAGGTAGACGTCGGTGACCCGGTTGTTCAGCGCGAAGGCGCCGATCACGCAGCACACCAGGACCACCGGCACGATGATCGACTTGGGCACCTCGGTGACGCGCAGAAACCAGCGCATGCTGAACAGACACACCACCAGTACCATCAGCGCGGCCACCAGCATCGCCATGAACATGCCATAGACCAGATCTCCGTGATCCATGATCAGGCGCGGCCCCACGCCGATGCCGTGGACCATCAGCGAGGCCATCAGCACCGCGTCCACTGCACTGCCGGGGATGCCGAGGGCGATCATCGGAATCAGGCCGCCACCGGAGGTGGCCGAGTTGCCGGACTCCGAGGCGATCACCCCTTCCGGCGTCCCGGTGCCGAAGGCCTCCGGGGTCTTCGAGGCGCGCTTGGCCTGGTCATAGGCCAGCAGGTTGGCAATGCTGCCGCCGGCGCCGGGCACGGCACCGATGAACACCCCGACCAGGGAAGAGCGCACCAGGTTGACCGGATAGCTTAAGGTTTCCTTCAGCGCCGCCATGGGGTTGAAGTTGACGTCGTCGGGCATCAGCGCCTTGCCGTGCTTGACGCCCTCGGCGTCTTCCACCTCGGACAGCAGCTGGCTGACGGCGAAGATACCGATCAGCACCACCAGAAAGGGGAAACCGTTGGCGAGCAGGTCCGAGTCGAAGGTGAAACGGGCCACCCCCATCATCGGGTCGGAGCCGACGGTGGCAATGAACAGTCCCAGCAGGCCGGTCATCAGGCCCTTGAGCATGGACTTGCCGACCAGGCTTGCGACCACCGTCATGGCGAAGATGATCAGCGAGAAGTACTCCCAGGCGCCCAGCTTGACGGCGATCAGCGCCAGCGGCGGGGCGGCGATGATCAGCACCACCACGCTGACCAGCGCGCCGAAGAAGGAGGCCCAGATACCCAGCGCCAGGGCGCGGCCAGGCTCGCCCTTGCGCGCCATCGGGAAGGCGTCGAAGGTGGTCGCCACCGACGACGGCGTGCCGGGGATGCCGAGCAGCGCGGCGGAGATCAGGCCGCCGGTATAACCGCCGACATAGACCGCCAGCATGGTGGCCACGCCCTGCAGCGGGTCCATGGTGAAGGTCAGCGGCAGGGTCAGCACGATGGCCATGGTGATGGTGAAGCCAGGAATCGCCGAGGCGATGACGCCGGCGATGACACCCAGCAGCATGGCGATCATGGTCGAGAGCGTAAACAGTTGGTCCATGCCGGACAGCAGCGCATCCATCATGAGCAATTTCCTCGAGGAGTCGTTGCCGCCTCAGCCGAACAGGCCGCGGGGCAGGCTGATGACGAAGACGTCGCGGAACAGGGTGTCGACCCCGAGCGAGAACACCAGGGCGACCACCACAGCGATGGCCAGGGCCTTGAGCGAGCGCGCGCCCAGAAGCCATTGACCCGCCAGCAGGAAGGCCAGCGAGGCCAGGCTGAAACCCAGCCAGGGCAGGGCGATGATGTACACCGCAAACAGCGCCAGCACAGCGAAGGCCAGCCGGTGACGCCAGATCCAGGCGCCGACCTGGCCTCGCTCACCGGCGCTCTGGCGCAGGAAGGCACGCGCCTCCTTGAAGGCGATGGCCAGGTTCAATGCCACCAGCGCCGCCAGCACCAGCCGCGGGAAGCTGCCCGAACCCAGTGGTTCCCACATCGACGATGGCAGCGCCTGGGCCATGACAAAGAGCGCGGTGAACAGCGCCGCCAGGGCGATGTTCAACAGCACATGGGCCAGGGGACCACCCCGGCCCGGGGCGTGCCGCTCCCCGGAGGGGGAGCGGTCGGTGGTGCTCTGGCTCATCGTGCAAGCTTCCCTGACAGACGCTCGATGGTGGCGTTGCTGGTCTCGAGGTACTCGGCGAACGCCTCGGGGCCTTCGAACACCACACTGGCGCCGGCGTTGTGTACCGCCTGGGCGAAGGCCTCGTCCTGGCTCATGGCCTCGAAGGCCTCGGCCAGGGTGTCGATGCGTTCTTCCGGGGTGCCCTTGGGTGCCAGAATGCCGCGAATGATGTTCAGCTTGAGCTCAGGATGGCCGAGCTCGGTGAAGGTCGGTACGTCCGGCGCTTCGGGCTGGCGCTCCTCGCTGCCCACCGCCAGGAATCGCAGGTCACCGTTCTTGACGAACTCGCCGCTTGAGGAGATGTCGCCGATGGCGGCGTCGATGTGGCCGCCGACCAGGGCGCGGATGCGCGAACCTGTGCCCTCGAAGCCGACGTAGCGGAATTGCAGGTCTTCGGCTTCTTCCATCATGGCGGCGTGGATATGCGGCACGCCGCCCAGGGTCACGCCGAAGCGGACCTCTCCCGGATTGGCCTTGGCGTACTCGACGAACTCCTCGAAGGTGGTGTACGGCGCGCCGGCAGGAACCGTCAGGTACTGGGGCGACTGGGTGACGCCGGCCACCGGTTCGAAGTCATCGTAGTTGAGCGGAGTCAGGCCGGTGTGATGGGCCACCATCAGGCCTTCGTGGACCTGACCGATGGTGTAGCCGTCGGCGTCACGCCGGGACAGTTCCTTGAGGCCAGTGGTGCCGCTGACCCCGGGCATGTTGATCACCGGGATAGGCTGACCAAGCTGGGATTCGGCGTGGTTGGCGACCAGGCGCATCAGGGTGTCGCTGCCGCCACCCGGCGACCAGGGCACGATGAATTCCACCGGCTTGTCAGGGTAGGCGTCCTGGGCCACGGCCACACTGGCGGCGGTCAGGGCGGAGGCAGAGACCATCAGGGCCAGCGCGGTCCGGGTGCAAGAGCGGCGGGAAAGAGCGGTCTTTGACGGGGTATGGTGCAGGGTCATGGGATTGTCCTGTGCGTCGAGGGCTTTTGTCTGTGATTGTTGGGATGGATGGTCGGGTTGATTGTTATGGGTGGATCGAAGGTCACGCGTAGTTGTTGTGGATGGATCGGTGGTGTCGTGTCGTCTCTCAGCCCAGCAGCAGGGCGCCGTAGCCCAGCCCGAAGCACACCACCAGGGCCGGGTGTACGCGGGTCTTGAGCAGCAGCAGTGCTGCCACAGCGGCGATGATCAGGGTGTGCACCAGGCCCGAGGTCGCCATGCCCTCCTTGAGGAAGCTGACGGTCAGGTAGGCCATCAGCACCATGACGACAGGACGGACCCACTGACTCATGGACTTGACCTTGATCGAGTCACGGTAGCGATAGAGGGTGCCCAGGGCCGCCAGCATCAGCAGCAGCGAGGGTCCGACGGTGGCCAGTACCGCCACCATGGCACCGCCGGCGCCGGCTACTTCATAGCCGATGTAGCCGGCCATCTTGGTGGCGATGGGGCTCGGCAGGGCATTGCCCAGCGCCAGCGTCTCGGCGAAGCCCTGATGGGTCATCCAGCCGTAGGTGCCGACCACCTCGTTCTCGATCAGCGGAATGATCGCGGGCCCACCGCCGTAGCCGACGATATTGGGGATGAAAAAGGCCAGAAACAGCTGCCAGTAGATCATCACAAGCGACCTCCTTCAGGGGCGTTGCGGGGCTTCTCGGGCCTGAGCAGGGCGGCGATCAGGATGGCGCCGATGATCAGCCCAGGGTGTACGCCAAGACCATAGATCAGGCCACCGGCGGCCACTCCCATGACCAGGGTGGCGACCACGCCGAGCCCGGCCCGGGACTTCTGGAAGAAATCGAAGGTCAACTGGGCCATCATCACCATCACCACCGGCACCACGCCCAGCCCCATGCCCTGCACCCAGCGTTGGTCGCCGTAGCGACTGTAAAGGCCGAGCAGCGCGATCATGGCGAAGATTACCGGCACGATCACCGCCACCACCGCATTGATGGCGCCGAACACCCCGCCGACCCGATAGCCGATGTAGCCGGCCATCTTGGTGGCGATGGGCCCCGGCAGGGTATTGCCGATGGCCAGGACATCGGCGAAGGCGTCGTCGTCCATCCAGGCGTGGCGCTTGACCACCTCCTGGTGGACCAGCGGAATCATCGACGGACCGCCGCCGAAGCCGAAGATGCCGATGCGAAAGAAGGCGGCAAATAGCGAAGCTTGTACGCTCATGGGTCAGAGCACCGCGATGGTGGCGTCGGTGCGGGGCTCGGTGCCGCCACAGTAGATGCCGGTCTCGGGGTCACGCAGGATCACCTGGCCACGGCCGTAGCTGCGGCTGTCGGTATCCACCTGCATGCGATGACCACGGGCCGCCATGGCACGTACCAGCGGTGCCGGATAGCCGTGCTCGATACCGATGGTGCGACCGCCCATCCACTGCCAGCGCGGTGCGTCCAGCGCCGACTGGGGGTTGAGGCCGAAGTCGACCAGGTTCATCACCACCTGGACGTGGCCCTGGGGCTGCATGAAACCGCCCATCACGCCAAAGGGCCCCAGCGCCTTGCCATTTCGGGTCAGGAAGCCCGGGATGATGGTGTGGAAGGTCTTCTTGCCGGGCTTGAGCACGTTGTCGTGGCTCTCGTCGAGGCTGAAGTCGTGACCGCGGTTCTGCAAGGCGATGCCGGTTCCCGGCACCACGATGCCGGAGCCGAAGCCGTGATAGTTGCTCTGGATGAAGGACACCATGTTGCCGTCCGCATCAGCAGTGGCCAGATAGACGGTGCCGCCGGCCCTGGGCTTGCCCGGCTGCGGGTCGATGGCCGTTTCCTGGATCAGCTCGCGACGGGCCTCGGTGTAGGCGTCGGACAACAGCTCCTCGACCGAGTAGGTCATGGCCTCTGGCTCGCTGATGTGGGTCTTGCCGTCGGTGTAGGCGAGCTTCATGGCCTCGAGCTGACGATGCAGCAGTTCCGGGTCGTCACGATGGGACGCCGGATAGCCATCGAGCAGGCGCAGCGCCATCAGCGCCACCAGGCCCTGGCCATTGGGCGGGATCTCCCAGACGTCGACGTCTCGGTAGCGGGCCGAGATCGGGGTGACCCACTCAGGCTGATAGGCCGCCAGGTCGTCCTTGCGCAGATAGCCGCCGGTGCGACGCGAGAAGGCGTCGATGGCCTCGGCCAGCTCGCCGCGGTAGAAGCTCTCCGCCTGACTCTCGGCGATGGCCTCCAGGGTCCTGGCCTGGTCTTCGTTGCGAAACCACTCACCGGCGTCGGGAGCGCGGCCATCGAAGGTAAAGGTGTCGAACCAGGGCTGGGTGGCTTCGCCTTCGAGGTGCTTGTGGAAGGTCGCGGTGTCGCGCTGCCACAGGCTGGCGATGACCGGTGACACCGGAAAACCGTCGCGGGCCAGGCGAATGGCGGGTTCGAGCAGGGTCTTGAAGTCCAGCTTGCCGAAGCGGCGCGACAGTTCGGCCCAGGCGGATGGCGTACCGGGCACCGTCACCGGGGTCCAGCCGTAGAGCGGGACCTTGTCGTGGCCGGCCTCGACCAGCGCTTCCCGGTTCAGCGCCTGGGGCGCCACGCCGCTGGCGTTGAGCCCGTGCAGCTCGCCGTTGCCCTGATCATCGTTGGCGATCCACACCAGCGCGAAGGCATCGCCGCCGATGCCGCAGCCGGTGGGCTCGACCACCGTCAGCGCGGCTGCGGTGGCGATGGCGGCGTCCACCGCGTTGCCGCCGCGGGCAAGCATATCGCGGCCGATCTGCGCGGCCTGGGGCTGGGACGCCGCCACCATGCCATCGCGAGAATAGGTCGGGCTGCGCCGGGACGGGTAGGGCGTGGCATCGGGGTAGGGAGTGGACAGGGAGCTGGGGTTCGCGCGCTGGGAAGACATGGCGTCTCTCTTCAAGGTGGCTGACTCGAGGTCGCTGATCCAAGCTGGATCGGGTCAATCGTTATTGGTGTTAAAAATCGATTTTATGACCCGACTATGCCGCGCCCTCGAAAGGCCGTCAATCCCCTGAAGAGCGATCCAACGGTTCGGGGCCCGGCAAGGCGGGCCCCGAGAATGATGGCGGGTTTGATGTTCATCGTGGCCGCGATCCAGCGGCGGCGCAGGCCCTGGCGGAATATCAGGCCCCGGAGGCGGAGCCGGCCGGCTGGCGCTCGTCGCTGCCATGACCCAGGGTCAGGCCGGTGAGTACATAGAGCAACGAGAAGGCGATGGCGCCGTAGCAGAGAATGGCGTAGACGAAGAAGTCGGCGGTGGCGACCCCTAGGGTGGCGGCGGTGAAGGCGCCGGTGACGCCCCAGGGCACCAGCGGCGACAGGGTCGTGCCGGTGTCCTCGAGGATACGTGACAGGTTCTTGGTCGGGCTGCCACTGCTGGCGACCAGTGGGCGCAGCAGCGGGCCAAGCAGCGAGAAGGTCACGTAGTAGCTGCCGGTCAGCAGAAAGGCCAGGCTATGCAGCGCCATGGAGCCACCGAGCACCTGGCGCCGGCCGGCGTGGCGTCGGGCCAGGTAGGCGATGGCGGCGTCCAGGGTGCCGGCACTCTTGAACGGGGCCCCCAACACGGCGGCGGCGATCAGCACCGCCACGGTGGACATCATGCCCTGCAGGCCACCCCGGGACAGCATCTTGTCGACCATGGCGACCCCGGTATCGGCGACGAAGCCTGCGTTCATGGCGGAACCGATCTCGGAAAGGCTCGCGCCCTGGAGCACCACCGAGATCAGCGCCGCGCTGACGATGCCGAGCATGAAGGCGGGCAGCACCGGCTTCTTGGCCAGGATGCAGCCGAACACCACCAGGGGCGGCAACAGGGTCAGCAGATTGTCGCTGAAGGTGGCGGCCAGGGTGTCGATGATCGTCTGGGTCTGGGTCGACATGCCGTCACCGGCGAGGGTCGCACCGGAGGTGGCGACGTCGCTGCCGAGCCAGGCGTAGACCGCCAGGGCGATCAGGTAGGCCGGCAGGGTCGAATACAGCATATGGCGGATGTGGGTGATGATATTGACCTCGCATACCGCCGAGGCCATCACCGTGGTATCCGACAGCGGCGACAGCTTGTCGCCGAAGAAGGTGCCGGTGACGATGGCGCCGGCGGCGTAGGCCGGGGGGATGCCGAGTCCCAGCGCGACCCCCATCAGCGCCACGCCGATGGTGCTGAGGGTGCCCCAGGAGGTCCCGGCCATGACCGACATCAGCGAGCATGACAGGCAGGCCACGACCAGAAAGAGCCCTGGCGTCAGCGACTCGAGGCCCAGGGTGACCATGGCAGGAATGGTTCCGGAAAGCATCCATACCCCCACCATCATGCCAACGCTCATCAGGATCAGAATGGGTACCAGCATGGCCTGGATGCCCTTGAGCAGATCACTTTCCAGACGGGACCAGGCGATACCCCAGGCAAGGCATAGCGTCATGGCGATGGCGCCGGCAACGATCAGCGCCACCGCGGTGGGAATGCCAAGACCCATGATGCCGACAAGCAGGCTGCCGATGGCGGCGATGAGCAGAATCAGATGGCGAAGGCCAGACAGCGAGACAGCGGGCGCTGTCGAAGGGGAAGCGTCTTGGGACATGGGCGTGTTCCGATGCTGTTGTTGTGGTGAAGGGGACAGGCTCCGCCCTGTTGGGTCAGGGTTTTCTGTGTCGGGGCATTCTGTGCCAGGGCCTGTTTTGTCAGAGATATCGACCCTTGTGGAAGAAATATCTCGATCGTTGTAAGAAATATCGTCTACTGTATTTAATATCGATATTTTGGAAAAACTATGGCCCAGCGCTTGGCGAACGTCAATTGCCGACGTACTCTGCAAGCCTGTTATTTGCGAGTGTTGTCATGATCAATTCCCAACCAGCCGAGGTGGCGGCGAGCGGCGAAACGGCGGCGAGCCAGGTGTTCAGTGCGCTGAAGCAGGACCTGATCCGTGGGCGTTTCGCGGCGGGGGAGAAGCTCGCCATCAGCGCGCTGAAAGAGCGCTACGAGGTGGGGCTGAGCCCGCTGCGGGAGGCGCTCAACCGGTTGGCCGCCTACGGCCTGCTGGAGCAGCACAATCAGCGCGGCTTCCGGGTGCCGCCGCTGTCGGCGGAAGAACTCGAGGATATCTCTCGGCTACGTATGCAGCTGGAGTGCATGGCGCTGACCCAGGCCTTCCAGGAGGGTGACGCCGAGTGGGAGTCGCAGTTGCTGGCCGCCAGCCATCGTCTGTCGCGGGCCAACAAGGCCCAGGGCGAGATCGAACAGTGGGAGCAGGCCCACCAGCGTTTTCACCGCACCCTGTTGGCGCCCTGTGGTTCGCACTGGCTGTTACGCTTCATCGAGCAGTTGCACGATCAGTTCGATCGCTATCGCCGGCTGGCCCCGGGCAACCCGGAGATTCGTGACCGCCTCGATGCCCAGCACGGCGAGCTGGTCGAGCTGGCGCTGGACCGGCGTATCCACGATGCCCGCTACCTTCTCGAAGATCATATCCGTCAGTCCTGGGAGGTCGCCAAGGGCGCCTGCGAGCAAGGCTGACATCTTGCTGACGGTCTGGCCTGTCGGCTGCTGGAAGACGCGCTGGAAGATGCGCTGGAGGACGCGCTTGAAGAGGCTAGTGGCGCGTCAGTTCCCGGAGGTCGCCAGGGGCGCCTTCAAGGGATGCCTGCGACGGATGTCAGCGCCTAGCGATTGGAAGGATGCAGCTCGAGGTAGCGATTCTTGGAGGGCAGCAGGTGCTGCCGGCATAGCTCGCGCAGCGCGTGGCGGTCCTGTTGGCGGATCGCCTCGATCATCGCCTGATGCTCGTGGCGCGCCCGGGACAGGCTGTGGCTGTCGGCGATGGCGATAAAACGAATGCCGTGGGCCTTCTGGGCGAACTCGTTGATGGTTTCGTAGAGGTAGGGATTGCCGGTCGCCGCGAACAGGGTGCGGTGAAAGGCGATATTGAGATGGAATACCCGTCGCAGATCATGGGCGTCCACGGCAGTGCTGTAGCGCTGATGGATGTGCTCGAGCTCGCTCAGCCACTGCTCCGGCGCCGGTAGTGGCAGGGCATCGACACCGGCGAGTTCGAGGATCTCACGCATGGCATAGAGCTGCTCGACTTCTTCGGGCGTGTAGGCCTTGACGAAGGCGCCGCGGTTCCTGATGCGTTCGACCAGGCCGATGCTCTCGAGCTGGAACAGCGCCTGACGCACCACGTGGCGCTTGCAGTCGAAGCGCTCGATCAGGTCCTCCTCGACCAGCCGCTCCCTGGGGTGCAGACGCCCCAGCACGATGTCCTCCTCGACACTGCCGACGATGTCCTCCGCCACGCTGGTGGCGCTGGGACGACGGGTGCTGTTGGAAGGGTCCTGCACGCTGACCTGGCTCATCTCGCATCCTCTGCGATCACGATGGTGAAGCGGCGACGAGACGGTCCCGTCGCCGACTCCAGTCTATCAATAGCGCTCATCGCCTTCATCGGCTCGAATGACTTTCCTCACTCCTGGGTCGGCACGCGACAGTGGGACTCGGGGCGGCACACCTTGAAGTCACAGCCCTGGTCGGCCTGCAGGATCTGCTCCATGAACAGCCGACGATAGCCGAGCATCGGTGGCTGCTCACGCGGCGGGGGCGTGGTCTGCTGGCGGCGGCTCTCCAGGGTCTGCTCGTCCACTTCCAGCGAGATACGGTTGGCAGAAACGTCGAGTTCGATGATGTCGCCGTCGCGCACCAGGCCCAGCGTTCCTCCTTCGGCTGCCTCCGGCGATACGTGCAGCACGATGGTGCCGGCGGCGGTGCCGCTCATGCGTCCGTCCGAGATGCGCACCATGTCCTTGACGCCCTGGGTGGCGAGCTTCTTCGGGATCGGAATGTATCCGGCCTCGGGCATGCCCGGGGCGCCCTTGGGGCCGATGTTGGCCAGCACCAGGACGTCGTCGGCGTTGACGTCCAGGTCCGGATCGTCGATGCGCGTCGCCAGATCCTCCAGCGAATGAAAGACCACCGCCCGTCCGCGATGCTGCATCAGCTCCGCAGACGCCGCCGACTGCTTGATGATGGCGCCGGCCGGCGCCAGGTTGCCGCGCAGCACGGCGATACCGCCTTGTGCGTAGACAGGACGGGAGCGTGGGCGCACCACCGGCTGCTCGACCAGATGCACCGCCGCGTCGATGTTCTCGCCCAGGGTGCGACCATTGATCGTCATGGTGTCCAGGTGCAGCAGCGGCTTCAGCTCTCGCAGCAGCGTCGGCAGGCCGCCGGCGCGATGCAGATCCTCCATGTAGCCCTCGCCGGAGGGCTTGAGGTCGACCAGCACCGGCGTCTCGCGGCTCATGCGATCGAAGGCGTCCAGGTCGATGTTGATGCCCAGCCGACCGGCGATGGCGGTCAGGTGGATCAGACCGTTGGTCGAGCCACCCAGTGACAGCAGCACCCGCAGGGCATTTTCGATGGCCTTGGGGGTCAGGATCTGAGAGGGCGTGATCCCGTCACGGGCCAGCCGTACCGCCTCGGTCCCGGACTGCTCGGCGATGCGCTGGCGGTCGGCGTAGACCGCCGGCGCGGTGGCGCTGTTGGGCAGCATGATGCCCAGGGTCTCGGCCAGGCAGGCCATGGTGCTGGCGGTGCCCATCACCGAACAGGTACCCACGGTAGGCACCAGCTTGTCGTTGACCTCGCTGATCTCGGCGTCGTCGATGTCCTGGCCGCGGTAGGCCGCCCAGTAGCGACGGCAGTCGGTACAGGCGCCGACCCGGGTGCCGCGATGGGAGCCCGACAGCATGGGCCCGGTGACCAGCTGGACGGTGGGTATATCGGCGCTGGCCGCCGCCATCAGCTGGGCCGGCACCGTCTTGTCACAGCCGCCGATCACCACCACCGCATCCATCGGCTGGGCACGGATCATCTCCTCGGTGTCCAGCGCCATCAGGTTTCTCAGGTACATGCTGGTGGGGTGGGCGAAGGACTCATGCAGCGTGATGGTGGGGAACTCCACCGGCAGCCCGCCGGCCAGCATCACCCCTCGCTTCACGCTCTCGACCAGCCCCGGCACGTTGCCGTGACAGGCGTTGTAGCCGCTGTAGGTATTGGCGATGCCGATTACCGGCCGTGACAGCGCATCGTCGGTATAGCCCATGCCCTTGATGAACGCCTTGCGCAGAAACAGCGAAAAGTCGGCGTCACCGTAGTTGGTCAGGCGGTTGGACATGCCCCGGGTGGCGTTGTTGTGGTTGTTGTCTGAGTCCTGGCTCATCGATCGGTCCTCGTATCTTTATCGCTGGCGCCGAACAGCCCCTTCGCAGGAGGGCGTTGCGTCGTGGTTCGCTAGCTAGGTTAGGACGAGAAAAGATGGTTAACAAGATTATTGACAATTTTATTGGCGACCGTCTACGTTGAATCTGGCAGTCACGACGTGCCCGGCGCCTTCGCCCCGACTCAGCGCCCCAAGACAGCGCCCCAGCGTCCTGAGACAGGGCCCAGCGCTCGGAGACAGCGCCTGAGCAGGTGCGCGATGACCGCGCCCGTCGCACGTACCAGTGCAAGACAACGATAAAGACAACGACAACCGCACAAGAGGTGCAGCCATGAAACATCGTGGAGCTTACGCCGCCATCCTTCTGTCGACCCTGCTTCTGCCCGGCGCCGCCATGGCGGAGTACTCCGCCGGCGACGAGATCAAGGTGCTGCAGGGATTCAAGGCCGGCGGGGGCAGTGACGCCCTGGCCCAGCTGACCCAGCCGTTCCTGCGCGAGTCGCTGGGAGTGGACTTCGTCAACGAGTACCTGCCGGGGGCTACCGGTGCCATCGCCTGGACTCGCCTGGCCAAGCAGACCGAGGCCGACGGCACCACCATCAGCATCACCAATACGCCGATGCTGATGACCAACTACATCATGAACGACACCATCACCTACTCGGTGGACGAGCTGACCCCGATCGCCAATGTGGTGACCGACCCGGGCATTATCGTGGTACCGGCGGAGAGCCCCTACGAGACGGTGGAGGAGTTCCTGGCCGCCGCCGAAGAGAATCCGGGCACCATCACCGTGGGCAACTCCGGCGTGGGCGGTGACGACTTCTTCTCCACCATCCTGATCGAGCAGGCCTCGGGGATCAGCTTCCAGAAGGTGCCGTTCCAGGGTGACGGACCTTCGGCCACCGCCGCCATGGGCGGGCAGATCGACGCCAGCTTCAACAACCTGGGCAACGTCTACGGACACATTCAGTCCGGCAGCCTGAGGCCGCTGGCGGTGTTTGCCCGCGAGCGCCTGTCGATGCTGCCCGACGTGCCGACCCTGAGCGAGAAGGGCATCGAGGTGGTGGCCGGTTCCTCACGCGGCTACAGCGCACCGGCCGGCATCCCCGATGAGGCACGCCAGCAGCTGATCGACGCCTTCGAGGCACTCAAGACCAACGAGGAGTTCAAGAAGGTCGCCGAGGAGCGGGCCATGAACCTCGATATCCAGACCGGCGACGACTATCGCCAGATGATCGAGGACATGGAAGGCCAGTTCGAGGAGATCTGGGCCAGCGTGAAGGACGAGATCAACGGTTGATCGGTGCGCTTGCCGACGGGCCTGGCCCGTCGGCAAGCGACCGAGGGAGTCATACTGATGAAACTCAGTCGCCTGCTGTTTGGTCTTTTCGCCCTGGGGGTGGCCACGCTGTTCGGGGTCACCTCGCTGGGCTATCCCGACGCCGCGGCGCGGATGCCGCTGATCTACGCGGTGGTGGTGGGGCTATTTGCCATCGCCATGATCGTGCAGGAGTTGACCGCGCATTCCCGCGCGCGGGCCCAGGCCTCGTCGAGCGCCGCGCCCACCCTCGAGGGCAGTCAGCTGGCCGAGGGGGAACTTGCCGAAGGCGATAGCGCGCCCGCGCCGCCCGCCAGGCCGCTCAAGGCGATGGCGGTGTTCGTGTTCGCCGCCGTCTACATCTACAGCATCTCCTGGCTCGGTTATGTGGTCGCCACGGCGGCCTTCATGGGCCTGTCGCTGTGGCTGGTGCGCCATGTGTCGCTGCGCTTCAGTCTGATCGGCATCGCCGGTCTGATCACCGTGGTCTGCCTGGTGTTCATCGGCTTTCTGGGCCTGCCCGTGCCGCTGTTGCCACCGCTGTTTTAAGTCCTGTCGTGCGCTTCGCCACACCGATCGGCTTCGCTGAGGTCGTCATTGCACCCGCGCGAACCTGGAGCCTGACCCTATGAACGACTCGCTTGTGATGGTGGGGCTGAGCAACGTGCTCACCTTCACCAATATCGCGCTGATCCTCGGCGGCACCCTGCTGGGGCTGTTCGTCGGCGCCATGCCGGGGCTGTCCGCCACCATGGCGCTGGCGTTGCTGTTGCCGCTGACCTTTACCATGGACCCGGCGACGGGGCTCAGCATGCTGGCCTCGCTGTACGTCGGCGCCTCCTACGGCGGCTCCATCGCCGCCATCCTGCTGCGGACCCCGGGCACGCCCTCGGCGGCGGCCACCGTGCTCGACGGCTTTCCGCTGTCCCAGCAGGGGCAGGCGGGCAAGGCGCTGGGGGTGTCGCTGTTCGCCTCCTTCTTTGGCGGCCTGATGAGCGGTATCGCCCTGCTGACCGCCGCACCGTTGCTGGGGGTGCTGGTGTTGAAGTTCGGCCCGGTGGAGCTGTTTGCCATCGCCGTGCTGGGCATCACCATCATCGGCTCGCTGTCCCAGGGCTCCATCGTCAGCGGGTTGCTGTCCGGCATCATGGGGCTGTTGCTCAGCACCGTGGGCATGGACCTGATCACCGGCACACCGCGCATGACCTTCGGCAACATCAACCTGTTTTCCGGCATCGAATTCACGGTGGCGCTGATCGGGCTGTTCTCGATTCCCCAGGCGTTGATCCTGATCGAAAACGCCCACGACAGCGACAAGGTGGCCAGCAAGATCACCGATCGGCTGGTGCCGCGGCTGAAAGAGCTGCGCACGCTGATGCCCAACATCCTGCGCTCCGGCGGCATCGGTATCGTTACCGGCCTGATCCCCGGCACCGGCGGCGACACCGCGAGCTGGTTTGCCTACAACGAGGCCAAGCGCTTTGCCAAGGACAAGAGCCGCTTCGGCAAGGGCGACATCGCCGGCGTCGCCGCCCCCGAGGCCGCCAACAACGCGGTGGTCGGCGGCGCGCTGATTCCGACCATCGCCCTCGGTATCCCCGGCAGCTCGTCCACCGCCATCCTGCTGGGGGCGCTGATGGTCCAGGGCATCCTGCCAGGCCCGAACCTGCTCACCGACTATGGCGATGTCACCTACACCCTGATCTGGGCGGTGATCTTCGCCAATGTCGGCCTGCTGGCGGTGGGGCTGATGTTCACCCGGCTGTGTGTCGGGGTGACCAAGGTGCCGGACAGCTTCGTCGCCTGCGCCATCATCACCCTGTGCGTGATCGGCGCCTTCGCCATCAACAACAGTCTGTTCGAGGTGGGGCTGATGCTCGGCTTCGGCCTGTTCGGCTACTGGATGAACAAGGCCGGCATCTCACCGGCGCCGATGGTCATCGGTCTGATCCTGGGGCCGGTGATGGAAACCAGCTTCCAGCAGTCGATGCTGATCGGCCAGAACAGCCCGATGATCTTCGTCGAAAGCCCCATCGCCATGGTGCTGCTCGGCATCGCGGTGCTGTCGATCCTCCAGGCCACGCCGGTCTTCCGCTGGCTGCGAAGCTCGTTGCGGCGCGGGGCACGCACCGGCTGATCGAGGCGACCACTCATCGCTTCAATAGCGGTGACAGCGCTTCATCAACGCCAGCAACCACGCTAGCGACAACCACAACAATGTCTTGAAAGGAGCCCACCATGACGCGTATCAGCGACGTCCGTGCCCGCACCATCAGTGTTCCGCTGGACCATCCCACCAGCTTCTCCAATCGCCAGGTGTTCAAGCGCGACTACGCCCTGGTGGAGGTCGAAGGCGACGACGGCGTGGTCGGGATCGGCTTCTGCTACGGCGGCAACAATGCCGGTCTGCTGGTATCACAGGCGGTTCGTGAGCTGCTGAGGCCAGTACTGCTGGGGGCCGACGCCCACGCCACCGAAGGCCTGTGGCAAGCCATGTATCAGGAGTCTCTGCTGCATGGTCGCTGCGGCTCGGTGATGCGGGCCATCAGCATTCTCGACACCGCCCTGTGGGATCGCAACGCCCGGGCGGCAGGGCTGCCTTTGTACAAGTACCTGGGGGCGAGTGACAGCGATAGCGTCCCGGCCTACGCCAGCGGCGGCTACTACCTCGACGGCAAGACGCCGGAGATGCTGGGCGAGGAAATGGCCGGCTACGTGGCGCAGGGCTTCAAGGCGGTGAAGCTGAAGGTGGGCCGCGAGGACCTGGCCGGGGAGGAGGCGCGACTGGCGGCGGTGCGCGAAGCAGTCGGCCCCCACGTGGCGGTGATGATGGATGCCAACAACGCCTGGCGCGACCTGCCATCTGCGCTCGAGTTCATGCGCATGGCCGAAGCGTACTCGCCGTTCTGGATCGAGGAGCCGTTCAGCCCCGACGACATCGACAACCACCGCCGTCTGGCCGAGCGTACCCCGGTGCCGGTCGCCACCGGCGAGATCGAGGCCGGACGCTGGCGCTTCAAGGAGCTGCTGGACAAGGAGGCGGCGATGATCCTGCAGACCGACGCCGCCGTGTGCGGCGGCATCACCGAGTTTCGCCGCATCACCGCCACGGCGGCGAGCTACGGGGTCGAGGTCTATCCCCACTGGTTCCACGACCTGCACGTGCACCTGGTGGCCTCGGCGCCCAACGCGCGCATGGTGGAGTTCTTCGCCGATGACCAGGTCCTCAACTTCCGCCGGCTGATCGACACCCAGCTTCAGTTCTCCGACGGCAACCTGCTGCTGCCGAGCGCCCCGGGCCTTGGCTTCAACTTCGACAGCGAGGCGCTGGAGCGCTACGCCAGCGAGCCCTGGTCGTGACCCGTCGTCATCGGCCGCTGGTCGGGCGGCGCTCCACCCCATTTAAGGAAATCGCATCATGACAGCCACCAACCTGGCCCATGCCGGCGACGCCTGGTCGCCGGTGATCACCCCCTTCACGTCGGATCTCGCCGTCGATACCGAACGCTTCATTGCCCACTGCCGCTGGCTCGATTCCCACGGGGTCGGACTCGCGGTGTTCGGCACCAACTCCGAGGCCAACTCGCTGACCCTTGGCGAGAAGCGCGAATTGCTCTCACAGCTGGGACAGGCGGGCATCGATCCCTCCCGGCTGATGCCGGGCACCGGCCACTGCGCCATCGACGATACGGTCGCGCTGACCCGCGACGCGGTAGACATGGGCGCGGCCGGAGTGCTGATGCTGCCGCCGTTCTACTACAAGGGCGTCAGCGACGAGGGCCTCTATCGCTACTATTCCGAGGTCATCGAGCGGGTAGGCGATGCGCGCCTGCGGCTGTATCTCTACCATATTCCGCCGGTGGCCCAGGTGCCGCTGTCGATCGAGCTGATCGCACGTATGCGCGAGGCCTTCCCCGAGATGGTCGCGGGGATCAAGGACAGCGGTGGCGACTTCGCCAACACCCAAGCACTGATCGACGCCTTCGGCGCCGACGGCTTTGCGGTGTACGCCGGCAGCGAGCGTTTTCTGCTGGATACGCTGCGCGGCGGGGGAGCGGGCTGCATCAGTGCCACCGCCAACGTCAATCCGGCGGCCATCGCCGGGCTCGCCGCTGACTGGCAGACAGCCGAGGCCGATGAACGCCAGGCAGGGTTGAACGCCATGCGCGATCTGTTCGAGCGCTATCCGCTGATACCGGCGATGAAGGCGGCTACCGCACATTTTTCGGGACAGGCGTCCTGGGCGACGCTACGCCCGCCCTTGATTGAACTGGCGTCAGGGCGCCGCCAGGAGCTGATCGCGGCGCTGGAAGAGCGAGACTTCGCCATGCCGGGACTCAAGGAGGAACAACATGGATAAAGCACCCGCTGCCCGCGATCGTGGTAAGGCGCCTCGTATCGTCGCCCTGAGGCGGCTGGGCGAGGAGGAACTCGCGGCCTTGAACGAGGTGGGCCAGGTGGACTATTTCGAGGATCTGAACGAGGGCAATCGCGAGGCCTTCGAGGCAGCGATGGCCAGCGCCCACGGTCTGATCGGCGGCAAGCTCGAACTCGATGAGGCGATGCTCGAGCGCTCGCCTCATCTCGAGGTGGTGTCGACCATCTCGGTCGGCTATGACCAACTGCCGCTCGAGGCGATGAATCGTCGGGGCATCCTGCTGTGCAATACCCCGGACGTGCTCACCGAGACCACCGCAGATACCGCCTTTGCCCTGATCATGGCGACCCAGCGGCGGCTGGTGGAGCTGTCCTGCATGGTGCGGGAAGGGCGCTGGACGTCTCATGTCGGGCCCGACCAGTTTGGTCACGACGTGCACGGCAAGACACTGGGTATCGTCGGCGCCGGGCGTATCGGCGCGGCGATCGCCAGGCGCGGCGCGCTGGGCTTCGGCATGTCGGTGCTGTACACCGCGCGGGCACCGAAGCCTGAGCTCGAGCAACACCTCGGCGCCGAACACTGCTCCCTGGACGAGCTGCTCGGGCGTGCCGACATCGTCTGTCTGGCGGTGCCCTACAGCGATGACACCCATCACCTGATCGACGCCGACGCCCTTGCCCGGATGAAGCCCTCCGCCGCGCTGATCAACATCGCCCGGGGCAAGGTCGTCGACGAGACGGCACTGATCGAGGTGCTGGAACAGGGCACCATCCGCGCCGCCGGGCTCGACGTCTTCACCCGGGAGCCGCTGGACGCCGACTCACCGCTCGCGCGCATGGACAACGTAGTGGTGCTGCCGCATATCGGTTCGGCCACCCACGAGACCCGTGCGGCCATGGCGCGGCGCGCGGTGGACAACCTGATCGGCGCGCTGGTCGGCGAAGGCCCGGTCAACGCCGTCAACCAGGCGTCCTGGCGAGCAGGGAGGGCATCATGAAGCGACGTCTCGAGCGCATCCTGAGTCTGGACGACTTCGAGCGGGCGGCGCGTCGCCACCTGCCGCGGCCCCTGTTCGGCTATGTCGCCAGCGTGGCCGAGGAGGGCGAGACGGCAAGGGCTGGTCGCGAGGCCTTCAATGAAGTGCACTGGCTGCCCCGGGCGCTGGTCAATGTGTCGTCGATTTCCACCGAGGTGGAGCTGCTGGGGCAGCGGTTTTCGCAGCCCTTCGGTATCGCCCCCATGGGCATCAGCGCGCTGACCGCCTACCGGGGCGACATGGTGCTGGCAGAACAGGCCCAGCGTGCCGAGATCCCGATGATCGTCAGCGCCTCCTCGTTGATACCCATGGAAGAACTCGCCGAGGCCACCGGTGCGGACTGGTTCCAGGCCTACCTGCCCGGCACCCTGGAGGGCATCGACGCCCTGCTTGAACGGGTCATCCAGGCCGGCTACAAGCGTCTGGTCATCACCGTCGACTACCCGGTGCCGCCCAACCCGGAAAACCATCGTCGCTCGGGCTTTTCGAGCCCCTTGAAGCCGAGCGCGCGGTTGGCCTGGGATGGACTGACTCGCCCTCGCTGGCTCACCGGCACCTTCCTGCGCACCCTGCTGCGTCATGGCGTTCCCCACTTCGAGAACAACGCGGCGACGCGAGGGGTGCCGGTGCTGGCGAAGCACGCCGCCCGCGACTTCGCCGGCCGGCGTCATCTTGACTGGTCGACCCTCGAGCACGTGCGCTCGCGCTTTCCCGGCCAGCTGGTGGTCAAGGGGATCCTGCATCCCGACGACGCACGCCGGGCCTGCCAGGCGGGCGCCGACGGTCTGATCGTGTCTAACCACGGCGGTCGCCAGCTCGACGCTACGGTGGCGCCTATGACCATGCTGCCCGAGGTGGTGAAGGCGGTGGAGGGCAAGGTTCCGGTGATGATCGATGGCGGCTTTCGCCGCGGCGGCCAGGTGCTCAAGGCGCTGGCGCTGGGGGCCGACTTCGTGTTCGTCGGCCGGCCCTTCAACTATGCGGCGAGCGTCGCCGGAGGGGCGGGGGTCGCCCACGCCATTCGTCTGATGAGCGAGGAGATCGAGCGCAACATGGCGCTGCTCGGGGTAACCGCCATCGACCAGCTCGGCCCCCACCTGCTGCGCCGCAGCGATGGTGGCACGGCGGGTGCCACGACAGCCGCCGATACGGGTGTCGGGGCAGCCGTCGAGACCGGCGACAAGGCATCCGACTGAGCCGCTCGCGCCGGGTGTGCGTCAGGCCCCGTGGTAGCCCTTTTGCTCGGGCTCTTCATCGGCGTCATCGGTGGCTGCTTCGGGCAGTTCGGCCACCCACTCCATGGCCGCGCTGTGCTCCTTGTGGGAGAAGGTGCGGATCTCGATCTTCCTGACCAGCTTGTCCTCGAGATGGGCGATGTGCTTGATCCACTCCTTGTCGGTGATCACCGCGGCGCGATGGTAGTGGTCAAGCTCGCCGATCTGGGTCAGGCCATAGCCCAGGTCACGTAGCAGCGCGGTCAGGGTCATCCATCGCAGGTTGTCGAGTTCCGCCACCAGGCTGACCTTGGGGCAGCGCTTCTTGGTCATTTCGATCAGATCGATGGCTTGCTGGAGTTCCTGGGCGGTCACGGTACCGCCGGCGCGGATGGCGACCACGTGTTCGGCCGGGTGGGGAATCTGCTCGAGCATCTTGAATCTCCTTGTCGGGGACGGCGGGACTCACGTCGCGATGCAGCGTGACGGGATTTTCTCAGCATAGTCGCTGTGGCATCCATGGCGGCCGATCTTCCGTGTTCGACGCCAACGCTTTGCCGTCCTTGCACTCGGTCGTAAGGCCTGACGTAACGATAGCGACAACGACAGGTAGGCCCCGACCTTGCTTCGAACGTAGCGATAGATACAGGTGTGAACACAGCAATGTCGGCGCCATGACCAGACCAGGCATCATCATGCAAAGGAGGGTGGCGAACATGCAAGCGGATGGAGAGAAAGGCCAGACGGTGGGGTGGGCGAGCTGGGCCCTGGCCTTCGGCCTGGTGGGGGCACTGGGCTGGGTCGCGCCGGCCCATTCACAGCAAGCCCAGGCAGCCGACACGTCCTCCGGTCAGGCAACCGTCATCGAGTTGACCCAGGTCGGCTGTCAGTTCCTGGAAAGCGAGAACGGCACCGATCACGGCATTCACCCGCAGAGCAAGGCTGACTGCGAGGCCTTCAACGACGACACCGGTGAGGCGCGGCTGGCAGAGGCCAGGGTGCTGAAAGTGCCCGCCGGAGACTATGTGTTCCGGGTCAAGAACGAGGGCGTGCCCTATGACCTGGGTTTCTGGCTGCGTGGCGACGGCCTGCTCAACCGCGCTCGGCTACCCAGCGTGTCCGGCGGTGGCCTCGGCACCGGCCAGGCCGGGGATTTCGCCGTCAGCCTGGAACCCGGTGAATACGTCTACTCCTGCCCGCTGAATCCGACCCTGGACTATAAGCTGGTTGTCGAAGGCCAAGGATAAAGCGGAAGGCTTGCGCGAAAAGTGCCGGTGCTCGCCGACCTTCCGAAGAAAGCGCGAGGCTTGTCTGAAAGGTGCCTGCGATTGTCGACGGCGGGTGCGAGGCGAGGCCAGGTCAATTCTAGCCAGGCTAGACTAGACCCCGGTCAGTGCGCGCGTGCCTCAGACCCACAGGATCGCGACACCTGACGATCGCCTACGCATCCGACGAAAAAGCTTAACCACCTTGATACCCGCTGTGTCGTTTCGACACGGCGGGTTTTTTGTATCTCCAGCATCAGAGTTTTCCCGTCTAGGCTCTCAGCAATAGCTGTCGTACGCCAAAGCGTCAGGAGGGCCAGATGGCAAAGGTCGAACCCCGCGCACCCAAGCCGCGTATCGGAATGATCACCCTCGGTGTTCACTCGCTCGAACGGGCCATCGACTTCTATCAACAGGGGCTTGGCTGGCCTCGCCTGGAAGACAGCGCCCCCAGGATCGCCTTCTTTTCGCTGCAGGGTACCTGGCTTGCCTTGTACGGCTGGCACGATCTGGCCGATGACCTGATGGTCAACGCCGGTGGCGAGGGCTTTCGCGGCGTGACCCTGGCCTACATGGCCGAGGACCCCGAAGAAGTGGACGCGGTGCTGCTCCAGGCCCGGCGAGCGGGCGGGAACCTGCTCAAGCCTGGGCAGAAGGCCTTCTGGGGCGGCTACTCCGGCTACTTTGCCGACCCTGACGGGCACCTCTGGGAGGTGGCCCACAATCCCTTCTTCTGGCCTGGGCCGGGCGAACCCCAGGCCAGGTCCAGCAGCGCCAGATCCAGCGGCGCCAGATCCAGCAACGATAATTGATCTCGGTCCACGTTCTGGCGGATATCCAGGATGCTGTTTTTCCAATAAAAACAAAGCTGTTAAGCAGGGGGTAGGACGTCGAGGAGAGCCTGGTGGCTACGGGTGCTGTGCTTTCAGGAAGGGACCCTCGACGCAAGGCCGTTACCAATAACCTGCCGCAAGGGAGTCGCTCATGAGTGCAGTCATCGTGTTGGTCCTGGGGTTGGCCGCCATGGCCCTCGGGTACTTCATCTACTCGAAGTTCATCGCCGAGAAGATCTTGAAGCTGTCCAGGGACTTCGTCACCCCCGCCCACGAGTTCGAAGATGGCGTCGACTTCGTGCCGACCAACCGCTACGTGCTGTGGGGCCACCACTTCACCTCGGTGGCCGGAGCGGCACCCATCGTCGGCCCGGCCATCGCGGTCATCTGGGGCTGGGTACCGGCCTTCTTGTGGGTCATCTTCGGCACCATCTTCTTCGCCGGGGTTCATGACGCCGGCGCGATCTGGGCCAGCGTGCGCAACAAGGCCAAGTCGGTGGGCGCGCTCACAGGGGAAGTGGTCGGCACCCGCGCCCGCAGCATCTTCATGATCGTGATCTTCCTGCTGCTGCTGATGGTCAACGCGGTCTTTGCCGTGGTCATCGCCGGCCTGATGATGAAGTTCCCCTCGGCGGTCATCCCGGTATGGGGCGCCATCCTGGTGGCGCTGGTCATCGGTCAGTTGATCTATCGCCGGATCATCGGCCTCGGCCTGGTATCGGTGATCGGTGTGGTGGCGCTCTACGCCCTGATCGGCATCGGACCGGCGGTGCCGATCCAGATGCCCACCGAGGTCGGCGTGCTGTCCGGTCAGGCGGTGTGGATCCACCTGCTGTTCGGCTATGCCGCCATCGCCTCGCTGCTGCTGGTGTGGATGCTGCTGCAGCCGCGCGACTACATCAACGGCCTGCAGCTGTTCATCGGTCTGATCATCCTCTATGGCGCCCTGGCGCTGTTGAACCCGGACATCGTGGCGCCTGGCTTCAACAGCGATGTACCCGAGGGCACGCCGTCGCTGTTCCCGCTGTTGTTCGTGACCATCGCCTGCGGTGCGATTTCGGGTTTCCATGGTCTGGTGTCTTCCGGCACCACCTCCAAGCAGCTGGATCGCGAGACCGACGTGCGCTTCGTCGGCTACTTCGGCGCGGTGGGCGAGGGCATGCTGGCGCTGGGGTCGATCCTGGCGGCCACCGCAGGCTTCGCCACCCTCGGCGACTGGCAGGCCATGTACGACGCCTTCGGCAAGGGTGGGGTCAACGCCTTCGTCGAGGGCGGTGCCTTCATCATCCACAACGGCATCGGCCTGCCCCAGGCCACCGCCGCGACCCTGCTCACGGTGATGGCGGCACTGTTCGCCGGCACCACCATGGATACCGGCCTGCGCCTGCAGCGCTACATCTTCCAGGAGTGGGGTGAGATCTACGACCAGCCGTGGATGAAGAAACCGGCGGTGGCGACCCTGCTGGCGGTGCTGTCGTGCCTGGTGCTGGCCTTCGGCGCCGGGGCAGACGGTTCCGGTGGCCTGATCATCTGGCCGCTGTTCGGCACCACCAACCAGCTGCTGGCCGGCCTGACCCTGCTGGTGGTCACGGTGATGCTGATGCGCAACCATCGCCCGGTCTATTACACCCTGATTCCCCTGGTGTTCCTGCTGATCGTCACGGTGCTGGCGCTGCTGGCCCAGCTCAAGAGCTTCTTCGTCGCAGGCAACTACTTCCTGCTGGCGCTCGATATCGTGGTGCTGATCGCCTCGGTGCTGGTGGCGATGGAGTGCGCCTCGGCGCTCAAGCGGCTGCGTCATGAAGTGCGCGGGGAGGCGCCGTGAGCGATCACGACGAGGGTCTGGCCAAGTGGCGTCGCTGGTTGTCGTCGGCGCGCCACTTCGCCGAGGAGTCCTACTCGGCGCCGTATCGCGGTGCCATCGCCCGCGCCCGGCGCGACGAGGACGACCTGTTCATGCTGCTGGTGTTCTCGGAGCTGATGGGCATGCCCAATCCGGTGGGCTACTACACCCTGGAGCTTCAGCCACTGTTGATGGAACGGTTCCATGACTGGCACCAGCGCATGGGCATGGAGCGCTCACCGCTGGATGACTTCCGCTGCTGCTGAACCGGCGGCGGAGGACCATCACGACACCCTCTAGCAACAATTGCCGGGACCGAGCGTGCGCTGGACAGGGGGTAACGCTGTACCGGGCTGACAAGGACAGGGCTGACAAGGGCAGGGCTGACAAGAGCTGGGCTGACAAGGGACCAGAATGGACAAGGGAAGACCATGAAGGAACTGCTGGATCGTCGCCGACTGTGGGTCGGCGGCAAGGGCGGCGTCGGCAAGACCTCGATGTCGGCGGCGCTGGGCGTGCTGGCGGCACGCCGAGGCAAGCGCGTGCTGGTGGCCTCCACAGACCCCGCCCATAGCCTGGGCGACGTCTTTGCCAGTGAACTCGGGGATACCCCGCGGCGGCTATTGCCCGGCCTGGACGCCATGGAGATCGATCCCGATCGCGAGGTCGAGGCGCATCTGGCGCGGGTAACCGCCCAGATGCGGCGCTATGCGGCGCCTGCCATGATGGATGAGCTGGAACGTCAGATGCGCCTGTCGCGGCAGTCGCCGGGGACCCAGGAGGCGGCGCTGCTGGAGCGGCTGTCGCGACTGATGACCGACGACAGCCTGCCCTACGATCTGGTGCTGTTCGACACCGCGCCCACCGGTCATACCCTGCGCTTGTTGAGCCTGCCCGAGGCCATGGCCGCCTGGACCGACGGCTTGCTCGCCCATAGCCGCAAGTCCGAGCATCTGGGCAAGGTGCTGGCCCATCTGACGCCTGGCTCTCGGCGCGACGTGGCCTCGCCGTTCGAGTCGGACGACGAGGCAGCGTCCCGGGATCAGGACCCGCGCACCCGGGATATCGCCGAGACCCTGCTGGCGCGACGGCGGCTGTTTCATCAGGCCCGCCGGCGCATCCAGGACGCAAGTCACAATGGCTTCCTATTCGTGCTGACGCCGGAGCGCCTGCCGATCCTCGAGACCGCCCGTGCCGTGGCGTCACTGGAAGAGGCGGGGATTCCCGTTGCCGCCACCCTGGTCAACCGCGTACTTCCGGTAGAGGCGGACGGCGACTTTCTTGCCGCCCGTCGCGTGCAGGAAGAGACCTACCTTGCGCGTATCGATACGACCTTCGCCCACCTGCCGCGTCCGCGGGTGCCCTGGCTCGCCACCGACGTCCAGGGTGTCCCGGCGCTGGAGACCCTGGCCGACTGCCTGGAGAACGCAGGTTTTTAGAACGCTGGTTTCCAGGACAACGGTTCAGTGGGCGTCCGGCGACTGTTCCATCTCTCGCTCCAGCTTGCGCGCCACGTCGCCGGGCGAGCCGGTGCGCCGTGCCATCAGATCGTAGGCCACTGGTACTACGAACAGCGTAAAGAAGGTGGCGGCGGCGACGCCGGTGAAGATCACGGTGCCGATGACGATGCGCGTCTCGGCGCCGGCGCCGCTGGACAGGATCAAGGGCACGCTGCCGGCGATGGTGGTGACCGAGGTCATCACGATGGGACGCAGGCGGGTCATGGCTGCACGCATCAGCGCCTCGCGGAACTCGGTGCCTTCGTCCCTGAGCTGGTTGGCGAACTCGACGATCAGAATGCCGTTCTTGGCGGCGAGCCCCACCAGCATGACCAGGCCCACCTGGCTATAGATATTCAGCGACTGACCGGTCAGCCACAGGCCGAGCAGGGCCCCGCCGATGGCCAGGGGCACCGTCAGCATGATCACCAGCGGATGGACGAAGCTCTCGAACTGGGCCGCCAGCACCAGGAAGACCACCAGGGTGCCGAGTACCAGCAGGAAGGTGGTGGCGCCGGTGGACTCGCGATAGTCCCGGGCCGCGCCCTTGACGTCGGTCTGCACGCCCGCCGGCAGCACCTCACTGACGGCGTTCTCGAGGTAGTCCAGCGCTTCGCCCATGGAGTAGCCGTCGGCCAGATCGGCCTGCAGGGTGATCGCGCGCAGGCGGTTGTAGCGGTTGAGCTGGCTGGGCCCGGCGAAGGCCTCGACGGTGACCAGGCTAGACAGCGGGATCAGCTCACCGGTGCGGTCCGAGCGCACCCGCACGTTGTCCAGGGAACTCGGCGTGGGGGTGGAGCCGCGCTCGCCTTCGAGGATGACGTCGTATTCTTCGCCCTGGTCGGTGAAGCGGGTCACGGTGCGGCCACCCAGCAGTGTCTCCAGGGTGCGGCCGATCTCGCTGACGGTGACGCCGAGATCCGCGGCGCGGGTGTAGTCGATATTGACGTTGAGCTGGGGCTGGTTTTCCTCGTAGTCGCTCTCGAGGTTCAACAGTCTCGGATTGGTCTGGCGAATATGGTCCATCAGGGCGTCGCGCCAGGTCACCAGCTGCTCGTAGCTGCCCCCGCCAAGCACGAACTGTACGCCCTGTTCGGTGCCGCCGCCGAAGCCCTGGCGCATCACCGGGAAGGCGCGGATGCCGGGCAGGTCGGCCAGTGACTGGCGCACCTCGTTCATGATCGGCCAGGCGGGTCGACGCTCGGCCCAGTCCGACAGGCCGACGATGGCGAAACCGGAGTTGAAGTTCTCGGTGTTGCCGCGCCCCTGGGGAGCGATGATCAGCACCCGTTCGACCTCGCCGGTCTCGCGCAGGGGCAGCAGCCGTGCCTCGACCTCGTCCATGTAGTCCTCCATATAGGAGAAGGTGGCGCCGGGCGGGCCGCTGATGATGACGAAGAAGGTGCCGCGGTCTTCCCGCGGGGTGTACTCGGCCGGCAGTTGAGGATACAGCCAGGCGATCCCGGCCAGCATCGCCACAAAGCAGGCTACCACCAGCCAGCGCGCCTTGAGCACGACCTCCAGGCAAGCCCGGTAGACGCCCTGGGCCCAGTTCAGCCCTTCGTCGACCCAGTGGGCCAGGCGCCCCTCGTGAAGGCTTGGCGACAGGATCTTGGAGGCCATCATCGGGGTCAGGGTCAGCGCCAGCAGGGTGGAGATGGCCACCGCCGCCGACAGGGTCAGGGCAAACTCGGTGAACAGCTTGCCGACGTCGCCCTGAATAAAGCTCAGGGGCACGAACACCGCGATCAGCACAAGGCTGGTGGCGATGACCGCAAAGGCCAGCTGGCGGGCGCCGCGGAAGGCCGCCACCAGCGGTGTCTCGCCATACAGATGCATGCGTCGATGGATGTTCTCCAGCACCACGATGGCGTCGTCCACCACCAGGCCGATGGCCAGCACCAGCGCCAGCAGGGTCAGCAGGTTGATGGTGAAGCCCATGGCCGCCAGGGCGGCGAAGGTGCCGATCAGGGTGACCGGTACGGTGACCGCCGGCACCAGGGTGGTGCGCAGGTTACCGAGGAACACGAAGATTGCCACCACCACCAGGCCGATGGCGATCAACAGGGTGCTGACCACCTCGCGGATGGCGCCGGAGACGAAGGTGGAGGCGTCGTAGTTGAGTGACAGGCTCATGCCGTCCGGCAGGCGAGGGGACAGCCGTTGCATTTCGGCGCGCACCGCCTTGGACAGCGCCATGACGTTGGCGGTGGACTGCTTGACCATGCCAAGGCCCACCACCGTCTGGCCGTTGCCGCGAAACAGCGAGCGCTCCTCCACGGTGCCGAGTTCCACCCGGGCCACGTCGGCCAGCCGCACCAGATAGCCGCCTTCGCCGCGATCGAGCACCAGGGCGCGGAAGTCCTCGGGGGTCGAGAAGCTTCGTGGCAGGCGCACCATGAACTGGCGATCCTGTGACTCCACCGCACCGCCGGGCAGCTCGACGTTTTCAGCCCGGAGCGCGGACTCCACGTCGCTGACGGTCAGCCCGCGGGCGGCCAGGGCGTCATTGTCGAGCCACACCCGCATGGCGTATTCCTTGGCGCCGCCGACGAACACCCCGGAAACGCCTTCCTGCACCGAGAAGCTGTCCACCAGGTAGCGCTCGGCGTAGTCGGTCAGCTCCGCCGTGGTATAGCCCTCGCCGGACAGCATCAGCCACATCACCACCTCGGAGCTGGTGTCCTCCTTGCGCACCTCCGGCGGGTCGGCTTCGTCCGGCAGATTGTCGGCGGCGCCGGAAATACGGTCGCGCATGTCATTGGCGGCGGCGTCGATGTCGGTGGACAGGCTGAACTCGACGTTGATATTGGAGCTGCCGTCGGTGGAGGTGGAGGAGATCACCTCGATGCCGGCGATGCCGGCGATGCGCTCTTCCAGTACCTGGGTGATACGGGTCTCGACCACGTCGGCGGACGCCCCGGGGTAAGCGGTGCGGATGCTGACGATGGGCGGATCGATGGTCGGGTATTCCTGCAGCGGCAGACGGGTCAGCGCCAGCAGGCCGAAGGCGACGATCAGGGCGGCGAGGACGGTGGCCAGCACCGGGCGCTGGACGGAAACGTCGGACAGGCGCATCAGGTGTCGTCTCCCTGGCGCTGCTCGAGCAGGATGTCGCTGACGCTGGTGGTCTCGTCCTCGATGCCGATCAGCGTGATCCGGGAGGCTTCATGCAGGCGGTCATTGCCGTGGGTGACCACCAGCTCGCCGGCCTCGAGTCCCTTGACGACTTCCACGTCGCCCTCGCGCCGGGAGCCCACCTCGATATCCCGGCGGACCACCTCACCGGCCTCGGTCGACGTCGGCTCGCGGGTGGTCAGTACCCACACCCGCTGGCGCTGGCCTTCCGGGACCAGCGCGGACTCGGGAATCACCAGCGCCTGACGGGGGCTTCTGGCGATGGTCACCCGCATCAGCATGCCGGGACGCAGCAGCCTCTCTTCGTTGTCGAGCAGGGCGCGTACCGAGATGCTGCGGCTGATCGGGTCGATGCGCGAGTCGATGGTGGCGATCTCGCCCTCGAACACCCGGTCCGGGTAGGCCGCGGTGGTGGCGGTAAGCGTGAGCCCCCGCGACAGCGAACCGAGCTGCACCTCCGGCACGTCGAAGTCGAGCTTCATGTGGGAGACGTCGTCCAGGGTGGTCAGCTCGGTGCCCGGGGTGACCAGGGTGCCGACGCTGATATCGCGCACCCCGACCACGCCGTCGAAGGGTGCCTTGACCCGGTAGTTCTCGAGCATCGCCTCGAGCCCGGCGATGGTGGCGTCCACCTGCTGAAGCTGGGCACGGCTGTCCTCGACGTCGGCGCGGGGCGCCAGATTGCGGCTTTCGAGCTGAGCGAAGCGATTGACCGCGTTCTGTCGCTCGGTGCGCAGTGCCTGGGCCTCGCGCAGGGCGGCGCGTTCCTCGATGTCGGACAGCTCCACCAGCACATCGCCTTGGCTGACCTCTTCGCCGCCCTCGAAGTTGAGCGCCGAGACGGTGTCGGTCACCGTGGCCGACAGGGTCACGCTCTCGTTGGCCGATAGCGTCCCCAGCGACTCCAGCGGATCGGACCAGGCCTCCTGGGTCACCTCGGCGGCGATCACCGGGGTGGGGGGAGGCCCCAGGGTGCCGGCACCGCGCTGCTGCGCCAGGCTGGGCGACACCACACCCGCCAGCACCGGGGCCAACACCAGAGCCAGGGCCAGGCGAACCCCCATCCTCCCTGGTCTCGACGTGCGATGCGATAGGGTCCTGGGGCAACGAACTGACGGCATGGCAAGCTTCCTGCGTTGGGCATTCTACGGTGGACGGCGCTCGAGGCGTGGCCGACGCACAGCGTAAACGATCGGATACGATGGTCGTACACAAGTGTCCGAGGATAGCGACAGCATGCCTGAGACATGGCCTCGCTGGCTTGAGCAAGGTGCGGGTTGCACAATCTTTTCGCAAGTCGTTCGCCGAGTAACAACAGGCCGTTGCATGCCACGGTGTTTCAGGGCGAATCGAGTGGACGGCTCTGCTAGTATGGCGGGCTTTTGTTGCGCCAAGGGTTTCGGCAGCGCGCTTGCACATGGCGACAAGCCCAGGGTGAGGCGCGGCCGACGAGGGCGCCAGGGCGTGATGCGAACAACGGGCGGTGAGGGGAATGATCCATGAAGGTTGACGTGGTAGTGATTGGTGCCGGAGCCGCCGGTCTGATGTGTGCGCTGACGGCGGGCTACGCCGGACGCTCGGTGCTGGTGATCGATCACGCCAACAAGCCGGGCAAGAAGATCCTGATGTCCGGCGGCGGGCGCTGCAACTTCACCAATATGGCGACGACCCCGGCCAACTTCTTCTCCGCCAATCCCCACTTCTGCATCTCGGCGCTCAAGCGCTATCGCCCCGAGCACTTCGTCGAGCTGGTCGAACGCCACGGCCTCGAGTACGTCGAGAAGGCGCCGGGACAGTTGTTCTGCGCCGACTCCGCCAAGGACCTGCTCCAGGTGCTGCTGACCGAGTGCGATTGGGCCGGCGTCGAGCTACGCCTGAAGACCAGTGTCGAGCGCATCGAACGCCAGGGCGAGGGCATGCGCCTGGCCACTTCCGCCGGGCGCATCGATGCCGGCGCGGTGGTCGTCGCCACCGGTGGGCTGTCGATCCCCAGCATGGGCGCCACCGGCTTTGGCTACGATATCGCCCGTCAGTTCGGCCTGGAGGTCACCGATACCCGGGCGGCGCTGGTGCCCTTTACCCTGACTTCGCAGTGGAAGGAGCGGGCGGCGGCGCTTGCCGGGGTGTCCACCGACGTCGTCGCCCGCTGTCGCGGGGGCGAGTATCGTGAACCCTTGCTGTTTACCCACCGTGGGCTGTCCGGTCCCGCCATGCTGCAGATCTCCAGCTACTGGCAGCCCGGCGACGACCTCGAGATCGACCTGATGCCCGGCAAGGACGCCTTCGAGGCGCTGTGTCAGGCCCGCCGCGATACCCCCAAGCGTCGCCTGTCCACCTGGCTGTCCGAGCACTACCCCAAGCGCCTGGCGCAGTCCCTGGTGGAGTGGCAAGGCGATGACGGCGTACTCGCCGAGCGCTCCAACGCAAGCCTTGCGGCCTGGGCGGACTTCCTCAACCGCTTTCGCATCAAGCCCTCCGGCACCGAAGGCTGGCGCACCGCCGAGGTGACCATGGGCGGCGTCTGCGTCGACGCCATCTCGTCGAAGACCTTCGAAGTCCAGGGCCTGCCCCAGCTTCGCTTTATCGGCGAGGTGCTCGATGTCACCGGCGAACTCGGCGGCTACAACTTCCAGTGGGCCTGGGCGTCGGCCGTGGCCTGCGGCCAGTCGGTGTAGACGCTTCGTCCCCCCCTGCCTACTCGTGCGACGGCAAGGCCTTCATCTCGCTGACCAGGTGGTCGATAAAGCGGCGGATGCGGATCGGCAGGTGATCGGCGTAGGGGTAGACCGCGTAAATGTCGGCGTTGGGTAGCTGGTAGTCCGGCAGCACCCGTACCAGGCGTCCCTGCTCCAGATGTTCGTGCACGTCCCACTCGGCGCGCACGGCGATGCCGTGGCCGCGAATGGCCCAGGTCAGCACGCTCTCGCCGTCGTTGGCCGACAGGTTGCCACGGACCTTGACCTGATGGTGACGCTCTCCCCGGGTGAAGCGCCAGTTGCCGTAGGTGTCCTCGTTCTGTCTGAGCACGATGCAGTTGTGTTCGCTCAATGCTTCCGGGGTGCCGGGATGCCCGTGTTTCTTCAGATATTCGGGTGATGCACAAAGCAGACGTCGGTGGGAGGCGATCTTTCTGGCATGCAGTCCCGAGTCGGGAAGGGTGCCGAATCGGATACCGATATCGAAGGCATTTGCCACCAGATTAAGCGGGTGATCCGAGAGGTGAAGCTGACAGTCGATATCGGGGAATTGTTCGACGAAAGATGCGACGAAAGGAGCAATATGACGTCGACCGAATCCGAAGGGGGCGTTGATTCTTATCTGTCCCGAGGCTTCGTCGGCGTTCACCTTTAGTGCATGGTGAAGCGCTTCCATGTCGGCCAGCATTCGCTTCGCGTAGCGCAACATGACGACCCCGTCCGGGGTCAGACTCATGGCTCTCGGGGTGCGGTAAAAAAGCTGGGTGTCCAGGGATTTTTCCAGATTTGCCAAGCGCTTGCTGGCAGCAGCCGGGGTGATGTCGAGATCCTTTGCGGTGCGCGACAGGCTGCCCGCTTCACACAGGATGATAAAGAATTCGAGGTCGGCAAGCGATTTCATGGTTAACCCAGGCGTCATGGTAGCTTCAACCGCCAGTCTATTGCCGCCAATTGTCCCTGTCACCTAGCCTTCGTGAACCCGGCAAGACCTCCGGTTTACAGAATCTTCAGTGAGGTGACAGCAGATGAGAACGCATAAGGTGGCGGTGATTCCCGGTGACGGTATCGGCCTTGAGGTCATCGAGGCAGGCAAGCAGGTCATCGAGGCGCTGGCCAAGAAGAGCGGCGACTTCAGCTTCGAATTCGAAGACTTCGACTGGAGCTCGAAGCGCTATCTGGAACAGGGCGAGTACATCCCCGAGGGTGGCCTTGCGAAGCTCGCGAAGTTCGACGCCATCTACTTTGGCGCCGTGGGCAGCCAGGACGTGCCCGACCACGTGTCGCTGTGGGATCTGCGCCTGGCCATCTGCCAGGGCTTCGATCAGTACGCCAATGTGCGCCCCGCTCGGGTGCTGCCGGGTGTGAAGAGTCGTCTCGAGGGCGCCGACAAGATCGACTGGGTGATCATCCGCGAGAACAGCGAGGGTGAGTACTCAGGCAACGGCGGGCGCGTGCACCAGGGGCTGCCCGACGAGATCGGCACCGAGCTTTCCATCTTCTCGCGCAAGGGCATCGAGCGGATCCATCGCTTTGCCTTCGAGATGGCCCAGAGCCGCCTGCGCAAGAAGCTGACCCTGGTGACCAAGTCCAATGCCCAGCGTCACGGCATGGTGCTGTGGGACGAGGTGTTCTTCGAGGTGGCCAAGGACTTCCCCGAGGTCGAGATCGATCGTGAGCTGGTCGATGCGGTGACCACCCGCATGGTGCTCAAGCCCGAGACCCTGGATGTGGTGGTCGCCACCAACCTGCACGCCGACATCCTCTCGGATCTTGCGGCAGCGCTTTCCGGCAGCCTGGGTATTGCGCCTACCGCCAACCTCAACCCCGAGCGCAGCTTCCCCTCCATGTTCGAGCCGATCCATGGCTCTGCCTTCGATATCGCGGGCCAGGGGATCGCCAATCCAGTGGGTTCGTTCTGGACCGCGGCGATGATGCTCGAATACCTCGGCGAGAATACCGCCGCCGAGCGCCTGATGGCAGCCATCGAGCGCCTGACCGAGTCCGGCATGCAGACCAAGGACCTGGGCGGCGACGCCATGACCCGCGACGTGACGGCTGCCATCTGCGCCGACATCGAGGCCCAGGGCTGAGCCTGAGCCCCCGTCGTTTCCTGCCCCTGCGGGCAGGAGGCGATGACCTTGTCCCCGTCGGATGGCATCGATGCCGAAACACCGACGCGGGATTCGGGGAGGCTCGGCTTCCGCGCAGAGACTCCCCGCTCCACGAGCCCATCGAGAGGCTTGGCAGTAACAATCACAACGCCAAGGAGCAACGCCATGAAATCCCAAACCCTTCTTTTCAGTGCAGTGATCGCCGCGGTGGCGGCGAGTCCGAGCATGGCCGCCGACGACCAGAGTGACTGGCCCCAGAGTGTCACCATCGGCACCGGTAGCCAGGGCGCTACCTACTACATCTACGGCAGCGGCTGGGGCAACCTGGTCGGTGAGCGCACCGGCATCTCGTTCGGCGCCGAGGTTACCGGTGGCCCGGTACAGAACGTCACCATGGTGCAGATGGGCGAGCACGAGTTCGGCATGGTCACCATGGGACCGGCCTACCAGGCCTGGCAGGGCAACAGCCAGCTGGCTCCGGGGGTCGAGCACACCGACGTGCGCGCGGTCTTCCCGATGTACCAGACGGCGCTGCAGGTGATCGCGCTCGAGGACTCGGGCATCGACTCCATCGATGACCTCGACGGCAAGACCGTCGGTATCGGGCCGGCCGGTGGTACCGGTGATCTGTATTTCCCGCAGATCTTCGACAAGCTCGGGATCGAGGCAGATACCCGCAACGGCGGCGCTGCCGACCAGGCCGGTCAGGTCCAGGATGGCTTGCTCGATGCGTTCGCCTTCGCCTCGGGGATTCCGGTATCGGCGTTCAGTCAGCTGGAAGCCCAGGCCGACGTCAACATCTTCTCGTTCTCGCCGGAGGAGAGTGAGCAGTTCCTCGAGGACTTCCCAGCACTCAGCGCCTCGTCGATCCCGGCCAGCGCCTATCAGTCGCTGGACGAGCCGACACCGGCGGTGTCGATCTGGAACTTCGCCATCACCCACAAGGACATGCCGGAGGGACTGGTCTACGAGGTCACCAAGGCCGTGATGGAAGAGCATGAGCGCATGCTCAAGGTCCATGGCTCGGCCAAGGAGACGCTGCCGGAAAACTTCTCCCAGAACAGCTTCATGCCTTGGCATCCGGGCGCCGTGCGCTGGTTCGAGGAGAACGGCTACGACATCCCGGACGATCTGGAAGGCTGAAGTGCTATGGCGCCGGCCGTCTGAGACGGTCGGCCCTTGAAGCTCGTGAGCCGGGGTCCGACAGGGCCTCGGCCCTCGTGACCTGAGGTACAGCGAGATGACAACGACAAGACAACCGGAGCCCGCCGACGAGGTGGCTCCGCTTCAGACGGTGGTGGCGGATGGCGCCGACGAGCTGCCCCGTGCCCACAACGAGCGCGTCCTCGGCGGGCTGGTCGGCAGGACAGTGATGCTCGGCTGCGTGCTGTTTACCGCGATGCACCTCTACGCGCTGAATATCGCGCCGATCGAGACCTGGACCTTTCGCATTCTGCACATCGCCGGTGGACTGATGGTCGGCTTCGCCATCACCGCAGCGATGTCGGTGGACCCTGAAGGCGGGGCCGGCAAGGGCTCAAGGCCAGCAGGACTCGAACGTCTCGCTGCGCTGATCACGGCACTCGCCAGTGGCTACGCGGGTGCCTGCGCGCTGGCCCTGTGGGGGCTGAGCGAAGGCCCCGGTGTGGCGGTGACCAACTGGCTGCCGCTGCATCTGGCGGTGGCGCTGGCGATCGCCAGCGTGGCGGGGGTGGTATCGAGCTGGTGCTTTCCCAGTCGTGGTGATCGCATTCACTGGCCGGATCTGGCGCTGATGGTATCGGCGCTGGTGGTGGCGGCCTTCCTGATCTTCGTACTGGGACGCTGGCGCATGGCGGCGGGCACTCCGCTGGTGGGCACGCCTGAACTGCTGGTCTCGGCCAGTGGGGTGCTGTTGATCATGGAGCTGACCCGGCGTATCGCCGGTCTGGCGCTGATCGCCATCACCAGTGTCTTCCTGCTCTATGCCTTTGCCGGGCCCTACCTGCCGGGCATCCTCGAACATGACGGCTACACGGCCAAGCGCTTCTTCACCTACCTGTACACCGACAGCGGGGTGCTGGGGCCGACCACCGCGGTGTCGTCCACCTACATTATCCTATTCATCACCTTCGCCGCCTTTCTGCAGGCCTCCAAGGTCGGGGACTACTTCGTCAACTTCGCCTTCGCCGTGGCCGGGCGTTCGCGCGGTGGTCCGGCCAAGGTGGCGGTATTCGCCTCGGGGCTGATGGGCATGATCAACGGCACCTCGGCGGGCAATGTGGTGGCCACCGGCTCGCTGACCATCCCGTTGATGAAGCGGGTGGGCTACCATCCGCTCAGCGCGGGCGGCATCGAAGCGGCAGCCTCCACCGGTGGCCAGATCGTGCCACCGATCATGGGCGCCGGCGCCTTTATCATGGCCGAGATCACCGGCATCCCCTATACCGAGATCGCCTTCGCCGCGCTGATTCCGGCGGCGCTGTACTTCCTCGCCATCTATCTGATGGTGGACCTGGAAGCCCGACGCGACGGCATGCAGGGTCTGCCCAAGGACCAGTTGCCGCTGGTCACCGAGATGCTCAAGCGGGTCTATCTGTTCCTGCCGATCATCATCCTGATCACCACCCTGTTCATGGGCTATTCGGTGATCCGTGCCGGTACCCTGGCGATGGCCAGCGCCGCCGTGGTGTCCTGGCTGACGCCGCACTGGATGGGGCCCAAGGCCTTGCTGCGGGCGCTGGAACTGGGGGCCCGAATGTCGGTGCCCTTGATCGCAGTGTGCGCCTGTGCCGGCATCATCGTCGGCGTGATCTCGCTGACCGGCGTCGGTGCGCGCTTTGCCTCCATGCTGCTGGGGCTGGCCGACACCAGCCACTTCCTGGCGCTGTTCTTCGCCATGTGCATCTCGATTCTGCTTGGCATGGGCATGCCGACCACGGCGGCCTACGCGGTGGCGGCGTCGGTGGTGGCGCCGGGGCTTCAGCAGATCGGTATCTCGCCGCTGGTGTCACACTTCTTCGTGTTCTACTACGCGGTTCTGTCCGCGATCACGCCACCAGTGGCGCTGGCCGGCTACGCGGCGGCGGCGATCTCCAACACCAATGCGCTGAAGACCGCGGCCACTTCGTTCAAGTTCGGCCTGGCGGCGTTCATCGTGCCCTTCATGTTCTTCTACAGCCCCGAGCTTCTGATGCAGGGGACCTGGTGGGCGATCCTGAGGGTGGCGATCACCGCCGGTATCGGCATCTATCTGCTGGCGGCGGCGCTTCAGGGCTATTTCCTGGCGGCTCCGGCGAATCTGCTCCAGCGTGTGGTGCTTGGGGCAGCCGCCCTGGCGATGATCTCCGGTGGCCTCGTCACCGACTTGATCGGCCTGGGACTGGGCGCGGCGATCTGGGGCGTGCAACGCTGGCGCCACAAGAGCGCCGGTACGCTGCCCTCCTGAGGAGCGCAAGGCAGCAAAGCCAGGACGCCGCGGTACCTGGCGTCCTGGACCTGAGCGCAAGCCCAGGTGGTAAATCGCGGGGGAGGCGGCCTACGGGCCGCCTCTTTTTGTGCTACTACCGTTTGCAGACGTGGAGGCTTCCTGTTCAAGCGATGCCTGTCCGCCACTTTTTTTCTCAGCCGCCCAAGGAATCGGCTACCAGCGACGTCTTTACATGTAGATGCCCCCCTGTGGGCTGATGTGTATTTCCGAGAGCCCGACCGCGAGGAGCGGCCACTTGTCGATTCAAGAGCCCGAAACCCGGGCGCCAACGGATGTAGAACTGGTGAAGGGCGCCGCCGGAGGCGAGCGTGAGGCCTTTGCGTGCCTGCTGTCTCGCCACTACGACCGGATGTTTGCGCTGGCCTGGCGGCTGACTGGCAGCCGCGCCGAGGCCGAGGATCTGACCCAGGACATCTGTCTTGCGTTGCCCGACAAGCTAATCCGCTTCGATGGGCGCGCCGCCTTTACCACCTGGCTCTATCGGGTCGCGGTCAACGCCGCCCACGATCGTCGCCGGCAGCAAGCCACGCGGCGCAAGGCTGCCGAGGGCTGGGAGGCCTGGGAGCGTGGCCGACACCAGCGCAATCGACAGCGCGACGATGAACAGCGCTGGCTCGCCAGGGCGATGGCGACTCTATCGACTGACCTGCGTGACACCGTGGCGCTGTCCCTGGGCGAAGGCATGACCCAGGCGCAGGTGGCCGAGGTGCTGGAGGTTTCAGAAGGTACCGTGGCCTGGCGCATGAGCGAGGTGAAACGACAATTGAGCGCGCTGGCCCAGGCGGAGGAGGAAAGATGAGTGATGAGCTGAAGCGCCTCGAACGGGCCCTGTCATCGGCACCCGCGCCGGAGGCGGAGGTGAAGTCCGGGCATCTAAAGGCGGCGCTTGACCGGTTCGATCAACGTCAGGCCGCCGACCAAGAGTCCAACGCCGAGCCACGTCTCTCGGGGGAAGGTCGCGACGACATCAGGTCGCGGCCGCGTTCACCCCGGAGGGATGCCAGCATGAACCGATCGCTTAGCCACAGCCCGTCACACCGTCGCCCATTGCATCGTCGACCATCAGTAGCTGCCGCCGCCTCGCTGGCGGCGTTGTCACTGGGGCTTTACCTGCTGTGGCCCCAGGCCCAGGACTTCGACGCCATGACAGGGCCCGAGCCGAGCCAGGATGCCGAGACGGCCGTCTCGCTACCTCGAACTGCCAGCAAGCCCGAGTCTGCCCCTGAGTCGAACGAGGGCGAACGTCTGGCGATTGTGGCGAGCAAGACAGGACCGGTGGCAGACCAGATGATCGGTGACATGTCCCTTGATACGGCCGTCGTGACCGCTGTCGAGACGGAAAGCAAGTCTGCGGGGCAGGTCACTCAGTTGGCCGAGGCACCGAGGCTCTCTGTGTCGCGATCTCCCGCGCTCTCTTCTCCACCATCGACGTCGCTCTCTCCTTCGACATCGATGGAGATGCGCGGCCTGATGCCGAGTCAGGAGGTCGCACGGATAGCACCCTTGCCGAGCCCGGGACCTTCCGTCCAGGTGCCCACCGCCACCTCGGAAGCCTATCCCGAGTTCGACGCCTCGAGTGTCAGGGTGACCGCCGAGACGCCGGTATCGACCTTCTCGGTGGACGTGGACACGGCAAGCTACGCGGTGGTGCGTTCTTCGCTGATGCAGGGACAGTTGCCGCCGCCCCAGGCGGTGCGCATCGAGGAGATGATCAACTACTTCGGCTACGACTACCCCCAGCCGGACGCCGAGGCCTTTCGCCCGATGGTCGATGTCTTTGCCTCGCCGTGGAATCCCGAGCGTCAGCTGGTGCGCGTGGCGCTGCAGGGCAGGGCGGCCACGCCTGGCCCCCGCTCGCCGGTCAACCTGGTGCTGCTGATCGACACCTCCGGCTCGATGCGCTCGCCAGACAAGCTGCCCTTGCTCAAGCGCTCCATGGCGCTGTTGCTGGGTGAGCTGAATGACGACGACGAGGTCGCCATCGTCACCTACGCCGGCAGCGCCGGGGTGGCACTGGCACCGACTGAGGCATCGAACACAGAGGAGATCATGCAAGCGCTCGAGAGCCTGGCGCCCAGCGGCGGTACCGCCGGCGAAGCCGGCCTGAGCCAGGCCTATCGGCTGGCGGGGCAGATGAACGGCGAGGACGAGACGACCCGGGTGCTGCTGGCCACCGACGGCGATTTCAATCTTGGCCTGAGTGATCCCGAGGCGCTCGAGCGCTTTATCGCCGACCGGCGTGAGGGCGGCGTGTATCTGTCGGTGCTGGGCATTGGCCGAGGTAATCTCGACGACGCCGTGATGCAGTCGCTGGCCCAGTATGGCAACGGCCAGGCCGCCTATATCGACAGTCTGGCCGAGGCGCAGAAGGTGCTGGTGGACCAACTGGCGGCGTCGCTCGAGCCCATCGCCAACGACGTCAAGGTGCAGGTCGAATTCAATCCGGCGCGGGTGCAGGAGTACCGCTTGATCGGCTACGAGACCCGCGCGCTCAGGCGAGAGGACTTCCGCAACGACCGCGTCGATGCCGGCGACATCGGTGCGGGTCATCAGGTGACGGCGCTCTACGAGATTGCCCCGGTGGGCTCGAGCGCTGCCCTGACCCGGCCATCTCGCTATCAGCAGGGACAGCAAGTGACGGGGGGCCAGCATGACGAGCTGGGGCATGTGGCGCTGCGCTACAAGGTGCCGGGGGAGTCGCAAAGCCGCCTGATCGAGACGCCGATCTCGCCAGGCCTGACGACAGCCGACAGCGAGGCGTCCTTCGCCGCCGCCATCGCCGGCTTCGGCCAGCTGCTGGGTGACGATCGCTACCTGGGCGACTGGGGTTGGGATGAGGCTATCGTGCTGGCCGAGGCCAGCAAGGGCAAGGACCGCTACGGCTATCGCGCCGAGGCGGTACGCCTGATGCGCCTGGCCGGCGGACTGTCGGATCGCTGAGTTTCTGCGCTACGCTTGAATGCATCATCTATTTCTTGTTCAGGAGAGAGTGTATGGCCAAGGCGCTGGGACAACGGCGGCTGGGGACGGTGCTTGAAGCCGTCATCCTCGAGATGCTCGATGAGGCTCGTCAGGCCTATCCGCGCATCCAGGACCCCGAGGACAGCGAAGGGCTGCACGACTTTCGGGTGGCCTTGAGGCGCCTTCGCAGCACCATCAAGGAGTTTGGCGATCAGCCGGGGTTTACGATCGACAAGGCGCTGTTGCGCCAATTGACGGCGCTGGCGCGAGCCACCAACGACGCTCGCGACGGTGAGGTGATGCTGGCCTGGCTCGATAGTGTGGCCGAGACGACGGGAGCGCCGGAGCGTGGCGCCATCGGTTGGTGGCGGGAGCGCCTGGCGGCGCAGGTGGAACAGGAGTACGCCTCCATCGACGCCAGTGTGGCGGGGTTTCCGCTGCTCGACACCCGCCTGCGCGAGGCTGCCGGCAAGGCCGCTCTCAAGGACAAGGGCAAAGACAAGGACAGCAAGAAGAAGGACAAGAACAAGGACAAGAAAAAAGGCAGCAACAAGACCGGCAGGGAGCCGCGGTTTGGTGACGCCTCGGCCCAGGTACTGGCCCGGCTTGGTGAGGGCTGGCTTGAGGAACTCGCCGCGGTAAAAGGGCGTGAGGAAGAAGAGACGCTGCACCGGCCGCGTATCACCGGCAAGCGACTGCGCTACCTGCTGCGACCCTGGCGGGAACAGGGCGAGGTCTTCGCCGAGCTCGAGGAAGAGCTGAAGACGTTTCAGGATGCCTTTGGCGATCTCCACGACGACCTGGTGAGGGGCGACGTCCTGACCACGGCGGCGCTCTTGCATACCGAGGAAGAAACCCTGGATCGCCTGGAGGCAGCGCTCGAGCAGGCCTCACCCAGGGCCACCGCGCCTCGCCATCTACGCGGCTTCATGCTGCTGCACGCGCACCACGAGGCGCAGACAGAGCAGAATCTCAAGCGAGTGCAGGCGCTATGTCGCAAGCCGCGCCTGGAGCGTCTCGAGGCCAGGATCAATGAGGCCGTGACACTGATGAAGGCGCCGCAATAGCGCTGAAACAGACCGCGGGCGGAACTGAGGGCGCCCAAGAACAAGCCTCGGGCCGTTCAATCAGGCCAGGCGCTGTTCGATCTCCTTCCACAGGCTGGCGTAGGCGCGGCACGCTGGGGTATAGGGGGCAAAGTGGCGTACTGGGGCGCGCTCAAGCCCCATGCGCTCCACCGCACTGGCCGCCGGGATGACGCTGGACAGCCGCAGCGGCCAGCGCTTGCCGAAGCTTTCCATCACCTCGCGATGCATGGTGCGGCGCCGATCGGCCAGGGTGATGAAGGGCCACAGCGGGCAGACCAGGTCCTGGTCGTCGAGGAAGGTCTCGAGTTGCTCCAGGGTGCGTAGCGAAAGGGTGGAAGGCACCACCGGCACCAGCAGGGCGTCGACGCTGGTGAACATGTTCTCGGACATGTGGGACAGCGTCGGTGGGCAGTCCAGGATGACCAGATCGTACTCGTCGCGTACCTTGCCGAGGATCTGACGCAGATGACTGGAGCCATGATGCTCGAGCAGCTGGTCCATCTCGCGGGAGTCCAGCGAGGCCGGCAGCACATCGAGGCCATCCACGTTGGTCGAGCGGATGACCTTGTTGAAGGCCGCCTTGCCTTTCACCAGCTTCTCGACGCCACCGCGGATCTTGGGCTTGATCTTCAGATAGAACGTCGTTGCCGCCTGGGGATCCAGGTCCCACAGCAGCACCCTGTGGCCACAGGCGGCGGCTTCGCAGGCTAGATTGACCGCCGACGCCGTCTTGCCCACGCCCCCCTTGATGCTGTAAAGCGACAACATCCGCATCGCAATTCGCCCCGTGAATTTGATGAACTAGAACAACGACTTTAGCACAGCTTTGTGCAGTGAATGGCGTTGTTCACCAGGGGATATTGACGTTGTTTTGTATACGGTCTTGGTAGTCGCTGCAACAACAAACTTTCTTGGCTGAAGGTTGGGGCGCTGAAGGTCTGGGCGCAGAGGGGCTGGGTGCTGTAGAGCTGGACAGTGGGGTGGCGGTGTCCTGTCAGCGCTTGACCAGGCGCCTGACGCGCTGGATGGCGAGACCGGTCACAACCAGCTTGCGACCCCAGCGAGCCAGTCGGCCGGGGTGGCGCAGCACGGGAATCAGCGCCGTGCCGGCGGCAAGCAGGGCCGGCGTACGATAGCGACTAAGCGCCTGCCAGCCGGCGTCGATGCGCTCTCCGGCAAGATGGAAACGGCGCGAGGCCAGCAGGATGTCCAGCCGCTGCTGTTCGATGGTGGCCTCGAGTTCGGCCTTGCGCTCGGCGCGAGAGGGGCTCGCACGGCGGTCATCGCGGCTCATGGCATTGCTCCCTGACGTGTCGGCAGAAAGATGGCGGCTCATCGACGATGTGGCTCATCGACGTCCGGCCGCATCGATTCTTCGGCAAGCTCTCGATCCAGTGCCAGGTGCTTCAAGGTGCTGACCAGCAGCGTGCGACGGCGTGCCAGGCGCATTGCCGCCAGGGCCAGCCCGACGCCTCCTGCCAGAAGCACCGCCGCGCATACGGCGATGGCGGTAAGCCGGAAGGAGTTCCAGAACAGCACCACGACGAAGGCCGTCAGGGTGGCGATGCCGAGCATCAGCAGCACCATGCTCAGCCCCAGCAACAGGGCTAGGGTTACCAGTCGAGCGCGTTCTTCCTCGAGTTCCAGAACGGCGAGACGCAGGCGCGTCTCGCCGGTGGCGATCAGGGTCGAGAGGACCCGCTTGCCCGCCCCGAATAGCCGTTGTGCCGGTCCTTGGCTGTCTGCCATCAGCGCCGCCCGATCAGCATACCGACGATGCAGCCGACGGCAGCACCGATGCCGATGCTCTTCCAGGGGTTGTCGTGGACGTAGCGATCACAGGCATCGACCTGGTCGGTGACGCTGTCGCGGGTCTGACGATAGACGCGCTCTCCAGTGGCTTCGAGGCGAGCACGGGTATCCTTCAGTCGCGCTTCTGCCTTGCTGCGCCATTCCTTGACGGTCTCGCTGGAGTCGTCGGCGGTGGCGCTCAGCAGGTCCTCGAGGGTGCTCGACAGCTGCTTGAGGTCGTCCCTGAGTTGCTCGGTGGAGGCGCTGGAGCTGCTGGTGTCCGCGTCGCTTGCAGCGCTCTTGGCGTTGGACTTGCTGGCGGTGGTGCTGGAGCTTCGTGTAGCCATCGTGTCTTCCTTTGACGCAGGTGGATTAACGGTACCAAAGATGAATCTTTACCCGTTCATGCTCGCATCAGAATAGCAGTCACGGCAATGGCCGGCGGCCGACTGTGCAAAGAAGCACAATTGGCCGCCGCCGGCATCACGGATTGAAGCTGCCTGCCGAGAACAGCGGGTTAAGGCTGAAGCCGATACCCAGGCGGTTCACCCGCTCGTCGTAGTCGATAAGGCTCTCGCCGTAGCCATAGTAGTACTGCACGTGCCCACGCACCTTGCCGAACAGCGGCCAGGAGTAGTCTAGCTGGGTGCCGTAGTTGCCTTCGTCGGGATTGCCGCGCATCAGCAGGCTGGCTTCGTGGGTGTCGAACATCTGCCGGGCCACGGTGACGTCGGCATAACCCACGTAGTCCTCGATGTCGGGGTTGTCGTCATCACTATCGTCTTCCGGGATGCGCCAGAACGGCGAGACTGCCAGCGCCCACTCGTCGTTGACCCAGGCAGTGGTGCCGATGACGCGGTTCCAGCTGCGTGACAGCGGGTCCGAGCGACCATTGGACTGGTGATTGAGCGAGATGCGGTTGTTGACGTTGGTCCAGCCCCACAGGGTGGTGTCGTTCTGGAAGTCGATGAAGAACTCAGGCTCGTAATTGGTCTCGCGAAACGGCGAGGACTCGTCGCTGTTGTAGGCCTGCCACCAGCTCTTCTGGGTGTAGGCGAAGTAGAGGTCGGCGTTGTCCAACAGCACGTCCTCGGCGATGTTGAACTTGGCACTGAACTGAAACTTGAGTTCAGTGTTGTCCATGTCGGCATCGTCTTCACCGGCACGAAAGGCGTCGGAATTCGGGTTGGTGTTGTAGCTGATCGGCAGGATGTAGTTGCGCCGGTGGGTGGTGATCGAGAACGGATTGCTCTCGGACTCCTGCTCCAGCTGACGACGCTCCTCGACGGTCTCCTCGATGGGCTTGCCCGAGGCACGTGCAACGATCTCCTCGGAGGCGGGCAGACCGGTGGTGTCGGGGGCTTCGGCGTTGACCGTCGATGAAGTGCCGGCGCTACTGACGGCCACGGCCTGTGCACCCTCGCGCTGGGCCTCGTCATCGTCGAGTTCATTTTCCAGCTTGGCGAGCTCAGCCTTCAGGGCCTCGATACGCGCCTCCTTGGCCGCGCGCTCGGCGTCGGTCAGGCCGCCGTCGGCGACGGCCTGTCCGCTGATGGCAAGCGCCAACAGGGAAGGGAACAGGGAGGAACGGACGGCGGGGCGGGTCATAGGGTGAATCCATTCGACAGGTTGAGGCGTTGTTCTACCATGGCGGCGCAGCGAGTCAACTTCGTGGAAGAATCTTGCACTGGATTGCCATACTGACACACTGGGTTGAGAATCTCGCCTCCTCCACGCTGCGACAGGAAGTTCTCTTAAGATGCCCAGCTCGCCTTCTTCGTTTTTCCGAATGCTCCCCCTCTTGCTGGTGTTGCTGCTGTCTCTGCTGTCGGTATCTGCGGTGGTGGCCCAGGAAGCGCCCGAGAAGAGGCTGCCGGACAAGCAAGAGCTGCAGTCGCGCCTTGACGAGCGCGTCGCCAATGCCAGCGATCCCCCAAGCGCCACGGCGCAGGAAGAGATCGATGCGCTGTCCGAGGCGATCGACGCGGTGGAGAAGCTGGCCGAGGTCGAGCGAGACCTGGAGAGTCTCGAGCGACGTATCGAGGAGGCACCCGAACGGCTGGCGGCGCTGGAGGAAGCGCTGCGCCAGAGTGAAGAAGGCGAGTCGCACAATCTGGCTGAGCTCGAGGGGCTGAAGATGCCGGCCGTCGAGCAACGCCTGAGCGACGCCACCCGAGTGCTGCAGTCGACCCAGGATACCCTGACCAGTGTGCAGAGCCAGTTGCTGGGGGCCCAGACGCTCCCGGAGCGGGCGCAACAGGCCATCACCGAGGCCAATCGGGAGATGGATGAGGCGAGGGTCAAGCTCGAAGACCTCAATCGTCGTGACGTGCCGGAAGATGCCCCCTTGCGGGTGGCGGCGCGGGCGCGCCAGGCTCTGGCCGAGGCTCAGCTCGAGCTGCACCAGCGTCAGCTCAATACCAATACACGTATGCGTGAGGTGCTGCAGCAGCGCCTCGCGCTGTTGAAACTGGAGGCGGCAAGCGAGGAGGCCTGGGTCTCCGCGCTGCAGGGTCGGCTCGATCGACTGCGCCGCGAGCAGACCGAGCGGGCCATCGCCGAGGCGGTACGCGATGAGCCAGAGGCCATCTCACGGCATCCGGTGATTCAGGCGGCCCAGACCACCAACCGTCAGCTCTCCAGGGACTTGCTCAACGCCACCTCGCGAGCCAACGATCTGGTGCGTGATGGACTCGAAGTGCGTCGCCAGCTCGAACGGGTGCGTCGCCTGCAGCAGGGGCTGACCCAGAACATCGAGGCGGTGCGCGGCAGTGTACTGTTGTCGCGCATCCTGCGTGAGCAGCGCGGATCGCTGCCCGAAGTGCAGCCACGGCCGGGCCTGCGTGACGAGATCGCCGATGTACGCCTGGCGCAGTTCGAACTCGACAGCGAACGCGACGCCTTGCGCTCCCCGGAGGCACTGGCAAGGGAGGTGTTGGCGCAGGCCGAGGTGGTTGAGCCCGAGCCCCTGGTGGAGCCGCTGGTGCAGCTGTTCAATTCTCGGCGTGAGCTGATCAGCCAGCTTGAGCCCACCTACGGTCAGATCCTCACGGCTGCCATCGATATGCAGCTCAACCAGCAGCAGTTGCTCGACATCAGTGCGCAGTTGCGCACCAGCATCGACGAACAGCTGTTCTGGGTGGCCAACGCCAGGCCCATCGATCTCGGCTGGCTGATGAAGATCCCCCAGAACCTGATGATGGAGTGGCGGGAAGGCGAGTGGCGCCAGATCCTGCCTCACAACTGGCGCTGGCCGGGGCCTGGTGCCTGGGTAGCGGTCCCGGTACTGCTGGTGGTGTTGCTGCTGCTGGCGCTCAGGCGCGCGATCATGCGTCGCCTGGTCACCCTGCACGACCAGATCGGTCGACTTCGCTACGATTCTCAGCTGCATACGCCCAAGGCGGTGGCATTGAACGCCCTGGTGGCCGCACCGGGACCGCTGTGCCTGGTGGCCTTCGGCCTGCTGTTGACCTTCGGTGGCTCCGAGGTGGCAGCGGATGTCGGCTACTCGGTACTGCAGCTTTCACTGGCCTGGGGCGTGGTCGCCTGGTCGCGTCGCCTGCTGGTCAGCGACGGCGTGGCGACACGTCATTTCCACTGGCCGGTCAAGTACGTGGGCAAGCTGCGCTGGTGGCTTTTGTGGCTTGGCGTCAGCATGGCGCCGGTGCTGCTGATCGCGCCGCTTGCCAGGGACGCTGCGGTGACGTTCAACCAGCGCCCGCTGGGGCTCGGACTGTTGCTGCTGGGGCTAATTGGGATGAGCGTGGCGCTCAGCAAGCTGATCATGGCCCACACCCCCTTCTTCGGGGTGAAGCTCTTTCGTCTGGTGCTGGGGCTGGCGCTGGCGATGGTGCCGGTGGTGCTGGGTGGTGCCGTGCTTTATGGCTACGTCTACTCGGCGTTGAGTCTGGTCAGCCGCTTCGTGATCTCGTTGTACCTGCTGGGCGTGTGGATCCTGGTCGAGGCAGCGGTGGTCCGCGGACTGGCGGTGGCGGCCCGACGCCTGGCCTATCGTCGTGCGCTGGCTCGCCGGCGAGCCCTGGCCCAGGACGACAACGACCGTGGCCTCGATATCGTCGAAGAGCCGCCGCTGGACATGGAGCAGGTCAACCAGCAGTCGCTGAGGCTGTCCAAGCTGCTGCTGACCATCGGCTTCGCCGCCTTGCTGTATCTGGTCTGGACCGACTTTCTCGGGGTCATCGGCTACCTCGATAACGTCACCCTGGTGGAAGGTGCCACCGGAGAGGGTGGCGAGGCGCTTGAGGACAACCTGAGTGTCGGCGACGTGCTGGTGGCCTTGTTCATCGCCGGGGTGACCATGATGCTGGCGCGCAACCTGCCGGGTCTGCTCGAGGTGATGGTGCTGTCGCGCCTGGAGCTCAAGCAGGGCAGCGCCTACGCCATCAGTTCGCTGTTGTCATACACCATCGTCGGCACCGGTACGGTGATGACCCTGGGCGCACTCGGGGTGTCATGGGCCAAGTTGCAGTGGCTGGTAGCGGCGCTTGGCGTGGGTCTCGGTTTCGGTCTTCAGGAGATCTTTGCCAACTTCATCTCGGGTCTGATCATCCTGTTCGAACGGCCTGTACGCATCGGCGACACCATTACCCTGGGCAACCTCACCGGCACGGTGAGCCGGATTCGCATCCGCGCGACCACGGTCACCGACTTCGATCGCAAGGAGATCATCATCCCCAACAAGACCTTCGTCACCGACCAGTTGATCAACTGGTCACTGTCGGACAGCGTGACGCGGGTGACGTTGAAGTATGGGGTCAGCCACGACGCCGATCGCAGCCTGGTGCATCGCCTGCTGGAGCAGGCCGCCGAGGAGAACGAGCGGGTACTGTCCGATCCGCCCCCGGAGATCTACTTCATGGCCTACACCGCCAGCACCATGGAGTACGAGTTGCGCATCTACGTGAATGCCCTGGGGGATCGACTGCTGGCCACCGACGAGCTCAATGGCCGCATCGGCGACATGTTCTCCGAGCATGGCATCCGTATCGCCTTCGACCAGCTCGATGTACACATTCGACGCTCGGGGCAGCGCGACGTGTGGAAGGGCGTGCATCGGGTCAAGGGCGACCCTCAGGAAGGCCACCCGCCCCCCGGGGCCAAGGGTGACCCGGGTGACGTCGGTATCGGGGATGGCGGCGGCAGCGATGGGGGCGGTGACGCCGGCGGGCGCTGAGGGCGACCGACCGCGGTCGCTGGCGAAAGGCTACATGGTCTGCTGCATGGCCCGTTGCATAGCCATGCTGCATGGCACGTTGCATGGCATGTCGCATAGCTCGTCGCATGACACGTCGCACAGCCTATCGCTAGCGCCGGCGGGCCTGCAGCAGAAACTCGCGATTGCCGTCGCCGCCGAGGATTGGGCTTTCCTGCCAGTGCAGGATCTCGAAGCCGACCGAGGCGCAGCAGTCGCGGGTGCGCTGCTCGACCTCGGCGTAGCGGCGGGGGTCGCTGACCACGCCTCGCTGATCCACCGCACCAGGCCCCAGCTCAAACTGGGGCTTCACCAGCGACAGCAGCAGGGCGTCCCGTGCCAGCAGCGTCGCCAGCTCGGGCAGAATCAGCGTCTGCGAGATAAAGGACACATCCATCACCGCCACCTCCGGCCGACCGATTTTCTCCATCAGCGTCATGAGTTCGCGGCTGTCACTCAAGTGGCGTGCGTTGAGCCCCTCCAGACAACTGACGCGGGCGTCGCCCCGCAGGCTATCATCGAGCTGACCGTGTCCCACCTCGATGCCGATGACGTGACGCGCGCCGGCGGCCAGGGCGCAGTCGGTAAAGCCCCCGGTGGATTGGCCCACGTCCAGCACCAGGCGACCATCCAGTGACAGTTCCAACGCCGAGAGCACCGCCTCCAGCTTGAGTCCGGCGCGGGACACATAGCGCTCCTCCGGGTCTTCTGCGACCACCAGAGCGAGGTCGTCGGGGCACTTCTCCCCGGGGCGTGTCAAAACCTTGCCGTCATCCCGGCGGGAGACACGGCCGTGGCGGATCAACCGCTGGGCGCGGGTGCGAGAGCGAACCAGGCCCTGGCTGACGAGGAGTTGGTCGAGACGTGGCATGGGGTGTCCTGTGGCGCCTTGGTCGGGCTGTCTGGAGTTCAGGCAGAAAATGCCGGCGCATTATGCCACGGCGAGGCCCCCGTGGGCGCGCACACCAGTCTCAAGCGCTATGAGCCGTCAACCACAGCCGTCCCCGCAGCTTTCCATCATATTCTGTCAGTTTCTACTCGCTAACCTGTTGTTCGCCTCTGGCTAGCACTCGTCTCCTTTCGACACCGACTAGTTTCGATACCGCCTAGGCTCTCACTACGTAGGGGACTAACCATTTTTAGCGCCACCTTCCGGTCGAAATGTCCAGGATCACAGACTATGCTGAAAATCAGCAAGTTTAATTAGGATCGCACAAGGCGACAGGTTCTGTGCGGAGTTGCGACAAGTGGCGGCGAGACAAGCAGTACGGTGCGACAAGCAGTACGGCACGGGCGTGCTGTTCGAAAGACAGCATCAGGTGACAAGGCATAACCACAAGTCGGCGGTCTCTATGTCATGTCACACCACGCGCAGCACCCAGTCCCTACCGAACTTGTGACTTCTTCCCGCCAGAGAGTGATGACGTCGCCACCTTGAAGTTAAGGGGAGGGACTTGCACGGGTGGCATGTCCCCCCGGTAGGGTGCTCGAACGGTTCTTTTCACTGTGCCCCATCGCCAGCTCTGCGCCACCTGATTAACAATGACTGATTGCCCGTTGGAGGGACGTCAACAAGGGCCTCCTGATGGTGCTGCAGCGCTCGTTCTAATATGGATTTATATACAGTATATCTGGCTGCACACCGAGGGCTGGCAGAGAATGCTGAAAGTGGGTGCTCACTTAGTGCGCATAGTCTCAATTTGTTGTCTGGAAAAACAAAAGGATAGAGAAAAGCCGCGAAGCAATATGCGGCACGGTTATCGGAAAAAATGAGCATGCACGTTTTCAGATTTCGCGAATTGACGGAGAAGTGAAACGACCCGTGAGGTTTCAATTGGATAAACGGAAACTTTGCGGGATCAGTCGCGGGAAATTTGAGCACGCCTACGATTAAAAATGTTAGGCAGCATAGTTGGTGATTCACTTTTACGAAGGATGCAGTTTTGAAGATTCAATACCTAGAGATCGTAACGAACGATGTGGATTCTGTATGCGCTTCCTATGGTAAAGCGATAGGAGCTCAATTCAGCGCTGGAGAAGAAAGTCTTGGCAATGCTCGACTCGCCAAACTTGATGATGGAGGCCTGATCGGGGTCCGGGCACCTTTACGCAGTGATGAAGATCCGGTGGTCCGCCCCTATTGGCTGGTTGATGACATTGAGACTGCAGTTAAGGAAGTCGTTGAAGCAGGAGGCCAGATCGCTCACCCTCCCCTTGAGATACCCGGCTTCGGAACTTTCGCTATCTACCTTCAGGGTGGCAACAACCATGGACTCTGGCAGCTATAGCGGCAGCCTAACAATACGATTAACTTCGCGCCTTCGGCGCCGGACAACGGCTGCGCCGTTGCCGGTTATCTATGGCGTTACATTTCACAATCAGCTAAGTAGTAATCATATGGATATCAGAAGAGAAAATGCACTAAAAGTATTAGCAGAAAGATTTTCAACTTTTTCAAATGTTGTGACCATTCAAAATAAAGCGGGATTCAATGACATCAATAAGAGTGCCGAAAGACTTTTTATTAATGTTTTAAATATCGCTTACAACCTACATCTGAGAGATATGAACGCAATTCAAGATAATTACCCAGCTATAGATTTAGGTGATTACGATTCTAGAACGTGTATACAAGTTACGTCGGAATCTACGATTCAAAAATTCAGAAACACAGTTTCAAAGTTTAAAGAAAAACAATTAGATCGTGATTTTGATAAATTGATCTTTCTAATTATTTCAAATAAAGATCTATGTTCTTTAACAGATCGAGATATTACTACCAGCGTAATAAATCTGAATGACTTATACAAAGCTATATCTGTCCTACACGATAGAGATATTTTTTTTATAGAAAGCTACTTAGCAGAAAACTTAGTTAGTAGAGTTGAAAAATCTGATAGCATTCTTCCTTCGGGACTAATGGCATCATATTCAGCACCAACGCCAAATGCTTTGATCTCTTTTTTAGGGTTTGAAGATGAACCTGAATATAGAGAGAAATTATTAAACGATCTTAAATCACTTGCACAAATACTATTAAACCTGACCAGACACCAAAGAGAATACCTATTCTATGTTGTTGGGCAAGGTCAGTTTGCCCGTAATCTTTATGGGAATTTAGATGAAAATAATATTGTCATGCCCACAAGCCAAGTAGGTCAAGTATTTGGAGATTATGGTTATCAGATATTTCAAGTTCTGAAAGCTCAAGACCTATTGTTTGTAAATGATGAGTATGATCCACACGGAGATGATAGATATATCGGGGTTCTTGAGCCTTATTTCAGAGGTGAGCTAGATGATACAAATCTCTTTTGTGCGCTAAAAAGCTTCTGCAAAGGTGATAACAACAAACTCAGAAGAATCATTTTAGATTGTGATTTTTCAGATCTTAAGTAGTAAAATGTAACAAGTGGTTCCAGGTGACGCCTACGGCGCACCTGAACCAGGCGTTAGGCCGCACGGATGCGTACTGCTCACTGGAGGCAATGAATGGCCACATACAACGGTGGTTGCCTATGTGGTGCCGTTCGAATTATGGCATCAGGCCAGCCTTATCGCGTCGGCCTGTGCCATTGTCTTGACTGCCGCAAGCACCATGGTGCCCTCTTTCACGCTTCCGCCGTTTTTCCCAGAGACGCAGTCATGATCGATGGCGAGACCAGAAACTATGAGGAGCGTCATTTCTGCCCACAATGCGGCTCATCGGTCTATTCGTGCAGCGCAGATGAAATCGAGGTCAATCTAGGTTCGCTGGACTTTCCTGATCAACTAACCCCGACCTACGAACTCTGGACGAGCCGTCGAGAGTCTTGGTTGCCGGCGTTTCCATCTGTCCGGTGCTACACCCAAGATCGTGACCCCACGAGCCGTGTTGAAGAATAGGCCGCCGATGAATCGTCGCGCTTCTTTTCACAATCATCAAAGGTTGAGCCAGTGTGGCCTAACCAGTTGCTGTAGGGGACGTTTGACCCGTCACCCGCTTTGCTATCGCAAAGCGCAAATGCCCCTGAGTTCAGGTGTTAGGCTCCATGATCCACGGAGGAATTGAGTGGAAATCAAGTGTATTGCAGGCTTTGCATCAATTACCAAAGACCCTGCGGCAAGTACGTCCTTATATGAGGATGCGCTAGGTCTGCCGCTAGAAAAGATGGACGATTATCGTTTCATGGATAAATTCCCAGGAGCGAATCATTTCGGGGTATGGCCCCTCGCGATGGCGGCCCAATCTTGTTTTGGGCAGGAGGAATGGCCTGACCATGTTCCTGAGCCGACAGCTACAATTGAATTTGAGTTGGCGGACCCAGCTGCAGTGGAAGCGGCAGTGAAAGAATTGAAGGAAAGGGGGCAGGAGTTCGTTCATGAATCCCGGACTGAACCTTGGGGGCAGACAGTTGCAAGGTTTATGAGCCCCGAGGGAGTGTTGGTAGGTCTGAGTTATGCGCCATGGCTTCATGAATAAGAGCCTAACCATAGCATCAACGCGGACTGGCTTTTCCGCTGACGCTGAAAAGCCAACCGGTTACGCTGGGCGTTATGTGTAAGAGGAGAGATTGTGCCCACTCCCTATAATATGGCATTTGCTTGTTTGACTTGCAGGAAGTCTTTCAAACGTAGGTATGATTTTTTCTGCACAATGTCCAAGTGAACTCACTTGTCCTGATTGTGGTGGAGAAGCACACAATTTCGGTCGGCATTTCAAATCACCAAAAAAATCCGGTCTGAAACAATGGGAAAAAGTAGCCTTTCTATTTGATCATGGCTTCAGGTTTCAAAAAATAAGAATTGGCCCGGGGCATCATGATGTAATTCCTTACCCAGACACTTTGGATCAGGCAAAAGAATTCGTGGTCAAATACAAAGACTATGCGTATAAATCAGGAAAAACACATAACCAGGTCATGCACACGACCTTCGGTAACTCACACCTTTTATGCATTCACAGAAATGCCGAAAGTTACCTCGGCCTGTGATGGCGGCGTCATGTTCTAAGAGAAAAATCATGATCAGGGAAATCACTAAAGCCGATTTCGAGTCGTTTTGGCCAACATTTTCAGCGGTTATTCAGGCTCAGGAAACCTATGCCTTCGACCCCGATATGACATTGGAACAGGCATTTGATCTTTGGTGCGAATCCCCATTGAAAGCTTTTGTTTTTGTAGAAAATGACGTCGTTTTGGGCTCTTACTACATTAAACCAAATGCAATGGGGCCGAGTAGCCATATATGTAACTGTGGATACATGGTCTCAAGCGAAGCGAGAGGTAAGGGCATTGCACGACTTATGTGTGAACATTCGCAGGAAACGGCGCTAAGTCTCGGTTTTGACGCGATGCAATTTAACAGCGTTGTTTCTACCAATGAAGTTGCCGTGAAGCTTTGGGAGAAGTTAGGGTTTCATATCATAGGTAAAATCCCTAAGGCATATAATCATGCTCATCTAGGGTTAGTTGATAGCTACGTCATGTACAAATGGCTACGAACATGACAAAGCGTTCAAGGCAGGTTTCCAGCGCTCGGCATTTTGGTTTTATTTGAATTTTGTGTTTTCGGAATAATGGTTAAAGTATGGTGGCGTCGTTGAGTGCTACTTAACTCGGTGCTGTATTCCAGTCATTGTTTATAAGGAGAGTTATGCAATTAGAAATAGATGGTTATTACTTGCGTTCATTGGATGTAGGAGATTCTGAAGCATTTTATAAATGGTCCCGAGACCGTGAAGTGACTCTCTATATTCTTTCTTTGTACGCGTATCCTCAGTCAAGGTCAGATATAGAGAAGTGGCTTTTGGTTATAAACTCTAATGCTAAGAATGTATCTTTCGGGATATGCAGTAAAGATGATGATCGGATAATTGGCTATGCTGGTCTATCCTCAATAAGCGCTCTAAATCGAAGTTGCGAGTATTTTATTCTGATAGGCGAAAAAGATTATTGGTGTAAGGGTGTCGGTACATCAATAACAAAAGTAGTCACAGACTATGCTATACGAACTCTAGGATTGCATAGAGTACAACTCACGGCGAGTTCTCTTAATCAAGCTGCGATCAGAGCTTATGCTAACGCAGGTTACCAACACGAAGGTGTGATGCGACAGTCAGGTTTTCGTAATGGTAATTTCGTAGATAAAGTATTAATGTCCGTTTTATCTACGGAGTGGGAAGGTATATAACAATGTCGTTGAAGATGGATTCAAAACGCGGCGATTCGACTATCCAGTATAACCAAGATTTTTAACCAATATTTTGTCACCGCTTAAGGGCGGCGTTAGTACTCATCGTGGTGTCCAGCAATGTCGAAGAGGTAAATGGATTTATCATGGGGGCGATATATCAAACGAGCTTTCTGTGAAATCCATTTTGACCAGGGACAAGAAAGACTGTGTTTCAGCGGTTCAGGTTTCCCCAAGCCGGAAGAGGCAGCGTCAGATCCAAGCATTTCTTTGAGCAGTTTGCATAAGGCTTGTGAAGTCGCTTGTCTTTTTCAGGCATAGCCTCATATGCTTCCCATGTATTGCCTTCAAATATCACAGATCCCATCCATTTACTCGTCAGTCGGTCTGTAACCTTGGCTGTGGGGATGAGTCTCGAGGGAAGCGGCAATTTATGGCTAGCTGAGAATTGCACGTGGCAAGTGCATGATGGCGACGTTAATGAGCTAGACGACCTTGAATCCAGACATTCATGCACCGGCAGGCCCGGCAAGCCGAGTCGGGTGGCGGCGAGGGTAGCAGGACCTCTGACACCGTGTGGTCGGTGTCTGTTGTGTCTGGACGACGTTTCCAAAAGGTTTACACAGGTAGAGGGAAGGGCACTGGCCCGGACTTGGCGGAAGGAAGCACTCTTCCGCCAAGTCCGGGCCAGTGGCGTTTTAGATTCCCTCGTCGGCCTGTAGGCCACCTGCCGGGATGCGGTCGGCGCCCCAGCTTTCCTGAATCATGGCGACGACGCGGTCGAGTTCCTGCTGGTCGACCTGGGCCAGTTCGCCGTGCTCCAGCGGGTCGTAGTGGTAGATGTACAGACGCGAGGCGAACTGCTCGAAGGGCAGAGAGGCCTCGCCAAAGCGCTCGCCGTGGCTGGAGGTGCTGACCTTCACGCCCATGCCCCAGTCCTGGCCGCTATCGTTGTTGGGGTTGAAGAAGTAGATGCGCATCTGTCCCGACGGATCCAGCGAGGCCCGCAACACGGTGATGGCATGCCAGCCGATGAAGCGCCCGGCGCTGTCGGTGACGGCGATGCCGGCGGGCTGGGGGTGAATCAGCGGCTGGTTACCGTTGTAGTAGGGGTGGTAGCTCGCATAGAAATGGCGCAGGAAGGTATCCAGGTCGGTGAGCTGGCCGGTGGCCACGTCGACATTGATACGAAACCCGCGTCCTGCCCACCAGCCATGGAACTCCGGGTTGACCCAGCGGTGGGGGTCTCCCTCACGGCCCAGGCAGCGACGCCCCATCTCGGCGTAGATACGGTCCAGGTGCGGCACCACCAGCAGCGACACTGGATCAAGGTCCAGCGGCAGGGTCTGTGCGACGCCGGAGATGCTCTCCTGAGACGAGATCGGCTGGCCTTCGAAGTGCATCAGGATCTCATCGTCGCGGGCGGCCCAGGCCACCATCTGCAACAGATAGTCCGGGTCGTTGTAGGCCCACATGGACAGCGCTCGCGCCGACTGGCAGGTCGGGTTGTTGCCCTGGCCGACCCCCAATGGAAGGCCCAGCATGCACAGCACTCCTTCCATCAGGCGGGCCCGGTAGGACACGCCATCACCGAAGGCGGCGTGGAGTCGCGCCTCGGACCAGTCGGATAGCTTGAGGCCAAGCTGCCGCCACAGTGCCGGCGCCACCGGTGGCTGGTAAAGGATGCCACGTTCCAGGGTCAGCGCCAGTCCATAGACGGCCTGGGCGGTCTCGGGATAGATGGCGGTGCGCACCATGGTGTGGACCAGATCGCAGTAGCACAGCAGGCAATCGCGGCCGGTGGACGAAAGGCCCAGCGCCTCGGACAGCAGGTTGTCGCCAAAGTCGAGCAGGTGGCGCAGCAGCACCGGGTGATAGGGCGACACCAGGCCGGTGTCGTGCATCGCCCGGGCAAAACCGCTGGCTTCGTACTGCAGGCCTCTCGCGTCCATGCTGGCTAGCCGTTCGCGGTAGACTTCGATGCCCGGGTCCTCGCGGCAGCCCTGGGTCGGGCCGAACAGCGAGCTGACAAGACGGTCCGCGCCCTGGCCGCTGGCGCCCAGGTCGATCTCGGGGTTGGCCTGACACAAGGCGATCTGGGTGATCATCTGCTTGACCGGATCGACCTGGATCGGGCGCTGCTGCAGGATCCGCCAGATCTCGCTGATCAGCTCGTCGATGACGTGTTCATAGCCGATGCGCTCGGCCAGGTACTGAAACAGCTGACGGGGAATCTCGGCCAGGCGGCCCTGGGTCTCACGCTCGGCTTCCGACGGGGCGGAAAACAGCAGCGGCAGATTGATCGCCATGACCTGGGTGAGGTAGTGGTGGGCCCCCTCATCGGAAATGAGGTGGTGGCGATAGCGTCCCTTGGCGACTGCCAGCATGCGCAACTCGCTCAAGGCCTCGATGACCACCAGCGAACTGTCGGCGCTCTTGAGCGACTGGGTGGTCAGGGAGGGGATCAGAATATGCGGGCTGGCCCAGTCCGATCCCAGAAACAGGCCAGCCTGTTCGAGGGTTTCGGCGCGCTGTTCGATTTCCGCGCAGCCTCCCGGCTGCATCAGCACCCGGCGACAGGTATCGATGACCCGAGGCAGCTTGGCCGGTTTGGCGAACTCCCGGGACTCGCCAAGGCTGGCGATCGCGTCGTCCAGCTTGGTCAGCAGGCCCCGAAGCTTGTCGTTATCCGCGGGGGATGGAGTGTCTGGGTTGGTCACACCGGCTCCTTGTCGTCCTGAAGTTGGCTCCCGGAGGAGTTCCGGCAGCAGTCCCTACATCAGGGGGTCGAGTCGTGTCACGTCGAGCGGACGACGCCAGTATACGCATGCTCGGGCGGCGGCGTCGCCAATCCGGCGGCGCTGCCCCGACGGGGCAGCGCTTAACAGGCAGGCCTAGATGTAGTAGTCCTCGTCTTCCTGTGCCTTCAACAGGTCGCGCAAGGTATGGGCGTCGTCGCCCTTGAAGTAGACCAGGCCCCAGTGGGTACCGAAGGCGGTACGCTTGGTGACGGTCTCTTCCAGCGGCGCGGTCAGCTCGTGTGACTCGAAGTAGGGGTGGTCTTCCACCGACTCCGGGATTTCCAGACGGCTGACCACACGGCGGCGCGGATAGACCCCGAAACAGCCGGCGAAGCCGTTGGCGTCGACCACTTCGCGCGGGAAGAACTCGGCGACTTCCTCGGGCGTGGTCTTGGGGTCGAACACCAGCATGCTGGCCTGGTAGGCGTTGAAGCCATAGACCCGCTCGAGCAGCTCGAACACCTTGAAGCCGGGCGGACGATAGGCCACTTCGCCGAAGTACATCTCGCCATCGCTGGTGACGAAGTACTCGGGGTGGATCAGGCCGAAATCGATGTCGAAGGCCTTGATCAGCTTCTCGATCTGCACGCGGATCTGCTCGCGGTAGCGCTCCAGCTCCGGCGAGGCCGGCACGAACACCGAATAACCCAGGGTCACGTACTCGGAGATGTTGAGAAAGGCGATCTTGCCATCATGGATCCAGGCCTCCACCGCGAACTCCCAGCCGTCCAGGTGGGATTCCATCAGCACCGGAAATTCCTCTTCCGGGATGGTGTCGACCTCGTCGGGCGTGCGGATCACCCGGTGGCCAAGGCAGCCAGCCTTGTCGAAGGCCTTGAGGTGGATCGGGTCGTTGGGGTCACCGTCGAGCTTGAGCAGGGTCTGGTTGACCCGCTTGAGGAAGCGGATGACGTCCTGGTGGTCGTGGGCTTCCTCGAAGATGCCGACGCGAATACCGCCGAGCTGCGCACGCCGCTTCATCAGGGCCTTGTCACGCAGCAGCAGCGACTGGCCGTAGAGGCGCGGATTGTCGAGTAGCACTGAGTTGATCGCTCCGGCCCACTCCACGGTTTCCTCGAACAGCGGAATGGACACGTCCACGCCCATGTCGCGCAGGGTCTCGGCGATTTCCAGCGAGCGGTCGTTGAGCCGTTCGAAGTTCCAGGAGACGTAGGGGATATCGTGCTGCTTGCAGTAGTCCTCGGCCCAGTCCGGGGCCACCACAACGTAGCGACGGTCGAAATTCTCGGCGGCCTCGATGGCGTTCAGGCTCCAGCCGAGTAGTGCGATGTAGCCTTTGTTGGGATCCTTGTTCATGCAGCGCCTCCTTGGAATGGGCGTTGGTGGGCGTAATGGTGTTGGTTGTTCGTGGTCGTCATCCTCAAAAAGTGACGCCTGGTGAGTATGAGCTCCCAGGCGTTAAGGTGCTTCCACCATACAGCTTCAGTGTAGAAGTCTCACATTTCGAGCGCTGCATGACTGTTGAGGCAAAGTCTACTGGGTTTGCCCTTGTGGCCCGGGCATGACCTTGGTATAGTGCCCGCGTCCTGAGCAAGAGGCTGATTTTTCAGGCCTTGCCCGGTGACGTTTTCAGGCAGTCGACATTTCCTTGTTGTCGAGCTCGCCTTGCTGTGGTGGCCCTGTCGGTCCTCCCGCAACGCTAGACCGCAAACCCCGCCAGGCCCGGAAGGGAGCAACGGTAGTGGTGGACGCGTGTGCCGGGATGTGGCTGTCGGGGCCGCCTCCATTTCAGGCCATGCCTTTGATCCTGCAGGACCTTCTGCCTCATTGATCCCCGGTGGTACAAAGAGGTGGTACAAAGATGCCTGGATCAGAGCGTCCCGTGGCCCGCAAGACCCTCCCTTCGTGCAATAGCTTCACACCCTCCAAGCGTTCCAGCGCCAGGCGTCCCAGCGCTCCCTATCTGTTCAGATCCCATCACGGCATCGGGTACTTTCGCGTTGTTGTGCCGGAAAGGGCGCGGCAAGCCATAGGCAAGACCGAGATACGCCGTTCGCTAAGGACTCGCTGTCGGCGAGAAGCCATGGTCGCCGCGGCTGCACTACTGCTGGAGAGCCATGAATTGCTGACCCAGCACGCAGCCAACGAGGGCGATGACAAGGCTTGTGGTGCCTTGGTGCCTCTGGCGGCAACGACCAAGCCGACACCGATTCGCAGCGCAGGACCAGCAGCGCCAGCCGATCCGGGCTTATCACAGCTTCTCGAGAGTTACCGCTGACATCAGCAACGAGAAGGCGTCAGCTTCAAGACGCTGGAGGTGTTGTCCGGCTATTAAATGAGGCCTCATCTGGGACTAGTTAGAGCCTAGCGCCTGGTCGGATATCCAGGGGCCGCGTCGTCGTTCGGCGGGTATAAACTGCAGGCACTTGACGAAGGTAATAAATGCAAAGTGTCCGCGTGATTGTGGCGTTCGCTTTTTCTTTAATTTAGGAACGTTTCTGCAGGTTGGTTCTGCATATAATCAGCCATCATGTTGTTGCTGCCGGCAGTACTATGATCCCTTGTCTGAGCGATGGCGCAGGGAGCGTTGCATATGTTCAATCCAGGGGATGGAGCAATTTTCGTTGGAGACTACAGCTCGCACGGTGGAAGAGTGGTCTCCGGTCAAGCGAATTACATCGTCCACGGAAAGCAGGTTGCTGTTGTTGGTGATATGGTCGCATGTCCAGTCAAGGGGCATGGTGTCTGCCCTATTGTCGAGGGACATCCTACCATCACGGTCAATGGTAAATCCGTTGCCTTTGATGGCTGTCACACGGCCTGTGGGGCGACCCTGATTTCTTCCATGAATGGCGTGCATGCACTGGGGGATGATCGTCAGCCTTCCGCACAGGCCCATTACGACTCAGTGGTGTCACCACGACGACAGTACCCTGGTGCTGGAATCCGGCAGTCCTTCGCCAATACGGAACCGGCTGAGTCTTCCTGTAACCATCCTGACCAAGCACTGGACCTGGCTGCGTACATCGTAGACGAGATTCAGCGGAATGTCGTGTCTCGGCCAGGCCGGATGATGTCACTTTGGAACGGGCAGAGCAGAGAGCTTTTCGTTGAGGTGTTCACGGAAGAGCTGAATAGCATGAGCGGTGACTACCCCATGCTGGCTAACATCCGAAACTTCTTGATGCCGAAAGCTCCCGGTAAGGTATTCGCTCTTGCCCTGTGGACGTTGATGGTGAGGGAGGATGGTGATTGGGATCATAAAAGCAGGATCAGTAGCAATAGAGATGGTGATTTCTCATCACTCGGTAAGTCCTCCTATCGATACCATCACAAATACGGTGAATGCGAGTACTACTACGATATCTGGGCGAACATCCACTACGGCTATGTCAGCCTGTACTGTGGCTTCTCCGAAGGGCTGATGCTGGATGGTGCAGGGCTTGAGCAGGTTGGCTCCGACACTCTGCATGATGGACAGGAAGTCACCTATAGATCGGAGATTCCCGGTTGGTGGCTTAGTCTACGTAAGTTTGATGATGTGACGGATAACCTCTCAATACGTTTAGGTTTCGAGTTATACCACGAATACCCTGACCCTTCAGCACTTACTGCTGATATCGTGATGCAGAAAGTAGCCTCAGCGCCTTATCCAATAAGGGTGGCTTCAAAAGTACGTCACGACTGTGCATTAGCCAGAAGCCGGAGAATATAAACAATGAAAAAGAGAGTCGTCGGGGGTGTCGTACTGCTGCTTGTTAGTAGCCTGTTGGTGTATCTATGGCCAAGACAACCCCCCGATGACGTCTTGGACAGGATGCAGGGGATACTTGGTAAGCTTGAAGAGATGTATGATGGTGAGACAATTTTTATATGGTCGTACAATGCGGAGCCTGATGGTCTTGATGAAGAAAGGGTTAAATGGATTCGGAGTGAAATGCGTGAAGCTGGACTTGGTCGTGTGTCATTAAGTTGCTCAGAACATAGCTGTTTATCAGTTTACTCAATTGCTAGAGGTTTACATATTCTTCGTAATTACATGTATTACAAATATGACTCAGGCGATCTGCTTGAAGAAATAATAGTGGATAGCGTCGAGAAGGCAATAGAAGAAAACACTGAGATCATTTACGCCTTCTGCGAAAGAACCGAAGTAAAACACTGGTTCTACTGTGAGAACAATCACTGATTGTGCCGATGTAACAAGACAAGGAAACAACTGATATATTGACAGCACTCACCTACGACATCGAGGACATGCCCTCCCTCAAGAAGACATTGAGAAAGTGGCAGATCCATAAGATCAGTTATCACACCCAAATAGTTGATCTTACCCAGCATTGGTATCCACTAATGCTGGGTAAGATAAAGTATCCTCAGCGCCTTGTCCAATCAGGGTGGCTTCAAAAGTGCGTCACGACTGTGCATTAGCCAGAAGCCGGAGAATATAAACAATGAAAAAGAGAGTCATCGGGGGTATCTTACTGCTGCTTGTTAGTAGTCTGTTGGCGTATCTATGGCCAAGACAACCTCCCGATGACGTCTTGGATAGGATGGGTGACATACTGGGTAAGCTTGAAGAGATGTATGAAGGTGATGACATTTTTATACGTCCCTTTACCACAAAACCTGATGGCCTTGATGCGGAAAAGGTGAAGTGGCTTCGTGGTAGAATGCGGGAGGCAGGGTTTAGCCGGGCATCCTTAAGCTGTTCAGAATATAGCTGTTCATCTGCCTATTCAATTTCTAGAGGCTTTGATATTTTTCGTAATTACATGTATTACAAATATGATTCTGACGACCTGTTTGAAGAAATAATAGTGGATAGCGTGGAGAAGGCGATAGAGGAAAATACCGAGGTTAATTACGCCTTCTGCGAAAGAACCGAGGCCGAACACTGGTTCTACTGTGAGAATAATCATTGATTGCAGGGCTGTAATCAGAGAAGGAAATAACTGATATATTGACAGCACTCACCTACGATATCGAGGACATGCCCTTCCTAAAGAAGACATTGGGGAAGTGAAAAATCAGCAACATCAAGTACTGCATGCAAGTAGTGCGGTCAGACATACCATGATCTTCCAAGGTCGTGACCCTATGCGGCAACGTAGTTGTCTGTGGCGACCATCTCGCCTGTCCCTGGCTCCCTTCCCGTCTTGTATCGTCTTGGGTGGTCGGGGAGGCGTTAGACCTTGTCTTTGATCTGGTGAAAGAGTTTTGGCACCGCATCAGGGTTGCCCTTGGAGATAATTCAACAATCCCGGATGCGTCTTCACGCGCCAAGACTGACTACTCAATCTTCACCATTGCGCTTGCTCTGTATCATGGCCTGGATATGGCTCATTTCATCATCGTGTGGGACGCCTTGGCGTGTATCAGCCGGCGCTTGATTGCCTTTGCAATACTTCGCCCAGCATGGTCTCGAACATCCGTGGCTCAAGTGTCTCATTGGCTGATATGCGAGGCACCGTGACCCTTCGCCTGAGCGGGAAAGAGGCAATCAGGTTCTGTTGGGGGGCGAGGATGTCAGACCTGGGAGGGGAGGAGTAGGGGGCTATCGCAAGATCGACCGGGACCCAAGGGTGGTTGGCCGCAGCAACAGCGGCAAGCAGTGTGTCGTCCGTCTGATGCGCCGCCCGCGCTGCGATACCAGGAACTTCCTGTTTACACAGCGGAGCGCCTTGCTCGGCGCCCCTACCTGTCTTTCTCGTCTCGGCTCTTCCTCGCCCAGGCGGATACTGCCTTGCCTAGGCGCTGTCCGAAAAGTCGACGAGCGAAGGTTAGACAAGGCAAAAATCGGTGAGAAAGCGCAGTTTACGGGGTGTAAATGAGCATTTTGATCCGATTTTTAACGCCGTATTACCGAGCGCAGGCACTTTTCAGACTAGCCCTAGCGGATCTCGCGATCCAGGGCAAAGTAGTCATCGGACTTGAGTTTGGCGATCTCCGCCGAGAGAGTGGATTCTTCGTTGCGCGACAGCAGCACGCTGGCGACGGCGCTCAGTGAGCACAGCACCTCCTTGCATTCGGTGCGGGTGCGCTGGATCGACTGGCGCGCCAGCAGCAGGCACATGGCCTGGGCGCGGGCAGGGCGCTTGATCAGGGTGCCGTAAAGGTTACCGATGACCACGCCACTCAGCTCCTGGTCCTGGATCTCCCGATTGTCGTACTCACGGTAGAAGGCCTCTTCCTGGCCGTCGGGGATGAAGTAGTGGATGAACTCCTTGTAGTCGGGGTCGTAGGCGATGCTGCTGACGGCGTTGACCAGCTTCTTTTTCAGGGCGGCGTGCTCGGGATCCTGCTCGTCAACCTTGGCGAGCCGTCCGGCAATCTTGACCGCGCCTTCGAGCTCACGCAGCAGGTGGGCGTAGCCTGAGTTGATCTCGTCATGGCAGCGGGCGATATCGTCGAAGTCGCTCTTGATGCTGGCGACCATGCCGTCGCCTTCGGGCAGGCTGCCGAGGACAGGGAACAGCAGGTACTTGTGGACGTGGCAGCTCTCGTAGTAGCGCGAGACCTCGTCCTTGAACGCCTGCAGGTATTCGCCGACCTCTTCCAGGTAGTCGTCGTTCTGCTCGATATGCCGCTGGACCGCGTCCACACCATCCTGTTTCCACAGCCGGTTGAGGCGTCGTTCGATCTTGCCGGCGTTGGTGATCATGCTGTTGAAGTCTTTTGACAGCTGGATGGTGGTTTCCTGGACCTTGGTCACGGCGATGGCGCGGGCCTGGTCATTGATGCCGACCTCGCGAGCCATGCGCCGCTGACGGTGATTGTCCAGCGTCCAGGACACGAAGGCACCGAGGATCGCCAGGCTGGTGGCGATGTCCACGCCAATCGATAGGTTGTCCACTGCGTTGTCTATCCTTTTTAGGGGTTATCGTTATGTGCTGGGAATCGCTTCCGGGGTTGCCAGAAGCGATGGCCGTCTCGCGGGCATACTGGTGTAGCCTTAAACAGGCATGCTGAATCAGGCTAATACGATAGTAGTGGCTGCCGATGACGCTTAGAAGGGGAAATCCCGTCGTTTCGATGTGGGTTGTCAGTTTTTTATCAACATGATCGGGAGATTGCATGTCAGACGTCCTTCGTCGGCTCGAGCGGTTGCGGGCGCCAGCCATCGGCCTTGGCTGCATGAACGTGTCCCACGCCTATGGCAGTCCGTTGCCGGAAGCCGAGGCGGCCAGGGTGTTGCAGCACGCTTTCGAGGTGGGCTACCGCCACTTCGATACCGCCACCCTCTACGGCAAGACGGCCAATGAGCGAGTCGTGGGGCAAGCGCTTGCCGGTCGCCGTAAAGAGGTCTTCCTGGCCAGCAAGTGTGGCATGGCCTTCGACCCGGAGATCGGTGCCAAGCGCATCGACGGGCGGCCTGAGACGCTGCGCCGCCAATGCGAGCAGAGCCTTTCGCGGCTGAAGACCGATCATCTGGATCTCTACTATCTGCATCGACGGGATCGCCGGGTGCCGATCGAGGAGAGCGTGGGAGAACTGGGACGACTCGAGCAGGAAGGCAAGATCGGTGGGGTCGGGCTCTCCGAGGTGTCGGCGGCGACGCTCAGGCAGGCCCGGCGGGAGCATCCCATCGCGGCGGTGCAGTCGGAATACTCGGTGTGGACGCGTAACCCCGAGATCGCGCTGCTCGACGCCTGCCGTGAGTCGAATACCGTGCTGGTGGCGTTCAGCCCGCTGGGCCGCGCCTTTCTGACCGGTACCCTGCGTGACCCCGCCAGGCTCGAGGAGGCCGACATGCGCCGAGGCATGCCGCGCTTTAATGCTGACAACTACCCGCGCAATCTCGCCCTGCTGGCCGAGTTCGAGGAGCTGGCGCGCCAGCGCGAGTGCACCCCCGCCCAGTTGGCGCTGGCCTGGCTGAGAGGGCAGGGGGCGGACGTGATACCGATCCCCGGATCACGTACCGCTGCCCACCAGGAAGAGAACCTGGCCGCCGAGGCGCTGACGCTGGATGCCGGCACGCTTGCGCTGATCAACGCCATGATGACGCCGGACCAGGTAGTCGGTGCGCGTTACAGCGAGGCCCAGCAGGCGGATATCGATACCGAGGAGTTTGCAACGGCGAATGGCGACGGGGATCACTGAAGCGTCGACAGGCCTCGGGGGAGAAATTTGTTCGGCAGCCACGCCGAACTCTGGTCGAATCCTCCTGTCCACCGTGGCGGGCCGGCGCTATGCTGTTTAGCCCCCTGAATCTGCCGAGAGCCTTCGCCATGCGAAGGCTGGTCGCACAGCCATGCCGCAAGGAGAAACAGCCATGAGCCATTACAAGGTTACCAACCCGGCGACCGGAGAGGTCGAAGCCACCTACCCCGACGCCAGCGACGGCGAGATTCTGAAGGCCGTGGAGTCGGCGCATCAGGCGTATCTGGCCTGGCGTGACGTTACCCCCGCCGAGCGTGCGGCGCTGCTGCATCGGGTCGCCGACCTGCACGAACAGCGTCGTGACCAGCTCGCCGATATCATCGTGCGCGAGATGGGCAAGCCGAAGTCCCAGGCCCTGGGCGAAATGTCGGTGGTGGTGGACATCTACCGCTACTACGCCGATAACGGTCCGGCCTGGCTGGAGCCGGAGCCCATCGTCACCGGCGGCGCCAAGGCCGAGGTGCGCAAGCAGGGACTCGGCGTGCTGCTGGGCATCATGCCCTGGAACTTCCCCTACTATCAGGTGGCGCGCTTTGCCGGTCCCAACGTGCTCAACGGCAATACCATCCTGCTCAAGCACGCCCCCCAGTGTCCGGAATCGGCCAAGGCCATCGAGGACATCTTCACCGAGGCGGGTGCGCCCAAGGGGCTTTACACCAACCTGTACGCCAGCAATGAGCAGGTCGGCGAGCTAATCGCCGACCCGCGGGTGCAGGGCGTGTCGCTGACCGGTTCAGAGCGTGCCGGCGCGGCGGTGGCCGAGCAGGCCGGTCGCCAGCTCAAGAAGGTGGTGCTGGAGCTGGGCGGTTCCGATCCCTTCCTCGTGCTGCCCGACGCCGATCTGGAGCAGGCGGTCAAGCAGGCGGTGCAGGGACGTTTCGGCAACTGCGGTCAGGCCTGCAACGCGGCCAAGCGGATCATTGTCGACGACGCCGTCTACGATGACTTCCTGGCGGCCTTCCGCGAGGCGGTGGAGCAGATCAAGGTCGGTGATCCCATGGCGGACGATACCGTGATGGGACCGATGTCCTCGGAGCAGGCGCTGACCAATCTGGATGCTCAGGTTCAGGACGCGATCCGCCAGGGCGCGACCCTGGTCACCGGCGGCAAGCGCCTGGATCGCGCTGGCGCCTGGTACGCCCCGACCCTGCTGACCGGCGTGACCCGCGACATGCGCATCTTCCAGGAGGAGCTGTTCGGACCGGTGGCTGTGGTCTACCGCGCCGCCGATCTGGAGGACGCGATCGACCTGGCCAACGACACGCCCTATGGCCTGGGTGCAGTGATCCAGACCTCCAACCCGGAGGGAGCGCTCGAGCTGGCCAATCGTCTCGAGGTGGGCATGGTCCACATCAACGAGCCGCCCGGCAGCGAAGCCGAGCTGCCCTTCGGTGGCGTCAAGCGCTCTGGCTTCGGCCGCGAGCTTGGCAAGGATGGCATGGATGAGTTCGTCAACCGCCAGATGGTAAAGATGGCACGCTGACCCCGGGCCGACATCTGAGCCGACAGCGGGATGCGCCGCTGGACAAGGACCCGCCAAGTTCGCTTGGCGGGTCCTTGCGTTCAGGGGGCTTGATCTGGATGGAGAAAACAGGAGGCCAAGGCTGGTGCCAGTGGCTATGGTGACGCCATGGGCCCTTGTCCGCGGTTGAATCGAGACGGCGGCTCGTATTCAGGGAACCTCGCCGTCGTCGAGCTTTCCAATGACCATCGACCAAGGAGGAGTGCGATATGAATGCCAAGTACCTGCTCGACCAACTGATGAAACAGGCCGGCGGTTCGTCTTCCGGCGGTTCGTCTTCCGGCAAGGGCGGCTTCGACGTGCAGGGGCTGATCAGCAGTGTCTCGTCCCAGCTGTCCGGGGGCTCGTCGTCGTCCAGCGGTGGCGGCGGCATGGACATGAAGAGCCTGCTCGGCGGCGGCGCGCTGGGTATGCTGATGGGGTCCAAGCGCGGCCGCAGCATGGGCGGCAAGGCGATCAAGTATGGCGCCATCGCCGGCGTCGGCATGCTGGCCTGGAAGGCCTGGCAGAAGTCCCGTGGCGGTGACGAGGCCACCCCCGCGTCTCAGGGGGCTCAATCCGGTGAAGGGGCTCCGCTGGAGGAGCTCGGCGGCGAGGCCCAGGAACGGCGTAGCCTGGAGGTATTGCAGGCGGTGATCATGGCGGCCCGGGCCGACGGCCACATCGACTCCCAGGAGCGCGCCCTGATCAGCGAGCAGATTCAGCAGCTCGGGGCCGATGATGAGCTGCATGCCTGGGTCGAGCGTCAGCTCCAGGCGCCGCTGGACGCCCAGGCTCTGGCCAGTCAGGCCGACTCGCCCCAGGCGGCGCGGGAGATGTACCTGGCCAGCGCCGCGGTGATCGACGACCAGAATGCCATGGAGCGTGCCTGGCTGGACGAGCTGGGCACCGCGCTGTCGCTGGACGAGAACGTGCGTCGCGAACTGGAACGCCAGCTCGAGGGGCAGGGCTGAGCCACCGTCACGCACGGCCGCTTGAGAAGCCCTCGGACAAGCAAGCTCTGACAAGAGCCCTGACAGAAAAGCCTTTTGATGATGAAGCCCGGCGCCGGTCGTCGGGCTTCCCTTGTTGACGGGCCCGGCGGCACAATACGTTCGCCCGATTTGCGCTGAAGGCGTTGTCGGTCAACCCGTCGCCGGTCAACAAAAGGAATAATGCAAGCATGCAGGTGTACCACAGTGAAGCGACCAAGCTGCGTCGTGCCAGGACCGAACTCCACGATGGCCAGCTGATGACCCCCTTCGAGTGCCCCGAGCGGGTCGACCTGGTGCTCGCACAGCTCCGTGACAGCGGTGTCGGACCGGTCGCCGCGCCGAGGGAGCACGGCCTGGCGCCGGTGCTGGCGGTGCATGATGCAGCCTACGTCGAGTTTCTCTCGACCTGCTGGGACGAATGGCAGGCCGCCGGTCACGGCGGCGAGGCCATCCCTACCATCTGGCCGACGCGTACCATGCGCGAAGATCGTATTCCCGGCCATGTCGGGGGCAAGCTTGGTTACTATGCCCTCGGTGGCGACACCTCGATTTCCCCCGGCACCTTCGAGGCGGCGATGGCCAGCAAGGACGTGGCGCTGTCGGCCTACGAGCACACCGCTTCCAGCGGCCAGCCGAGCTTCGGCCTGTGCCGCCCGCCGGGGCATCACGCCGCCAGTGATCAGTTCGGTGGCTACTGCTTTTTCAACAATGCGGCCATCGTGGCCCAGCGTGCGCTCGACGATGGTCACGCTCGGGTGGCGATCCTCGACGTCGACTTCCACCACGGCAACGGCACCCAGCAGATCTTCTATGGCCGTGACGATGTCCTGACCCAGTCGATCCACGGCGACCCGGACCAGTGCTTTCCCTACTATCTCGGCCACGCCGACGAGAAGGGCGAGGGGCCGGGGCTTGGCTACAACGTCAACTATCCGCTGCCGCCGGGTACCGACTATGCCACCTGGCGCGAGCGCCTGGAGCTTGCCCTGGCCGAGATCAGCGACAAGCAGGCAAGCCTTCTGGTGGTGTCGCTGGGTGTCGATACCTTCGAAGGCGACCCCATCTCGAGCTTCCGCCTCAAGAGCGATGACTTCCTCGACATGGGGCGTCGGCTGGCAAGCCTGGGCCTGCCCACCGTCATCCTGATGGAGGGCGGCTACGCGGTGGAAGAGATCGGCGTCAATGTGGCCAAGGTGCTCGGTGGATTCGAGCGAGCTACGGCGACCCGAATCCAAGAGGCGTGACGTATTGGCAAGCATCCCTCCACGTCAGCCCCGGCAAGGTGTGGCGCCTTGGTGGAGCTGTGGCTCGGGATGTCGTATTGCCTGTCTGTCTGGGCTGACGTTAGTTTGCCAATGCGGTGGCACCGTCCTCTGCTTCTTCTTCGCTGTGAATGGCTAGCGCCAACAGTCCCAGCAGTAGCTTGTCACGCTGGGGGCGTGTCGCCCAGGCGTGATGTTCGCGGAATAGCCTGTCGAGTGGCGACGAGGGTCGAGACAGGTCCTCGCAGATGCTCAGCAAAAGACGAACCGCCAGCAAATCGGCGCTATCGATTGTCGCTGGCGTTGTGTCAGCGGAGGCGCGCGGCGGCGCTTGCAGAGCCCGTGCCGCCATCGCTAGACGCTTGATCAGAGGCGCCTGGCCGTGGTGGCGACGGAGCTGTTCGCACAGCGACTTGCTGGCAAACTCTGCTCGTAGCAATTGTAGGCAGGGTGATCCGTGCTGAAGTGCCTCATTGATACTGGCAAGTCCCTCGAGCACGGCGGGAAGGCGCGAGGAGGATAGCCAGGCTCGATATTGCCCTGGAGGAGAGGGGCCAGCGAACACCAGGACAAGAGCCGGCATACTGCCGACATGCGGTTGCTGGCGCTCGCACGTCATCACTGCCGGAGCTCCAGGGGCGGTGTCGCTGCTCGACACGCCAGGATCACGGCTCACTGTTTCCAGCCACAGGCGCTGCCATTCGGCGGGCGTGAACACGATGCCCCGTAGCATGGAGGTCACCTTCTGACGCCAGGGGCGTTGCTGCGCCAATGGGCAACAGAAGATCAGCTGAAGTGGTGATTGGTGTCTGGCGCAGAGTACTGCGGCGCACAGACCTATCCGTAGGGCCATTCGGTGGGAGTGATCGACAAAGTGGTGAAGGCCATAGACTGGCCACACTTGCCGGTCGTTGTCGTTGTCGTTGTCGTTGTCGTTGTCGCTGAGCCGGGCGGCTTGCTCGGGCGCGGTGGCCAGCGCCAGCGGCGCTTGGCGAAGCGCAGGCCAGGCATCGCAAAGGTAGAGCTGCCGCCCGTCGCGACACTCGAGACGCGAGGACACGAAGAAGGGATCCCTGCGTTGATTCGCCAGGTCGTCCCACAGGTACGGCTGCAGGCGCAGGAAGGTGTCGACGTTCAATACCCTGGCGTAATTGATATCCATCCTGTCGGCACCACAGGTGACACCGAAGCGTACCGGGACTGAAGGTGACCGCTCGGCTTGCAGGCGTTGGAAGTGCAGTTGGGCGCCAGCATGACGATGATGGAAGGAACTCTGTCCCTGGCGTTGCAGTTCAGGGATCAAGTGGTCCAGCTTGCCCGTGGTGTCGCCCAATAGTCGCGGGTCGTCATCCACGTAGTAGACCTCGATCCGGCCATGGTAGTCGATCACTTCGATCAGGCGGAACAGCGCGTTGAGGCTGCTCGACTGGTGACCGAGGTGCTTGGTGCCGTCGATCAGCCAGCGAAGGCAGGGCTCACGGTCGAGCTCATGCTTGAAGCGCACCAGCTCAGGCCACGGCAGCGCTGCGCCGGGATCGTCGGGTGGCTTCGAGGCAATTCGGGCGAAGCGGTGACCGGTGTTGATCAGCTGAGGGTGGGTGGCGTGGCGTATGTGCATACGGACTCCGTGCGTTACCGCCCTTCACTTGATGGGGCCGACCGCTGTCGTGGGTGCAGGCTTTGGAGGCTCACACCTCGGACGCTGCGGGGCAGGCGGTGGACCGGGTAGGCGGCCACGCGGTGCATGGTGCAGCTGTTGTCGCACAGCAGCAGGTCGCCTTTTTGCCAGCGATGGCGATAGAGACGAGACGGTGCGGTGGCAAGGCGCACCAGCGCTTTGACCAGTGCCTGGGGGGGCGAGTCGGTCCAGCCGCTTAAGGACTCCATGTAGGGGGGGCTCAGCGTCAGTGTCGGCACTTGAGCGTGGGAGCGGGAGACAAGAGGATGTCGAGCACCCGGCAAGCTGGCCCTTTCGTGCGAGTCCAACGGAGGCAGAGGCTGCGTGGTCACCAGATATTCCAGGCTGTGCCAGGCGCTTACGCGGTTCAGCCGAACTGCCAGCGAGTGCGGGAGTGCACGATAGGCCGCGCGCAGGTCTGCGAATAGCGTATGACCGTAGCGAGGGTCGACGTCGATACCGTGAAGTATCAGCCCCGCCAGGGGGCGAGGCCAGTAGCAGCCATCCTGGTGCCAGAGCCAGTTGAGCCTGAGCAGTGCCAGGGCGTGTTTATCGCTCAGCGGACGTCCCTGGGCATCGACGTTGGTGGAGGTGAACAAACCGCCCGCGGGGGTGCCCAGTCCGACGGCCAATGCCAGCTGTCGCTCGTCGTCGATAGGCAAACCGCGTAGTACCAGGACGCCATGCCGTTGCCACAGCGCTGCCAGTTCTCCGAGACCTTCGGCAGACAGCAGGTAGTGGGTGTCGGGGTTGACGACCTCGGCAGCGAAGTCCGCCGCGGCGGTCAAGGGGCGCAGGGTAAGTCGTTCGCTCATGGGGGCCTGTCGCGTCACACCAGCCGAGGAAAACCCGGGTGGCGAAAGGGGCTGCCGGGCGAGCGTTGGAACATGGCGGTGACAGGATCATCAGTGGCCGTAGTGGCAGGCACGGTGAAGGGTCTCGCTGCACAGTGGGCGTCGTCACCGAACACGCGCAGTGACAGGCTGCGGCGCGTCACCCCTCCACCGGTGGCGCCGCCGCCATGGAGTATGGCTGGATGAAACACGATGATATCTCCCGGTACCTGGGCCCAGCGCCGCGGTGCGGGAGATATCTTGTCGTCCAGTACCGGCAGTGGTGGCCAGGACGGGTCGTCGAACATGGCCTGCTCAGGTGTCTCGGCCTTGAAGGTTGTAGGGTTGTATAGTGGTCCAAGGTGAGAGCCGCTGACGAAGCTCAGTGACCACTGCTCGGCGACCGGCTCGAGATTGATCCAAATGGTCGCCAGTTGATGGCCACCCAACGGCACGTAGGGCAGGTCCTGATGCCACGGCGTAGCGCGGCAGTTCTCTGACTTCAGCCAGATCTGCTCGTACAGCAGCCACAGTCGATGGGTTGCCAGCAGCGCCGCCAGGCAGGAGGCAAGTCCGCTGTCCACCAGCAGCGGGCGGTAGTGAGGGAAGGCGCGGGGGTTGGCGTGGTCCTGGTAGAAACTGCCGTCTGCACCTTCGAGTACCTGACCGGCAAAGGGGCCTGGGTGCTCCAGAGACCACTGGTAGGCCTGGCGTGCCTGGTTCAGCGCGCGCTCATCCATACATTGGCGAAGACAGATGACGCCATTGTTTGCCAGGTCCTGACGCTGGCGCCTGAGCTCAGGCCCGTCGAGCAACCGCACCGCGTCCATCATTGCGCGAGTCCTCCAGGATCATGGGCGTGCGCGGCAACATCAAGCGGCGCCGCCAGCCACCTCAACGACTCCAGCGACAGCAGCGGCGCCGACGCCTCCCTTGCGTGCAGCGCCAGGGCGCTGGCCGGGCCGAGAAAACCGATCCACAGATCTGGCGTCGTCAGTGACGGATGATCCGAGGCCCAGGGCGAGTGGCCGCTGGGCTTCCACAACAGGCGCAGTGCGCGCACCAGACTTGCGGTGCGCGACTGGGCCAGGGCGCGATGGGGGGGCAGGGTAGTGACCATACACCACAACTCCAGTTGGCCAGCGAGTCCATGACAGCAGGTCGGGGTACCGATCGGGGGCACTCTGGCCAGACTTTCCACACACCACCGGGCCTCCGCCTCAAGTCCGTCGATGCAAGGGAAGGCCTGAAGCATCGCCCACAGCAGCCCTGCAGTGCCGTGACACCAGTTGCCTGGGGCATGTACCTGGCTGGAGGAGGCGCGCATGGGTAATTGTCCCTGCGGGTGATCGCGGGCCGTCTGGACCAGCGCCTGGAAGACCCGCCGCGCCAGGGACAGTGCTCCGTTGTTTTTCCGCAGATGGCCCCACTGTGCGATGGCCAGTGCGATACCGGCGCTGCCGTGGGCGCAGCCGAGGTAGTCATGGCTGGTGCTGCCATCCAGCCATAGGGGGGCGGCATCTTGCCACTGTAGCCGGGTGATCAGCTGTAGGGCCAAAGAGTCGATCGCCGCCAATGGCGGGGCCCAGACCTGGGTCGCCAGGCGTGGTGTGATGTCCTCGACCAGTTGCTGGATCAGGCAGGCGGTGAACAGCACTCCGGCCTGACCGCAGAATAGGTCGCTGGATTCGACACCGCTGATGGCCTTGTGAAGACGATTCGCCGCCGCCTCGAGCCAGTCCTCGCGCCGGTGGCGCAGCCCCGCTACGCTCAGCGCCAGGGCAACCCCGGCATTGCCGGTGAACAAGCCGGCGGCCTGGTCCTTGCCACTCTGGCCCGTCAGCCAGGTGGCGCCATCGCAGACATCCTCGTCGAAGTGGCGTTGGCCTAGACCCGTGTCTACAGCCATCAGTCCCAGCACAATGCCGGCTGCCCCGACGTTGATGCCCTGGCACACGAAATCCCGCTGGCTGTGCCCATTGCGCCAGCCAGCGCCCCCGGGGCGGCGAAAGTCTCGGGTGGCCAGGGCGGCTGAATGCGCGCTGCGCCTGACCCAGCGCCACTCAGCGGCGCTCAGGTGCCTGGCGGGTGCGGCAAGGTCCAATGGCGTCGGTATCAGGTGGAATAGCTGTTGCGCTGCCAACTCGGCGCTGGGGCGCCTGTGCGGCAGCCGGTGTCCTAGTCGGAGGGTCAGGCGGGCGGCTCGACGCTGCCCACTGTTGGCCAGCAGCAGCGCCAGGCGTCGGCTGTCATCGCAGACCAGTCCAGGTGGGATGCCTGTCATCGCTTGAAACAGGCAACCCGCGAGCCCATGCACGTCGCGTGATGGCCAGGCAGGCCCTGACCGTTGGCTTTCCGGGGCACGAAAGCCAGGTGTGCCGGCAGGTGAAACATGCTTGCCGGCCTCGCTGGCGTGCTCAAGATCGATCAGCATGATCCCGGTGGGGGTCACCAGGGCATTGTTCAGGGTGATATCTCCGTGGACGATACCCTGTCGGTGGAGTCGCGCCAGACTGTTGGCCAGATCGGGAAGGCGCCGCTGCATATCCTCCAGAGGAAGTTCGCCAAGCGTGGGCGCGCGCACATCCTGCATGGCCAGCATCGGCCACTGGTCCGTCCCCGCACGGTCGACGGCGCTGCCGTACAGCGCAGGGGTCAAGCCTTTGGTGGACATCCGAGCCAGCAACTTCGCCTCCCGGGCAAGCCTGGTCTCGGCCCTGTCATCGGGGGCGATGCCGCCGACGCCGGGGCGAGCCGTCTTGATCAAGGTGGTGCTGGCGTCATCCAGGCGGAGGGCAAGATAGAGTTCGCCGCGGGCAGAGGTGTTGAGATGTTCCACCACCATCAGTTCAAGGTCGGCCAAGCTGACACGCTGGCCGATCTCCAGCGCTGACGCCTGCGGCGGTCGGCACGCCGGCGGAGGCCTGATGCCGGAGGGTTGGCGTCCGCGCTGGCATCGACGGTCAACGGTAAGTTCGCCATTGGCAAGTCGCAGGGCGTGGTGATGCGTGCCACTGGCGTCGATGATCGTCTGTCCCGCCTGGAATATCCCGTAGCGCAGGGATAGCGCACCGGGACGACGTTGGAGATCGGAGGGGACCTCAGGCCCGCAGGCGGTGGGCAGCAATTCGTCGAGTTCGTCAAGCAGTCGATTCAGCTGGGTGTCGACGGCTGGATAGAGGGTGACGATTTTGCCCAGTTGCTCGATACCGGCGTCACCGGAGTTCAGGAATGCCACGCCGTCGAGGTCCCGGGGAAACTTGAAGGAAAGCCTCTGATTGGCCAGCCAGGGAGTGAGGTGGCGGATGAACTCGGCAAAGGCGATGGTGGCGCAGGACAGGTGGATCTTCCAGCCCTGCCGGGGAAGGCGTGCCTGCGGATGGCTCACGACGCGCCAATGCAACGGGGAACTCCCGCGGTCAGCGATGCGCCAGGTCGGTGCCAGTTCGCGGCATAGAGCGTCAATGGCGTCCTCGGCCGCTGCCCTGGCCGAGGCCTCGGATGACCACGTCATACGTCACAACGCCCCCTTCGTCGATCATCCTCGATGCCGGCGGGAAGCCGGTTTCAGCCGTCGGCCAGGTGTGGACAGGTTGTCGGATTTGGCGGCGAGTCAGTTATGCCTAGTGGCCTGGCAGGTGTGCCAGGGGCAAAGGTGGATACTGGCAGCGTCATGAAGCGCTTCGAGTCGAGAAGACGCAGCCGAATTGGTAGCAGATTGTCGGATCAGTTGGGCGGCTTGCCGAGTGTCGAGCCGATCGGCGAGCAGACCTTCACGCACGGCGTCGGCAAGTTCCCGGCCATGTGCGAGGCGTGTCGAGAGAGACGATGTCATCGATGGTGACTCCCTTGTGTTGTCGGACTTCTGTTATCGGGCGTGGGGTGACGAGTCGCTGACCCGGCCAAGGAGGCCTGGTCTAGCTTGGTTCAGCCGACCTGGAAACCCTTGCCTGAGCGCTGCGCCAGGGCACGACGTTCGGGTGATGGGCGTGGGGCTGGCTGTCTTCTTGATGTATAGACGTTCACTCAGGCTGGTCAATGGCCATTTTTTTCGTACCGACGACGTGAACAATGCCACGGCGCAGGGACGTCAACCTGGTGCAGTTCAGAACAGGCCGTCGCCACAGGGTGGCGGCTGTCTCGGCTGTCCCGGCGGTCTCAGGGGCGAAGAACCGGCGCAGAATAGGCGGCCCGTGTGGGCACAGAAAAGTCGTCACGCCGGTGGACAAACAGGTGTTGAAGTCCTCTTTCGTTCATGCCTGGCATCCAGCGAGGGCAAAGGTGAGGGGCTGGACTCAGCGCCAGGTGTTGGCCGTGGCGCAATAAGGCCTCTAGCGCCAGGTGTGCCTGCAGGCGTGCCAGCGTCGCGCCGGGACAGGTGTGGTGGCCGCTGCCGAAGGACAGGTGAGAAGGGCGCGGCGTTGACGTCAACACGAGCCGGTCCGGTCGTGGAAAGCGAGTGGTATCTCGGTTGGCGGCAGCAATGCCGAGAAAGACGGCAGCCCCTTCGGGCAAGATAGTCTGGCCAATGGTGATTGGCGCTAGCGTGAAGCGCGGTGTCGCGAACTCCAGAGGAGGTTCGAGGCGCAGAACCTCCTCGGCGAAAGGAAGAATTTGCTTGGGATCCTGGCGTAGCCGGTGCCAGGTGTGACTCGGAGTTAGCGCCCGCCAGATGAGAGAGGTGATCAGGTGCACACTGGTTTCGTGGCCTGCCATGGTCAGGAGAAACAGCATGGCGTCACACTCGTCAGGGCTCAGTGCCTGTCGGGAGTTCAGTCTCTGCAGCCGAGCGATGATGGACGTCTGCGGTGCCACTGTGCGATGTCGTGCCTGGCGTATAAAGTCCTGTAATTCACCGACGATGTCGGCGCTGCGTTCCGGTGACTCAAGGTCCGCTTGATGCAGTCTCTGCGACCATTGACGCAGTTCGGCATCGCAGCCGGGAGGCAAGCCAAGTAGCCGGATCAGGGTGCTGAGCGAGAGCGGTAGCGCGTAGTGTTCTACGACATCGATATCTCGGTCGAGGCAGGCGTGGACCAGGTCCCGGGCGAGGCGGTCGGCACAGGGCGCAATGTGTTCGCCGCAGCGACGCAGCAGTGACGACGGCATCGCTTGGTTGAGCACCTGGCGCAGATAGGTATGACGTGGCGGGTCGAGACCGACAAGGTTGTCGTAGAGCGGATGGATGGACCGGGCCTGATGACCCGGTGGTCGCTTGCTTAGTTGATCGCTTCGCAACAGGTCGCGCACGCCGTCAAAGTCGGCGATCATCCAGCCGGTGGCTGTGGACGGCAGGCGCACTGGGCAGGGGTGGCCGGGTGGTGCAAGGCGGCGGCACAGTTGCGGAGATCGACGTTTGAAGTCGGGGTCGGTGATCGGCAGGAGCACCTCTGATGGCGTGGCCAGGGGCGATGCTCTGTGTGTCGCTGATCCTGGCGTCATGGGGGCTCCCGGAAACCTGTCGAGGGACTCAGTGCGTAGTATCGTTGATCACCCGCTCCTGCCTGGGTGGTGGTAGGCAAAACGATGCCCTGGGCCGCGAATACAGCCCCTTGAACAGCTTCAGCCCGAGCCATAGAAACAGCAGCGGAATCACCAGTGTGCGCATCACGAACAGCGCCATCAACTGGAGGATGGCGTTGGTGCCGGATTCGACTCGGCTCTGAATGGCGCTGATGCTGAGGCCGTCGGTGAGGGCTCCGATGCGCTCGGCCAGGCCGTCGAACAGACCTTCGTCCGGGTCCTCGCCCGCCAGGCGGCGTCGCAGGGTATCGCGTTCGCGGTCCACGGCGGCGAGCTCGGCGAGCTGATTCTCGCGCTCGTCGGTGAGCTCGGCCAGGCGCTGTCGCCGTTGGCCAAGCTGCTGTTCGAGGCGCTCGATCTCGGGGTTGTCGTGGAAGGGGTTGAGGCGCTCGGTCAGACTCAGCCGGGCGGTCAACAGCGACAGCCGACCGCGACTCTGTTCCACCGCGTCCTCGGCCTTGCCGATCTGTCGATTGGTCTCGATCAGCGATTCGCGCAGTTGCTGGCGCCGCTGGTCGGTATCGGTCATCTCGGCCTCAAGCCGCTCGCGCTGCTGTGGCGTCAAGGCATCGCCGGCCTCGGCCAGGCCGGTGGCCTGGACCTCTTCGGACAGGCCCTGGACCTCGGCCATGCTGGCGCTGGTGCGCTCATCGAGAAACGCCTGATCCACCAGGGTGCTGGCCACCAGTGTCAGCAGCAGCAGAAACCGGCCGAGTCCGATCAGTGCGAAGGCCTTCCACGCCAGTGGCGTCAGCCGCCAGTCTCGCCACAGGCACAGGATCAGCAAGGCACCGGCCAGGCTCAGGGCGATCTTGAACATCAGCGAGCCGGTGATTTCCAGCAGCAGGGTCTGGCCGATCAGTGAGCCGATGGCCAGCTTCATCACGCTGGCGTAGTCCTCCACCAGGTCGTTGAAGGGGTCCAGCGCCTCGAAGGGATGGGTCGACACGCCAACGCCCATCTCGGTGGACTGCAGCACCGAGATGCCCGCATTGAGCCCCCGGGCGGCAGCGAAGGCGAGCAGCGCCTGGGTAGTGGCGCCCTCTACCTGGCGCTGGGTCGCACGGTCGAGCACATCGAGCCAGGACAGTGCCATCACCGCGACGATGGCCAGCGTCAGCAGCACCTTCAGTCGCCGTGAGGGCGATAGCCGTCGATTCGCGGTGGGGGGCGTCTCGGAGGAGGTGGGCGCGGAGTCAGACATGAAGGGTCCTGTGGCAATGGAAGGCGGGACGCTACCGTCGGTTGGCTGCGGGTACCTCTCACCAGTGGCGGATGCGAGCAACGCCAGACGGGCGCACAGGTGTGAGGTGCCGCTTCAACGGCGTGAACCCCCCTTGGCCTTTGCGCCCAAGGCCCCACCCGGTAGAATGCCACGACCATCGGGCGGGAAACACCGTCGCGTGACCGCCACGCCGCCTCGCTCCCGCCGCGTTGTCTCAGCGGGTCGCCTGGCCCAAAGCCCAGCCGCAGGAAAGAACGTTCAATGAGCTATCAGGTACTGGCCCGCAAATGGCGGCCTCGCACCTTCCATGAACTGGTGGGGCAGGAGCATGTCCAGCGGGCGTTGGTCAATGCCCTGGACCAGGGCCGCCTGCACCATGCCTACCTGTTCACCGGGACCCGAGGTGTCGGCAAGACGACCCTGGCGCGTATCCTGGCCAAGTGCCTCAACTGCACCGACAAGGGGGAAGGTGACGACGGCGTGACCTCGACCCCCTGTGGCCGTTGCGATAGCTGTCAGTCCATCGACCAGGGCCGCTTCGTCGACCTGATCGAGGTCGACGCCGCCTCTCGGACCAAGGTCGAAGACACCCGCGAGCTGCTCGACAATGTTCAGTACGCGCCGACCCAGGGCCGCTACAAGGTGTACCTCATCGATGAGGTGCACATGCTCTCCACCAGCAGTTTCAATGCGCTGCTGAAGACCCTGGAAGAGCCGCCGCCCCATGTGAAGTTCCTGCTGGCGACCACCGATCCGCAGAAGCTGCCGCCCACGGTGCTGTCGCGCTGCCTGCAGTTTACCCTCAAGCATATGCCGCCGGAGCGTATCGTCGGCCACCTGTCCAAGGTGCTGGAAGCCGAGCAGGTACCCTTCGAGGAGTCTGCACTGTGGCTGCTGGGCAAGGCCGCCGCCGGCTCCATGCGCGATGCCATGAGTCTGACCGACCAGTCGATCGCCTTCGGCCAGGGTGAGGTCCGCCACGCCGACGTCGCCGCCATGCTCGGTACCCTCGACCATCGCCACGTGCTGGCGCTGATCGAGGCGCTGGCCGAGGTGGACGCCGCGCGGCTGCTCCAGGAGGTGGCGAGCCTGGCCGAGCAGGGCCCGGACTTCGGCGCGGTGCTCGACGATCTGACGGCGGTGCTGCACCGCCTGGCGATCGGTCAGATGGTGCCGTCGGCGCTGGACAACGGCCACGGCGACCGTCAGGCGCTGCTGGAACTGGCCGGGCGCTTCGCCGCTGAGGACGTGCAGCTCTACTATCAGATCGGGGTACAGGGACGTGCCGACATGGCCCATGCCCCTGATCTGCGTACCGCCCTGGAAATGACCCTGCTGCGGATGCTGGCGTTTCGTCCCCAGGGCGTGCCCAGGCCCGCCCGGACGCCGCTGCCGATGCGCGGCGAGGCAGCGCCGCAGGCGGGTTCACCGTCTGCCGCGCAGCCTGACTCTCGGAGCGAACCGCAGCCCGAAGTTCAGACACAAGCTCAGACCCCAGCCCAGAACCAAGCTCAGCCTCACGGCCAGGCCCAGACTCAGCCTCACGGCCAGGCTCAAGCGCAGTCCCAGGCTCAGTCTCACGTTCAGCCCGCACCGCAGCCTGAACCACAGCCCGAGCCTGGGGCGCCATCCCCGTCCGAGACCCAGGCGCAGACGGCGGCGCCGGTCGAGGCCAGTGTCGATGCCGCGCCGGCGCCCGTCGATGGGCCAGCGCCCATGCCGGGTGAAGTGCCAGACAGTCGCGATGATAGTGGCGGCGAAGCCGACTATCGTGCGAACAACCACGCCAGTGACGTGCCGCCGCCCTGGGAGGGCGGTGCTCCCGAGGACCCTACGCCGGGCGCTGAGGCGCCCACCGCCGTCGCCAGCGAGCCGGCACCGACCGCCTCGAACGAGCCGGTCGGCCCGGCCGAGACGCCGTCCGCCGAGGCCCAGGCCCAGGCCCAGGCCGGGCAAGCGATGGCGTCCACACAGGACCCGCCGCTCCCGACCGAACCGCACCCGGTTGAGTCGCACCTGGCCGAAACGCCTGCGGTCGCCGGGAGCGAAGCGAGTAGCGAAGAGCCCAGCCCTGAGCCAAGCCCGGAGCCAAGCCCAGAGCCCAGCCCCGAGCCAAGCCTTGAGCCCGACGTCGAGGTCGAGGAGAGGGCGGCCGAGGCGATGGTCGACGAGGCCTCGCAGCACCAGCAGCACGCCGCAGAGCCCGCCGCTGGCGAGACTACCGCGATGCCGACAGGGGCGCTGACTCACAGCGCCTGGCTGGCCCACTTCGATGATCTTGGCGTGTCGGGCCTGACCCGTAACCTTGCCGCCCACTGCGTGGTGGCCGCCGACGACGGTGAACGGCTACATCTGCATCTGGACCCGTCGCAATCGGCGATGAACGCCGAGGTTCACCAGAACCGGATTCGCGATGCCCTCGAGGCCCTGGGGTATCCCCGTCGACTCGAGATCGAGGTGCGTCAGCTCGACACCAGCGTCGAGACTCCGCGGCAGATGGCCGAACGCCTGGCAGCGGAACGCCACGCCGAAGCGGTTGAGGCCTTGAAGCGTGATCCCCATATTCAACAATTGCAGCAGACATTCGGCGCCAGGCTGGTGGAGTCCACCGTGACCCCCGCCGGCGAGACCCGCAAGGCCAGACGCTGAGCGTCTGTGCCTGACAGTTTAAAACGAGAGGATCGGACCATGATGAAAGGTGGAATGGGTAACCTGATGAAGCAGGCCCAGGAAATGCAGGACAAGATGCAGCGGGTCCAGGAAGAAATCGCCAAGGCCGAGGTGCTGGGTGAAGCCGGCGCCGGCATGGTCAAGGTGACCATGAACGGCCGCCATGACGTCAGCAAGGTCGAGATCGACCCGTCGGTGATGGAAGAGGACAAGGAACTGCTCGAGGACTTGCTGGCCGCTGCGGTCAACGACGCCGTGCGCAAGGTCGAGACCAGCTCCAAGGCCAAGATGGAAGAGGTGACCTCGGGCCTCAACCTGCCGCCCGGCTTCAAGATGCCGTTCTGAGCCGACCCTGACGCGACCCGGGCCAGCGACTGGCCTGGGCGAGAGTGTATCCGCCGGACGCAGTGTTTGCCCGGCGCTGGACGAGTTTGCCCATGAGTTTTTCTCCCCTGGTCGAGCAATTGATGGACGCACTGCGCGTGCTGCCGGGCGTCGGGCCCAAGACCGCCCAGCGCATGGCCATGCACCTGCTGGAGCGCCAGCGTGAAGGCGGCCAGCGTCTGGCCGAGGTGATGCGTGAGGCGGTCGAGAGGGTAGGCTACTGCCAGCGCTGCCGGACCCTGACCGAAGAGCCGCTGTGCGGGCTATGTCAGAGCGCGCGTCGGGATGACAGCCTGCTGTGTGTGGTCGAGTCGCCGGCGGATATGCTGGCCATCGAGGAGGCCGGCGGCTTTCAGGGACGTTACTTCGTGCTGCACGGCCACCTGTCGCCTCTGGACGGTATCGGGCCCGAGGACATCGGTCTCGATCAGCTCGAGACCCTGATGGAAGAGGGCCTGATCGAAGAGGTGGTGCTGGCGACCAATCCCACCGTGGAAGGCGAAGCCACCGCCCACTATATCGCCACCCAGATCCAGCGCCACGGTGCACGTCTGTCGCGTCTGGCCTATGGTGTTCCCATGGGGGGTGAGCTCGAGTACGTCGACGGCGGGACCTTGAGCCGCGCCTTTTCCGGTCGCCTGCCCTTCGACAGTGAATAAGTCGGGCGAACGTTGTTGCCTCAAATGGATGCTTGAATGCCTGTAATCCCTGATATTCGATGGATCGATAGCGCCGACGCTCTCGACGACGCCTGCCAGGCGCTGTCCCAGGCACCGGTACTGGCGCTGGACACGGAGTTCTTTCGCGAGAAGACCTTTCACCCGGTTCCCGCACTGATCCAGATCTACGGTGGCGACGCCACCTATCTGATCGACCCGCTGGAGGTCGCCTGCACCGAGCGTTGCCGGCAACTGCTGACCAATGACGCCTTGAAGCTGCTGCACGCCAGCAGCGAGGACCTCGAGGTATTCGGCCACTGGGCCGGGGTCGCGCCGACGCCGCTGGTCGACACCCAGGTGGCCCAGGGGCTCTTGGGCGAAGACGCCGCCATGGGCTACCAGCGGCTGGTGGAGTTCTGGGTGGGCGAGACGCTGCCCAAGGAAGAGACCCGTTCGAACTGGCTGGAGCGCCCCCTGAGCGATTCCCAGCTGAGCTACGCGGCGCTGGACGTGGTCTACCTGCTGATGGTGTGGCAGCACCAGCGTGAGTCGCTGGAGCGCCACGGTCGACTCGAGTGGGTGCTGGAGGACTGTACCGACCTGGTGGCCCAGTCGCAGCGCTCCAGCGAAAGCGACGGCCAGTGGTACCTGCGCCAGCGTCAGCTATGGCGGCTGGCCCCGCGTCAGGTCGAGGCCTACCGCCTGATGACCACCTGGCGCGAGGGCGAGGCCCGGGCCAGGGACCTGCCGCGCAACTGGGTGATTCAGGATCGTGTGCTCTACGCCATCGCCGAGAAGATGCCGGCCAACCGTCATGACCTGGCGGCGGTGGAGGGCGTCAAGCCGACCCTGATCAAGCGAGAGGGCGACACCCTCTTGGCGATGGTCAAGCAGGCCGCCCACCGAGAGGTCTCGGAGCTCGCACCTGCGCCACTGGCACCAACCTTGCCGCCGTTCAAGGCGCGCATGAAGGCGCTCAAGAAGGTGGTCAATCTCGACGCCGAGTCGCTGGGCGTCGCCCCCGAAGTGCTGCTGCGCCGGCGTGAGCTGGAAGCCCTGGTCACCGCCAGCCTGCGCAACCAGCCGCTGCCGCTGCCCAGTGGCTGGCGTGGCGAACGACTTAATGAGCGCCTTGAAGGAGCCCTGGGGGAGTTGGCCCAAGCCGGCTAGAAAGAAGGACTCGACCAGGCTGACGAAACACTAACAGCAACGACGAGGCGTCCGATGAATCGAAAGGACGCCCACCAGACCGACAGGGCAGCCCAGGTGGCGCCCGATGAGACCGACATGACGACGATGCAGGGCAAGATGCTGTGCGAGATATTCAAGAGCTCGCGCAAGGACGAGATGTATCTCTACGTGGACAAGCGCGAGGGGCTCAAGCCGGTCCCCGAAGCGCTGATGGAGCGCTTCGGCACGCCGGTATCGGTGATGACCATGATCCTCACCGCCGACAAGGCGCTGGCGCGCGCCAGCGGCGCCGAGGTGATGGCGGCGATCGAGGAAAAGGGGTTCTATTTTCAGATGCCGCCGGCCAAGGACGAGTATCTGCTGGACCTGTATCGCACCCCCACCGAAGCCCGCTACTGACGTCATGGCCGAGCTGAGAGAACGTTTCTGGGAGCGCTACGCGCTCGATGAGCTGACCCTGCAGGAATGGGAGGCGCTGTGCGATGGCTGCGGCCAGTGCTGCCTGCGCAAGCTCGAGGACGAGGACACCGGCGATCTGGCGGTGCTGGGCCTGTCCTGCCGGCTGCTCGATACCCACAGCTGCCGCTGCAGCGACTATGACAATCGCCTCGCCAAGGTGCCGGACTGCACCCAACTGACGCCCGAGCTCGCCCACCAGTTCAAGTGGTTGCCGCACTCCTGCGCCTACCGACGGCTGGCCGAGGGACGAAAGCTCGCCGGCTGGCACCATCTGATCTGCGGTGATCCCGAGCGGGTCCACCGCAAGGGTATCAGCGTGCGCAGCTTCGCCATCCCCGAGACCGAGGTGGACGAGGCCGACCTCGAGGACCACATCATCGCAGTGATCCCGGTCGAGGGCTGAACGCCTCTTGTGGCAACGCCACCTGCAATCTTTGATAGCGACCTCCTTCGGGAGGTCGCTTGCGTTGTGGCATGCCCCTGGTACCTGGCGTGCCGTCAGCCCGCCGCCATGGCCTCGATCAGGGCGTCGCGAAACGCCTGGGCCGGCGGCGACAGTGCTCGCTTGCGGTCCCAGGCGAAGCCCACGTCCATGGTCGGGATGGGGTCGGCCAGGTCGATGTGCTCGATGCGTCGGCCCTCCAGCGACCAGGGCCGATAGACCATATCCGACAGGATGCTGACGCCCGAGCCGCTGGCGACAAGGGAGCGCACCGCTTCCACCGAGGATGTGCTGAACAGCGTCTGTGGACCGAGTCCCGATGGTGCCCAGTAGCGCAGTGCGGTCTGCTCGGCCTCGTCGACGTTGAGCATGATATAGGGCTCGCGGGCGACGTCGGCCAGGCCAACGTCGCGCCTGCCGTGAAGAGGGTGGTGGCTGGCGACCCACAGGCGGCGGGGCGATCGAATCAGCAGGTGCTGGGCCAGCGGGGCACCCGGTTCAAGGTTGGAGATCAGCATGATGGCTAGATCGAAGCGGCCGCCGAGCAGGCCGGCCTGGATCGTCGGCCTCGAGGCCTCGTGCAGGCGTACCGTCACACCGGGATAGCGACGTTGAAACTGTGCCAGCAGCGGCGGAAGAAAGTAACCCGCCACGGTATAGCTCATGGCCAGATCGAGGCGTCCCTCCAGCGTCGGCGAGTGCACCCGGGTCGAGTCGAAGGCCTCGTCCACCGCCTGGAAGACGTGTCTGACCCGGTCGAGAAAGCGGGTGCCTTCGCGGGTCAGCACCATGCCCTGGGCCTGTCGGTCGAACAGCTTGACGCCCAGCTCGTCCTCGATTTCCCGCACCCCGGTGGTGATCGACGACTGGGACACGTTCAGGTCCACCGCGGCCTGGGTCACCTTGCCGCTTTCCGCCACCGCCACGAAGTAGCGCAGCTTGCGAAGGGAAGGACTGCGCGCCATGTGAGATCTCCCTCAAGTTCTGTTGTTCGAACCTGTTATTCGGATTTTTTGATAATGCCAAACAAGAATTGGTATTTCCAATCAGTGGCGTCTCTCATATACAACGATGGAACACCCGCGAGGAGACCCACAATGACAACACTGGACCTCAATGCCGACATGGGGGAGGGATTCGGCGCCTGGCGCATCGGCGGAGACATCGACGATCGCATCATGGCCGGCATCAGTTCCGCCAATATCGCCACCGGCTTCCACGCCGGCGACCCAACCATCATGACCCATAGCCTGCAGCAGGCGGCGAAGCACGGGGTCGCGGTGGGGGCCCATCCCGGATTTCGCGACCTGGTCGGCTTTGGTCGCCGGCATATTCACGCCGCCGCCGATGAACTGGTCAATGACGTCATCTATCAGCTCGGCGCCTTGCGCGAACTGGCCGCCCGGGAGGGCCTAGGCCTTCATCACCTGAAGCTTCACGGGGCCCTGTTCATGCACGCGGCCAGGGACGAGGGCTTCGCCACGGCGCTATGTCGTGCACTGATGACCATCGACGCCAATCTGCCGATCTACTGCCTGGCAGGGTCGGTGATCGATCGTGTGGCCGAGGCCGAGGGCATCCAGCGTGTCCACGAGTTCTACGCCGATCGTGACTACGACGATCAGGGTTCCATCGTCTTTGTCCGCCAGGTGCAGCGCCTCGACCCCGAAACGGTAGCCGAGAAGGTGCTGCTGGCGGCCCGCGAGGGCGTGGTCGAGACCGCCAGCGGCAAGCGTGTACCGGTCAGCTTTCAGTCGGTGTGCCTGCACAGCGATTCCCCCGGGGCGCTGGAGATGCTCGACGCCATCCGCCGCCGGCTGGCCGATGCCGGCATCGAGCTCAAGGCTCCCTGAGCCTGCGGCCGCCTGGCCACAGCCATCTTCACCTTGATCGTGTTCAGCGCAAACCAATTCCAATGACAAGCGAGAGATCTCATGTCCCAGCAAACACAGCAAGCCCCCTTTCCCGGCGTCTTCTATCGCCGTCCCTCGCCCGAGGCCGAGGCCTTCGTGTCCCCGGGTGATAGCGTCCAGGCCGGCGACACCATCGGCCTGCTCGAAGTGATGAAGCAGTTCTGCGAACTCAAGGCCGAGGTGACAGGCCAGATCGCGTCCATCGAGGTGGATGACGGCGATGTGCTGGAAGCCGGTCAGGACATCCTGGTCATCGACGTTTCGGAGGGCGAGGCATGAACGCGACCCGTCTGTTGATCGTCAATCGCGGTGAGATCGCCGTGCGGGTGGTGCGCGCCGCCCGCGAACTCGGCCTGACCAGCATCGTCACCCACAGTGAGGCCGACGCCGACAGCCTGGCGGTCAAACTGGCCGATGAGGCGGTATGTATCGGCCCGGCCCAGGCCGCCAAGAGCTATCTGAACATCGAGGCGATCCTGGCGGCAGCCCGGGAAGTCGGTGCCGAGGCGGTCCATCCCGGCTACGGCTTCCTGTCGGAGAGCGCCGACTTCGCGCGCCGTGTGGTCGAGGCCGGCATGATCTTCGTCGGCCCCGACGCCGAATTGATCGAGCGCATGGGCAACAAGGCCGAGGCCAGGCGCACCGCTCTGGTCGCAGGTGTTCCGGTGGTGCCGGGGTCGCCGTCGGCGGTGGCCGACGTGGAGGAGGCGGTGAAGGTCGCCCTGGAGGTCGGCTATCCACTGCTGATCAAGGCCGCCGCCGGCGGTGGCGGGCGCGGCATTCGCACCGCTGCCGACGAGGCGGAACTCCGCGCCCAGCTACCGCTGGCCCAGAGCGAGGCGCGAGCCGCCTTCGGCGATGACAGCGTCTATCTCGAGCGTTTTATCGAGCGTGCACGACATATCGAGGTGCAGATCCTGGCCGACGGTGAGCGTGCCGTGCATCTGTACGAGCGGGAGTGCTCGCTGCAGCGACGGCGTCAGAAGGTGTTCGAGGAAAGCCCATCGCCGGCGCTGGACGAGGCCGCCCGCGAGCGCCTCTGCGCCTCCGCGGTGGCGCTCGCCGAGCACGTCGGCTACAAGGCCGCCGGGACGCTTGAGTACCTGTACGACGATGACAGCGGTGAGTTCTTCTTTATCGAGATGAATACCCGCATCCAGGTGGAGCATCCGGTCACCGAGATGATCACCGGTGTCGATCTGGTGCGGGCGATGCTCAGGGTTTGCCTGGGTGAGCCGCTGGGGGTGGTCCAGGCCGATATCGCGATACGTGGCTGGGCCGTGGAGATGCGTATCAACGCAGAAGACCCGGACAATGGCTTCTTTCCGTCGCTGGGGCAGGTCGAGCGACTGACCTGGCCCACCGGCCCGGGGGTGCGCGTCGACAGCGCCCTGTACGAGGGCTACAGGATGCCGCCGTTCTATGACTCGCTGGTGGCCAAGCTGGTCGTCTGGGACGAGGATCGCGCCTCAGCGCTGGCCCGCGCCGGCCGTGCCCTCGACGAATTCACGCTGGAGGGCTTCACCACCACGGCGGGGCTGCATCGTCGGCTGGTGGAAGACCAGGCGGTACGTCGCGGCGACTTCCATACCGGCACCCTGGAGCACTGGCTGGACACAGCATCGGCGGCGTCAGCACCATCGGCACAGGAGCAAGCGTCATGAAGCCATCCACCCAGCGTGACCCCAGGCAGGCCAAGCCCGCACGCTACAGCGCCGCCGGAGACGAGTTCCTGTTCGTCGAACTGTCCGAGGCGATGAACCTGGAAGCCTTCTTTCGCGGGGTGTCGATCACCAGTCGGCTTGCCGAGCGCGAGATCCCCGGGGTGACCGAAATCTGTCCCGCCAATGCCTCCTATCAGGTGCGCTACGATCCCGACCGGCTGCCGCTGTCACGCTTGATCGAGACTCTGGAGCAGGTCGATGCCGAGGTGCTCGGCCAGCAGGTTCAGCGCCTGGAGACCCGGGTGGTGGAGGTGCCGGTGCTCTACAACGACCCCTGGACCCACGAGACGCTGATGCGCTTTCGCGATCGCCACCAGGACCCGTCAGGCACCGACCTGGAGTACGCCGCCAGGATCAACGGCTTTGCCAGCGTCGATGGCTTTATCGAGGCCCACAGCGCCAGTCCCTGGTTCGTGTCCATGGTGGGGTTCGTCGCCGGCCTGCCGTTCATGTACCAGATGGTGCCCCGAGAGCGCCAGATCGAGGTGCCCAAGTACGTGCGGCCTCGTACCGATACGCCCAAGCAGACCGTCGGCTACGGCGGCTGCTTCAGCTGCATCTACTCGGTGCGCGGCGCCGGGGGCTATCAGATGTTCGGGGTGACCCCCATGCCGATCTACGATCCCAGCGGCAGCCAGCCCCACATCGACGACTCGATGATCTATTTCCGCCCCGGGGACATCGTCAAGCATCGGCCCGTCGATCGCAGCGAGTACGACGCCATGGTGGCCGCTGCCGAGGCCGGGCGCTTCCGCCCGAAAACCGCGCCATTCGTGTTCGACCTGGATGAATATCGCGAGGCCCCCGAAGCCGTGGCCCGTCGCGTCGAGGAGGTGCTCAATGAGCATTGAAGTGATCAAGCCGGGGCTTGCGACCTCGGTCCAGGATGCCGGACGCGCCGGTCATTACCACCTGGGCATTCCGCCCTCTGGCGCCATGGACCAGTTCGCCATGCGCTCGGCCAACCTGCTGCTGGGCAACGCCGAGGACGCCGCGGTACTCGAGTGCGCCCTGATGGGGCCGGAGCTGCTCTTTACCCAGGCCTGTCGTATCGCCACCGGCGGCGCGGAAATGGTGCCGAAGATCGATGGTCAGCCCCATCCCAACTTCGAGGTGCTCGAGGTGCCAGCGGGCAGTGTGCTGAGCTTCGACTTCGTGCGTGCCGGGGCGCGGCTCTACCTGGCGGTGGAGGGCGGCATCGATGTGCCCGAGCGTCTGGGTAGCCGCAGCACCTACGCGCTCGGCGCCCTCGGTGGCTACGAGGGGCGTCCGCTCAAGGCGGGCGATGTGCTGCCCGTCGGTCAACCCAACGCCGCAACCCGCGCGGCAGTCGGTCGGCGTCTTCCCGAGGCCTTTGTGCCGCGCTTTGCCAAGCACTATGAGTTGCGCGTTGTACCCGGACTTTACGACCACCTGCTCGAGGAAGAGGCGAGGGAACGCTTCTATCAGGAGGACTGGAGCGTGGCCTCGGAGGCCGATCGCATCGGCTATCGCTTCAAGGGCGGCACGCCGCTTCGGTTCATCGAGCGAGAGCCGCCCTTCGGGGCAGGTGACGACCCGTCCAACATCGTCGATGCCTGCTATCCCATCGGCTCGATCCAGGTGCCCGCCGGCAGCGAGCCGATCATCCTCCACCGAGACGCCGTGTCCGGCGGTGGTTACGCCATGGTTGGCACGGTGATCAGCGCCGACATGGATCTGGTGGGCCAGATCCAGCCCCACCAGAAGGTGCGATTCGTCGGGGTCTCCCTCGAACAGGCGCTGGACGCGCGCAAGGCCTACGCCGAGCGCCTGGAGGCGCTGCGTCAAGCACTGGGCGATGCCCGGGACCAGGCCCTCGGCCAGGCGCTCGACTAGCCGGCTGAAAAGGATCGAAGGCAAGGGCCTGAGTGCTTCGATCCCGTCTCACTTATTCCCGCAATTGCCACTTTGCCCGGCGGAGTCAGTCGCCTCCGCCCGGGCGCCCCTTGCCCGGAATGTCACTCGAGCCCTGTCACCGAGGTATGGGCTGACTCTTCTGTCCAAGGGGCTTCGCCCAACCACAACAACAGCACGAGGCAACAACCATGAACGACACGACATCCCGCGAGAAGGGTGGGCAAGGCGCCGGCGACTTCGCCGACCGCCCCATGCCCCTGGACCAACGCATGCCCAGGGGCAATCTGATGATGGCCTGGTGGGCGGTATGCAGCGCCATCTTCTACATGGTGGTGGCCGCCGCCATGGCCCGCAGTTACGGCACCACCAATGCGCTGATCGGGATCGCCCTGACGGTGGTCTGCTACGGCGTCATCAATGCGGTGATCAGCCGCTATGCGATACGTACCGGGCTGACCGTTGCGCTGTTTTCCCGGGTCCTGTTCGGTCATCTGGGAGCGATGATCGCGACCCTGATCTTTTTTGCCACCGCGCTCTACTACGCGGTGTTCGAAGGCTATGTGATGGCGCTGGTGCTGTCCGAGTGGTCGCCCTCGCTCGGCATGGCCAGCGCTACCCTGATCGTGGTGGTGGTCGGAGTCTCGCTGATCTTCGGCAGCGTCCAGCACTGGCTCGACAAGTTCAATGGTGTGCTGCTGCCGGTGTACATCGTCGGCATGCTGATCGCCGTGGGCATGGCGATGGCCGAGTTCGGCTATCCCTCCGGCTGGCTCTCCCGGGTGCCCGAAGGAGGCGCCAGTCCCTTCGGCTGGCTGTCCACCTTTGCCTACTACATGGGGGTCTGGGTGCTGATGATGTTTACCTTCGACTACGCCCGCTTCGGTCGCGTCGAGGATAGCCGCTTCCACGCCCGCGTTACCTTCGGCATTCCCTTTTATCTGATGACCTTCGTGTTCAGCGGAGTGGTGGGGATCCTGCTCGACGCCTGCCTGCCTACCGACGGCCTGTCGGAGGCGTCCATCGTGCTGGGGCTGCTCGAGTTGATGGGGCTCGGCGGGCTGGCGCTGGTGTGGGTGACCCAGAGCCGCATCAATACCGCCAATTTCTACCTGGCGACGGTCAATCTCGAGGCCTTCGTCGGCAAGCTCACGGGCCTCAAGCTCAACAAGATCCTGGCCGGCTGTCTGGTGGGCGGGCTTGCCTACCTGCTGATGCGGGCGGACGTGTTCAGCTACCTGCTGGCGGCCCTGGTCTATCAAGGCGTGTTCGTGGTGGCCTGGGTGGGGGTGGCACTGGCCCATATCCTGTCGCCGGAGGGGCGTCTCGAGGTCGATCTGGACGCTGACATCAGCGCCTTCAACCCTGTGGGGCTGGCGGCCTGGGCCCTGGCGGCGATTGTCGGCATCGCGCTGATGCTGTCGCCGAGTCTGGCCGGAGCCTCGGCACCGCTGACCTTTGTGGTGGCCTGGGGGATCCATGTCCTGGGGCGTGGTCTGGCCAGGCATGGAGCCACCGCCGCCTGACCGGCTAGATTGGGAAACGACAGCGCCGGGCCTCGTGAAGAGGCCCGGCGCCTTGTCGGCAAAGAAGGCTTCGCCGAGTGTTGGCGATCAATTGCCGCTGTGGCTAGCGTCCGTTTGCCGGTCGTCGCCGTCTTCTGTGCTTTCTCCTTCGTTGTCAGCCTGGTCGTCATCGCTACCTTGCGGTGCGGCGGCTGTAGCGGCGGCGTCGGGGTCGACCTCCGGCTCTGAACGCTCGCTTTCCATCGCTTCTTCCATCTCGCCTTCCATGTCACCTTCAAGAGACCCCGACATGGCCCCCTCACCGGTGAACAGCGGACGGGCGTCATCGAGGCTGTTGAGGTCTTCGATCAGGACGGTGGCGTTCTCGGCCTCGCCTTCGTTGCCCTCGGCTTCGACGTAGCTGCTGCCGTCGAAGCGCAGGTGCAGGGCCTGAGCCGGCTGATCGGCGGCCAGGTGGCGCTTGACCACCAGGTCTCGCCAGCCCTCGTGAGATGCTTCGCCAAGCTGGATCGGAGGCTGGGTAGTGGGCTGGGCGCTGATGACGCGGTAGGCGTCGTCCTGGGCTTCGAGGATCAGGGTATCGCAACCACCGGTGCCGCAGACCATCGGGCCGACCACGTGGACCACGGCCTCGTCCTGACCATCGTCGTTCAGGTCACTCCAGCCGACCAGGTAGCGAATCTCTCCGAGCTGGGGATCAAAGTTGGCGCGCAGGGACTGCTCCAGTGCCTCGCGGCGATCCGCCGGGCTCATCTCCGAGATGTCGTCGCCTTGTTCGTCGCTGGTGTCGTCTTCACCGGCTGAGTCCGCGCTCTCGTTGCTGCCGCCACCATTACCGGAGGTGACGTTTTCGCTCTGCTGTGACGTGCCCTCGGACGTCTCGGACTCGTTGTCGTCGGAGCAGCCGACGAGGGAGGTGCCGAGCCATAGCGCAGCGGTGAGGGCGAGCATCGGTTTGGCGTTCATGAAATTCCTTATTCTGAAAGTGGCCGCTAAAGCGGCCAAGGGCGTCCAAAGGTGCGGTCAGGCCTGCGGGTTCTCGTCGATGGAGCAGGGATGGGGCCTTGGTGATTCGACCGGAGAGTTGTCCATCAGGTCGGCATTCACCAGGTCTGCATCCAGCAAGTCCAGGGCCCAGAGCACGAAGGCATCCTGGCGTGCCCCTTCGCGCCAGGCCTTGAAACGACCCGAGGCGCCGCCGTGACCGGACGTCATGTCGGTCTTCAATAGGGTTGTCCGGTTGGACAGTGCCGCCTGCTCGGCGTTCGCCAGGCTCAGGCGTGCGTAGAGCTTGGCCGGCTCCCAGTAGGGTACACGGCTATCGTGCCAGCCACCCTGCAGGAATACCGGCGGCCAGGCCTCGGCATCGAGGTTGTCCAGCGGTGAATAGCTGCCGATGCGTCGGGCGTCGGCGGCGTGGCTGGGGTTGCCCCATTCGGTGTACTCCGCCGTGGTCAGCGGCAGGTCCGGGTTTTCCATGGTACGCAGGACGTCCACAAAGGGCACGTCGAGTACCGCCGCGCAGAATGCCTGTGGCGCGCGATTGAGGCTGGCGCCCACCAGCAGACCGCCGGCGCTGGCCCCGTAGGCGACGATACGCTGGGGATTCGATAGACCCGCGTCGACCAGGGCGTCACGTGCGGCCAGGAAGTCCTCGAAGCTGTTGGGCTTGTGCTCGAGCTTGCCGGCCAGGTACCAGGGTTCGCCGCGCTCACCGCCGCCTCGCACGTGGGCCACCGCGAAGGCCACTCCACGCTGGAGCAGTTCCAGTCGAGACACCGAGAACCAGGGATCCAGCGCCTCGCCGTAGGCGCCGTAGCCATACAGCAGCGTCGGCAGTGGCTGGTTCGCCAGGTCCTTGCGGCAGACCACTGACACCGGGACCCGCTCGCCGTCGTGGGACTCGGCCCACAACCGTTGGCAGTGCAGGTCTTCCGGTGCCAGATCGCCGTGCAGAGGCTGCCGCTTGAGCAGTCGGCGCTCGCCGCTATCAAGATCCAGCGACCACCAGCTTGGCGGGGTGCAGAAGGATTCCTCGCGCAGGCGCAGTACCCGGTCGTCGAAGTGTGGGCTGTCGCCGAGCCCCAGGCTAAGCGGTGCGGGCGAGCAGGGCAGGGGGGCGTCGAGGGTGACGCTGTGGTCGCTGTCGAACTCGAGGCGACGCAGGCGCACCTGGGCCTCGAGGTGGTCGCGTTCGGCGATCACCAGGCCCCAGGCGTAGGCATCGACACCCTCCAGGGTGGTCTCCTGGCGATGGGGCACCAGTACTCGCCGCTGACCGGAGCGGTCCTCGTTCTCCACTTCCAGCTGAAAGTGCACCAGCCCTTCGTTGTGCAACACATAGAAGTGACCGGGACGATGATCGAGGGCGTACTCAACGCCCGGGCGACGGGGCTGAAAGCAGTGCGGGGGAGTCGCTGGCGCGTGGGCCGGAACCAGATGGGTCTCGCTGGTGTCCTTGGAGGCCGACTCGATGGTCAGCCAGGCCCGCGATCGGGTCTTGCCCAGGCCGATCCAGAACTCGGCGTCGTCCTCGCGCAGGACCAGCTCGTCGGTCTCGACCCTGGCGTCTGCGCTGGCCGCATCCAGCGACAGGCTGAGCCGCCAGGCGCTGTCGGGTCGCTGGGTGGCGTCGTAGCGGGTGAACAGCAGGGTCTGGCCGTCCTCGGCCCAGCACAGCTCAGGGCCGATGTCGTCCAGCAGTCGATGCTCGGCGCCATCGGGCAGACGCTTGATGAACAGGCGATAGGTCTCGTCACCCTGGGTGTCCTCGGTCCAGGCCAGCCACTGCTCGTCCGGGGACAGCGCCATGTCACCGAGTTCGAGGAAGGTGTGCTCCTGCGCTCTGGCCTCGAGGTCGAAGAACACCTCGCGCGACTGCGGGGCATCGTTGGGATGGCGCCACCAGACCGGATAGTCGGCGTCGGCGGCGGTCTCGCTCCACAGGGTGAAGTGGTCCAGGCGACTGGGCAGCCCCTTGACGGCCAGCTCTCGCCGCGCCAGGTGGCCCTGGTAGAGTCGCTCGATCAAGGATTCCAGAGGGGCGAACCAGGCGTCGGCCTGGCGGTTGGCGGCCTCGAGAAAGTCACTCACGGCGGGATCGTCGCGATTCTCGAGCCAGTGCCAGGCGTTGTCGTCCTGACGCGTGAAGTCCAGGGCGGGGCCCCAAGTTGCTGCGGCCGGTGCATTTGGCGGCTGTGCTTTCATGGTGCGAGATGTACCATACTCAAGAGAAATTTCATCTGTGCGCGGCGCGCACGTCAGGTTGGAGCATGCAATGTTGATTTCGGATTCCATGTCCACGCTGTGGTTGATCTATGGCGCATTGTCGCTGGTCGTACTGTTGGCTGGCTACCTTGGACTGGCTTTTTTACCGCGCCTGCCACGCCTGGTGCTGACCTGGGCAGTGGCCGGCGTGATGTGGATGCCGTCGATGTTCGAACTGCCGCTGATCGAGGAAGGCGAGGTCTACAGCGGTCAGGCGCCGGCCATCATGGTGGCAGCGGTCGCCTTCATGGACGGCAACAATGGCGTGCTGGTGCCGGCGGCCACGCGCGTCATCGTCGGCGCCGCGATCGGTGCGCTGTTCGGACTGGCACTGTGGTGGAGTGGCCGTCGCCGCCGTCTGCGCAAGGCCGAGGCCGCTGCAGCGGCGCGTGACCAGGACGCAGAGGCTCATGGGGCGTCGCGTGAAGAAGGGCGGGAGCGTCAGGAGCCGGTGCTCGGCTAGAAACTGTTCGGCTAGAAACTGCTGGCGAGGTCGCTCTGGCCACCGTGAACGGTGGACCATCGATGAACACGTCGAAGGGGGATGTAAAAGACGTCCACCGCCCACGGCCTGGAGATTCCGGGCGAGTTCCAAGGAGGACACATGGCCAAGCGGGGCCAGCAACGCTGCGGGAAAGGGGTAATGATGGCGACAATCGTGGCGTTGTGCCTGTCGCCGCTGACGGCGCTTGCCCAGTCGGCGACTGGGCAAGCGGGCTCGGATGAGCCACCGGACGTTCGCGTCGTGGTGGACGTGTCCGGCAGCATGAAGACCAATGACCCCAATCGCCTGGCAGGCAGTGCGCTGGACATGCTGGTGGCGCTGTTGCCGAGTGGTGTCAGCGCCGGCATCTGGACCTTCGGCGAGTCGATCGACAATCCGTTGCCTCTGGGGCAGGTCGACGCCCAGTGGCGCGAGCGGGCCTTGGCGCTGCCGCCGGCGCTGGAACAGTATCAGCAGCATACCGATATCGAGGCGGCGCTGCGCACCGCGGCAGCAGCCGAGGGTGACGGCTGGCGCCACCTGGTGTTGCTGACCGACGGGGTGATCGACCTGTCGCCGGGCCGGGGTGCCAAGCCCGACGTGGACCTTGCCTCTCGCCAACGCCTGGTCGAGGCGATGGTGCCGGACCTGGCCAACCAGGGGGTGGCCATCCACGCCATCGCCTTTTCGCCAGGCGCCGACGTTGCCCTGGTCGAGCGACTGGCGCAGCGCACCGGGGGACTGGCGGCGGTGGTCGAGACACCGGACGCCCTGTTGGGCGCCTTTCTCGATATCGTCGAGCGCATCTTCCCGGTGGATCAGGTGCCGCTTGAGGACCGCCGTTTCACCGTCGATGCCGGCGTCGACGATTTTTCCGCGTTGATCTTCCATGACCCCGGCCAGGGAGAGGTGACCCTGGTGGCGCCGGACGGCACCCGTTACACCCGCGACACCGCACCCGCAGAGGTGCGCTGGCAGCGGGAACCACGCTTCGACCTGATCCGCGTACCCGACCCCGCCCAGGGGGAGTGGCGGATCGAGGGTCCTCTGGCGGCGGACTCGCGGATTACCGTCAACAGCGATCGCCACCTGGTGACGGAGGCGCTGCCCGCGACGCTGTATTCCGGCTTCGAGGTGCCGTTGGCGGTGCGTGTCGAAAGTGACGGCGAGGTGACGGTGCCCGAGGGGCTCAAGGTGACGGCGGAGCTGTCCGGCGAGGCGGTGGACGGCCTGCAGATCCTGGCGCTTGGCAACGATGATGGCGTGTTTCGCGGGCGGCTGCCGTCGCCGTCGGGCACCGGCGCGGCTGAGCTGGTGATCACCGCCGAGGGCGAGGACTTCCATCGCCGACGGGTGCAGGCGGTCAATGTGCTGCCGGCCGTCGGCGCGGCACTGGACGAATCCGGGCGTCGGGTGACGCTGGTGGCCGAACATCCGCGCCTTGGCCACGACAACACCCGCTTCGAGGCCGATCTGCTGGGCCAGTCGCTGGAGGTGGCCCCGGCAGACGCCAGGCGCTGGAGCCTGGAAATTCCGCCCCAGGAGGATGAGGTCAGCCGTCCGCTGCGGATCTCGGCGGTGGCGACGATCGACGGCAACGAGACCCGCTGGAACCTGCCGCCGCTGTGGATCAATCGCGATGGCGAGGTGGCCCTGGATCGGGCGCTGGCAGGCCCCACCCTGTCCGGTGAACGCTTCGCCGAAGCCAGTGAGCGACAGGCCGAGGAGGAGGCTGGCGAGGCGCTGGCCGACCAGTTTGTGGCGTTGGTGAATGAAGGCCCCGAGCGGCTGGTGCAGTGGTGGCGCGAGGGAAGGCCTGGTCTTGAGCCCGCCCTCGAGCGTGCTCGACATGATCCGCGCAGCTGGCTGGTAGCCGCTATCCTGGCGGTGGTGGTGATCGCCTGGCTGTTGTGGCGTCGCCGGCGCACTCGCCTGGCTGCGGCCGGGTCAACAAGAGAGGAACCCCATGTGTGAGCTTCTGGGCATGAGTGCCAATGTGCCCACGGATATCTGTTTCAGCTTTACCGGCTTTCTGCATCGTGGCGGCGGCACCGGCCCCCACCGTGACGGCTGGGGCATCGCTTTTTACGAAGAGGGGGGCTATCGCGAATTTCGCGACCCTCATCCTTCGGTGCACTCGCGAATCGCCCGGCTGATCTGCGAATACCCGATCAAGTCGAATATCGTCATCAGCCACATCCGCCAGGCCAATGTGGGCGGAGTGAAACTGGCCAATACCCATCCGTTCGTGCGCGAGATGTGGGGGCAGCCCTGGTGCTATGCCCACAACGGCCAGTTGTCCGGCTGGGAGACGCTGGAACTCGCCAGCTATCGACCGGTGGGGTCCACCGACAGCGAGCACGCCTTCTGCCACCTGCTGGGTGAGCTCCGGCGGCGCTATCCAGACCCGCCGGAGGATCGTCGCGGTCTGTGGTCTTCGCTGCACGAGCTGTGCGAGAAGCTCAGAGGTCTGGGGGTCTTCAACCTGCTGCTGGCCGACGGCGAGTACCTGTACACCTATTGTTCCACCAAGCTCGCCCATATCACCCGCCGCGCGCCCTTTGGCGAGGCCAACCTGTCGGACGCCGAGATGGTGGTCAACTTTGTCGAGCACACCACCCCCGACGATGTGGTCTCGGTGCTGGCCACCGAACCGCTCACCGACAACGAAGAGTGGGTGCGCATGCAGCCGGGTGAGCTGCTGGTGTGGCGGGAAGGCGAGATCGTGGCCCGTTATCTAAGCGATGAATAGCGGGTTTTAAACGAAAGTTTGAATCAAGCGTATTACAGTCGCTGCGGGACTGGGCTATGGTAGCCAGTGTCGACACCACAATTTGATAATAAGAGGGGACCTGGTCCCCCGAATGGAGAACGCCCATGAGTGAGAACGCCGCTGCATCGATCGTTCGGGGGGAGGCCCTGGAAGGGCTCGATGACTATCATTCGGTGATGGATATCTTCCACCGCTCCGTCAAGCGCTACGACGAAAAGGTGGCCTTCTCGTGCATGGGCAAGTCCCTGACCTACGCCGAGCTTGACCGGCTGTCCGGTGATTTCGCCGCCTGGCTGCAGCACGAGACCAACCTTGAGCCCGGTGATCGGGTGGCGATCCAGTTGCCGAACCTGCTGCAGTTCCCGGTAGCGGTGTTCGGCGCCATTCGCGCCGGCATGGTGGTGGTCAACACCAATCCGCTGTACACCGAGCGCGAGATGACCCACCAGTTCAAGGATTCCGGCGCCAAGGCGATCCTGATCCTGGCCAACATGGCAGACAAGCTCGAGCGGGTGCTGGACAAGACCGACATCGAGCATGTGGTGATCACCGAGATCGGTGATCTGCACGACTTCCCCAAACGACCGCTGATCAACTTTGTGGTCAAGTACGTCAAGAAGATGGTGCCGCGCTACTCGATCCCCAAGGCGGTCAGGTTGCGTCAGGTGCTCAAGCAAGGCGCCTCCCTCGAGCACCGTGAGGTGGAACGCGAGCTCGACGATATCGCCGCGCTGCAGTACACCGGGGGGACCACCGGGCTTGCCAAGGGCACCATGCTGACCCACCGCAATCTGGTGGCCAACATGCTTCAGGCCAAGCAGATCATCGGGGGTGGCTTGAGCGAGGGTAGTGAGGTGGTGGTCGCGCCGCTGCCGGTCTATCACATCTATACCTTTACGGTGAACTGCCTGTTCATGCTGGAAGGCGGCAACAATTCGCTGCTGATCACCAATCCGCGGGACCTCGATACCTTTATCAAGGAGCTCTCGAAGACGCGTTTCACCGGCTTCGTCGGGCTCAATACGCTGTTCAATGCGCTATGCAATCGTGACGACTTCAAGGCACTGGACTTCTCCCACCTGCACCTGACCATCTCCGGTGGCATGGCGCTGACCAAGGCCGCGGCCAAGCGTTGGGAAGAGGTGACGGGCTGCCCCATCGCCGAGGGTTACGGCCTGACCGAGACCTCGCCGATCGTCAGCTTCAACCCGGTGGAGGCGATCCAGCTCGGCACCATCGGCCGCCCCGTCGCCGGCACCGAGCTCAAGCTGTGCAACCCTGACGGTGGCGACCCCGAGCCGGGCGAGCCGGGCGAGCTGTGCGTGCGCGGCCCCCAGGTGATGAAGGGATACTGGAACCGCGATGACGAGACGGCCAAGGTCATCGATGCCGATGGCTTCTTCCACACCGGTGACATCGCGGTCATCCAGGACGATGGCTACGTGCGTATCGTCGATCGCAAGAAGGACATGATTCTGGTGTCCGGCTTCAACGTCTATCCCAACGAGATCGAGGACGTGGTCGCGGCCCACCCCAAGGTGGTCGAGTCCTGCGCCGTCGGGGTGCCCGACGATACCAGCGGAGAAGTCATCAAGCTGTTCGTGGTGGCCAAGGACAGCTCCTTGACCAGTGACGAGCTGCGCGCCTGGTGCAAGCAGGAATTGGCCGGCTACAAGGTGCCCAAGCTGGTGGAGTTTCGTGACGAACTGCCCAAGACCAACGTCGGCAAGGTGCTCCGGCGCCAGTTGCGTGACGAAGGCAGCACCGAAACCGGGACCGGCACCGACGGCTGACGCCCGCCGACAAGGTCCGGGGAAGGGCAGGGGCCGGCGATTGGCCCTTGCCTTGGCTGCGGCGTTACAATAGCGCCCTTTGCGTTGCGGGAGCCTTCCCGCCCCGCGTCCGTGCGACGCGGCGCCCATGATCCACCCGGAGCCTTCGACCCCAACGTGAGTAGTTCTACGCCCACCGCCCAGCAAAACGCCGACGACGCCTCTCGCCTGAAGTCTCTGACCGAAGGACTGGAACAGGTGATGCTTCGCGATCGCCCGACGCTGGCCAAGCGTCTGGCCGGTCTCGAGCGTCGTCGACGCGACGGCAAGCCCATCGACCGGGGACTCAAGGAGGTCGAGCACCACTGGCAGCGCTCCCGTCAGACCCTGGCCTCGCGCCAGGCGCGCCCGGTCGCGCTCGACTATCCCGAGCAGCTCCCGGTGGCGGCACGGCGTGCCGATATCCTCAAGGCACTGGAGTCCCATCAGGTGGTGGTGGTGGCCGGCGAAACCGGCTCCGGCAAGACCACCCAGCTGCCCAAGCTGTGTCTGGAGCTGGGGCTTGGCCGTCGCGGGCTGATCGGCCACACCCAGCCGCGGCGCCTGGCGGCGCGCTCGGTGGCGACCCGCCTGGCAGAAGAACTGCAGGTGCCGCTGGGCGAGCAGGTGGGTTATCAGGTCCGCTTCACCGACCAGACCAACGACGACACCCTGGTCAAGCTGATGACCGACGGCATCCTGCTGGCGGAGACCCGCCAGGATCCGGACCTGCGCCGCTATGACACCCTGATCATCGACGAGGCCCATGAACGCAGCCTCAATATCGATTTCCTGCTCGGTTACCTCAAGCGCCTGCTCGATCGCCGCCCCGACCTCAAGGTCATCATCACCTCCGCCACCATCGATGTGGAACGCTTCAGTCAGCACTTTGCCAGCCGAGACCAGGACGGTGTCGTGCGCCCTGCTCCGGTGGTGGAGGTCTCGGGTCGTACCTACCCGGTGGAGGTGCGTTATCGTCCGCTGATCCGCGACGAAGATGACGAGGAAGACCGCACCCTCAGCGAGGGTATCCTTCACGCGGTGGAGGAAATCGAGACCATCGAGCGCGAAAAGCGCTGGTTCCATGGTCCCCGCGATATTCTGGTGTTTCTGCCCGGTGAGCGTGAGATCCGCGAGACCGCCGACGTGCTCCGGCGCGCCGATCTCAAGAGCACCGAGATACTGCCGCTCTACGCCAGGCTTTCTAACGCCGAGCAGAACCGCGTGTTTGCTCCCCACAGTGGGCGGCGCATCGTGCTCGCCACCAACGTGGCCGAGACCTCGCTGACGGTGCCGGGTATCCGCTACGTGATCGACCCGGGGCTGGTGCGCATCAGTCGCTACAGCTATCGCGCCAAGATTCAGCGCCTGCCGGTGGAGGCGGTCAGCCAGGCCAGCGCCAATCAGCGCAAGGGCCGCTGCGGCCGGGTGGCGGAAGGCGTGTGCATCCGTCTGTACGACGAAGACGACTTCCTGGCGCGCCCTGAGTTTACCGATCCGGAGATCCGGCGCACCAACCTGGCCTCGGTGATCCTGTCGATGCTGTCGCTGAAACTGGGCGACATCCAGGACTTCCCTTTCGTCGATCCACCTGACTCGCGCTTCGTCACCGATGGCTTCAAGTTGCTCTATGAGCTGGGTGCGGTCGACGACAACAGCCGCCTGACGACATTGGGGCGACGGCTGGCGCGGCTACCCATCGATCCGCGCCTGGCCCGCATGGTGCTGGCCGGGGTAGAGCAGCAGAGCCTGCGCGAGGTGCTGATCGTGGTCTCGGCGCTGGCGGTGCAGGACCCGCGTGATCGACCCTCCGACAAGCGCGAAGCCGCCGATCAGGCCCACCGCCGCTGGCAGGATCCGGATTCCGACTTCGTGGCGCTGCTCAATCTGTGGCACGGCTTCGAAGCCGCCCGAGAGGAACTCTCGGGCAACCGGCTGCGTCGCTGGTGTCGCGATAATTTCTTGAATTACCTGCGCCTGCGCGAGTGGCACGATACCTTCCGCCAGTTGCGTCAGCTGCTCAAGGACATGGATATCCAGGTGCCGTCGGCCAGGCCCGCCATCGCCGCCGAAGGTGAAGATGACGACGGTCAGGCCAAGGAGCGAAAGCGTCAGCAGACGGTGGCCATGCACAAGGCGCTGTTGACCGGCCTGTTGAGCCACCTGGGCACCCTGACCGAGAACCGCGAGTACCTAGGGGCACGCAATCGCAAGTTCATGATTCATCCGGCATCGGGGCTTTCGAAGAAGTCGCCGAAGTGGGTCATGGCGATGGAGCTGGTCGAGACCTCGAAGCTGTTCGCGCGCAGCGTGGCCAAGGTAGAGCCACAGTGGATCGAGCCTCTGGCGGGCCATCTGGTCAAGCGCAGCTACAGCGAGCCCCATTGGGAGATGAAGCGGGCCCAGGTGGTGGCCTTCGAGCAGGTCACCCTGTTCGGGCTGCCGATCGTGGCCCGGCGCAAGGTCCACTATGGCCCCATCGCCCCGGTCGAAAGCCGTGAGCTGTTCATCCGCCGGGCGCTGGTGGAAGGCGAGTTTCGCACCAAGGGCGAGTTCTTCGCCCACAACCGGGCGCTGATCGACGAGGTCGAGGACCTCGAGGATCGCGCACGGCGGCGCGACATTCTGGTGGACGAGGAGCAGCTGTTCGACTTCTACGACGCTCGCCTGCCTGAGGATATCGTCAACGGCAAGGGCTTCGAAGCCTGGCGACGCAAGGCCGAGCGCAGTGACCCTGAGCTTCTCAAGTTCGACCGTCAGGCGCTGCTGGCACGGGAGGCGGATGACGTCACCGGTGACGCCTATCCTGACGAGCTGTCGATCGACGGTGTGCGCTATCCGCTGGCCTATCACTTCGCGCCGGGGGCCGAGGATGACGGTGTGACCATGACGGTGCCGGCGGCGATGCTGTCTCAGCTGTCGTCGTCTCGTCTCGAGTGGCTGGTGCCGGGATTGCTCCGGGACAAGTGCATCGCCCTGTTGAAGTCGCTGCCCAAGTCGATACGCCGACAGGTGGTGCCGATCCCCGACTGGGTCGACGCAGCGCTGGAGGCACTGGTGCCCGGGGACGGTAGCCTGACCGAGGCGCTCGGTGAATTTCTGCGGGTCAAGACCGGGTTGCGCCTGTCGCCGGACGACTGGCGCCTCGATCAGCTCGAGCCCCATCTGGTGATGAACCTCAAGGTGGTCGACCACAGCGGCAAGGTGCTGGGCCAGGGCCGTGACCTGCGGGCGCTGGAGCGGCGTTTCGAGGCTGCCGCCAGTCAGGGTGCCCGGGCGCTGGCCAAGAGCGTGGAGAGCCAGTCCGAGCTGTCGGGCTTCCCCGAGCAGGCATTGCCGGAGTCGCGGGTGACCTCCCAGGCCGGGATTCGCGTCGAGGCATTCCCGGCGCTGGTGCCTTCGTCGAGCGGGCTCACTCTCGAGCTGTTTGATCATCCGGCCAAGGCCCATGAAGCGCATCGCCGCGGGGTGGTCAAGGCGGCGATGGAACGCCTGCCAGATCAAGTGAAGGCCATCGAGCGTACCCAGGGACTGTCGACCTGTGCTCTATTGTTCGCCAAGGTAGGCAGCAAGCGTGCACTGACCGAAGATGTGGTGACGGCCGTCTTCCGGCAGGTCGTGGCGGTGGACCCGCTGCCGCGAAGTGCCGAGGCCCTGGAACAACGCATTCAGGCGGTTCGCCAGGATATCGTTCCCCATGCCGACAAGCTGGTGGCGGTGCTCAAGCCGGCACTGGAAGGCCACCTGGCGGTGACAAAGGCGTTGAAGGGTAACCTGAGCCTGTCGCTGGCGCTGGTATACAGTGACCTCAAGGCACAGATGCAGCGGCTGGTGTACCCGGGGTTCGTGACCGACGCCGGTGCCTGGCTCGAGGCTTATCCGCGCTACATGGAGGCCGCCCAGGTGCGCCTGGAGAAGGCCCCGCGCGAGCGCATGCGCGACCAGATGCTGATGCAGACGGTGCAGGACTTCGAGACGCGCCTCGAGACGCGTCGACAGGCCGAGCACCGAGGCGGCGTCGAAGATCCATCGCTGGTGGAGTTTCGCTGGTGGATCGAGGAGTTGCGGGTATCGCTGTTTGCGCAGCAGCTGGGTACCGCCATGCCGGTATCGGAGAAGCGCCTGGAGAAACGCTGGGCGGAATTGACCGGGCGGGGGTAAGGCCCCCGCGCCAAAGATGACGAAAGTGAGTGGCCGCCCCGGGCGGTCGCGATCGACCGGCGGCACCGAGGTGCCGCATGAAGGAGAAGGGCATGACCCCAGCGAAGGTGCTTATTACCGGCAGCGGCCTTTATACCCCGGCCAACGCCATCGACAACGACGCCCTGGTGGCGTCGTACAACGCCTGGGTGGATGCCGAGAATGCCCGCCACCGCGAGGCGATCGAGGCCGGGGAACGTGACGCCCTGGCGCATTCCAGCAGTGAATTCATCGTCAAGGCCTCGGGTATCCACAGCCGCTACGTGCTGGACGCCGAGGGTATCCTTGATCCTGAGCGCATGCGCCCGAAGCTCGACGAGCGCGACAACGACAGCCCCGGCATCCAGTGCGAGATGGCGCTGGCCGCCTCGCACGAGGCGCTGGCCGCAGCCGGGGTCGAGGCCGCCGACATCGACCTGGTGATCGTGGCCTGCTCGAATCTGGAGCGCCCCTATCCGGCGGTGGCGGTGGAGTTGCAGCGTGCGCTGGGCACCGGGGGCTACGCCTTCGACATGAACGTGGCCTGTTCCTCGGCCACCTTCGCCATCGACAACGCCGCCAATGCCATCCGCTCCGGCGGCGTGCGCCGCGCCCTGGTGGTCAACCCCGAGGTGTGTTCGGCACACCTGAACTTCCGCGACCGTGACAGCCACTTCATCTTTGGCGACGCCTGTACCGCCCTGGTGCTGGAAAGCGACCAGGTGGCGACAGCCGAGACACGGTTCGAGGTGCTCGGGACCCGATTGGTGACGCAGTTTTCCAACGCCATTCGCAACAATGCGGGCTTTCTCAACCGCGTCACCGACGCCGACCCCCAGGCAGCCGACAAGCTGTTCGTGCAGGAAGGCCGCAGGGTCTTCAAGGAAGTCTGCCCGATGGTGGCACAGTTGATCCGTGACCACCTGGAGAGCCTGGATATCGCGCCTGGTACGCTGTCGCGGCTATGGCTGCATCAGGCCAATCGACACATGAACGATCTTATCGCACGACGGGTGCTGGGCCAGGAGCCTGCTCCGGATCAAGCGCCGATTATTCTTGACCGTTACGCTAATACAAGTTCTGCCGGTTCGATCATCGCGTTCCATCTGCATCATCAAGACCTGGAACCGGGCGCTACCGGGGTGGTGTGTTCCTTCGGCGCGGGCTACAGTGCGGGCTGCGTGGTGATTCGCAGGGACTGAGGCCGACCCTCCGGGGAACCGACAGCTGACTCGTCGGCGGAACCAGACGACTGCCGTACGCAGAGGCGTCGTCGCTGACGCTACCCGGAGTCCAACCCCGGACAACAGCGCCGATAGATTGACGATCGTGACAAGGACAGGCAAGGGAGGCAGTCGAACGATGAACGCGAACTACAGCGGTGCCCTGGGCAAGGGCATGCAGAGGGGTGTCCTGGTCATGGCCGTCGCCCTGGCGGCAAGTGGCTGCGCCAGCAGCGGCGTATCCAGCGAGCCCAATCCAGCGGACCCCTGGGAGGGCTTCAATCGCAGGGTCTTCGCCTTCAACGATGTGCTGGATCGCTATGCACTCAAGCCTGCCGCCCAGGGGTATCGCTACGTGACCCCGGACCCGCTCGAGCGCGGTGTCAGCAACTTCTTCGACAACCTCGGCGAAGTGCGCACGGTGTTCAACAGCCTGCTGCAGGGCAAGGGTGCCAATGCGGGCAACTCGAGCATGCGCTTTTTGATGAACACCACCTTCGGTCTGGGTGGTCTTCTGGATCCGGCGACCCATGCCGGCTTTATCGCCGACGAGGAAGACTTCGGCCAGACCCTGGCTGCCTGGGGCGTGGGCGAGGGGCCCTTCGTGGTGCTGCCGTTCCTCGGCCCCAGCACAGTGCGTGACACCAGCGCCTTGCCGGTCGACTGGTACACCTACCCGCTGACCTACGTCGAGGACGACACCGTGCGCTACTCGCTGCGTGGTCTCGAGCTGCTCGACGCGCGTGCCAGCCTTCTCGATCAGGAGGATCTGATTCGCGGTGATCGCTACAGCTTCATTCGTGACGCCTGGCTACAGCGTCGTCGTTTCGAGGTCACCGATGGTGAGCTTGGTGACGACAGCTTTATCGACGATGGCTTTGACTACGACGAAGATGCCTTCGCCGAGTAAGGTGGCATCTGCATGCAAGCAGCCAAACCTCTGATCGGGGTAATCGACCACCCGGGCGAGCACCGCGACGCCCTGGTGGACGCGATTGCTCGCGACGGACTTGCGGTCTTTGCCGCCGCCAGCGCCGATGAGCTTCCCGGCTCCACGGCGCTTGTGGTGGCACATTCGCTGGCGGTACCGAGTCGCGAGTGGATGGTGCTGGCCGAGCGCTGGCCCACCCTGGTGGTCAGCGAGGACCGGCGAGACGACGATCTGCTCAAGGCCGTTGACGCGGGCCTTGTCGACTACGTGATCGACCCCTTGCGCCATGCCCATCTGCTCAGGCGGATGATCCGGCGTGTGGTGGACGTCAATCGTCTGGCCCGGGAGCGTGAAGAGGATCGAGCGCGACTGGAAGAGCTCAACGAGAGCCTGGAGACCCACCTGGCGATGCTCCGGCTCGACCAGCAGGCCGGCGGCCAGATCCAGCGTCGCATGCTGCCGCCGAGGCCGCAGCAGCTGGGGGCAATCGGCTGTGACTACTGGCTTGCGCCCTCGTTGTATCTGTCAGGCGACTTTCTCGATATCCAGGCGTACAATGAGCGCTATACATTATTCTATTTCGCTGATGTGTCGGGCCACGGAGCCTCGTCCGCCTTCGTGACGGTGCTGCTCAAGTATCTGTTCAATCGCTGGCAAGGCGAGTGGGACGGTGAGGCACCCGAGGCATTGCCGCCGCGCTGGCTGTCCCAGTTGAATCGGGAGCTGCTGGACACGGGGATCGGCAAGCACGCCACCCTGTTCGTCGGCGTGATCGACCAGCAGAAGCGCTATCTGCACTATTCTCTCGGCGCGCAGCTGCCGATGCCACTGTTGAAGTCCGACGAGGGCGTCACCACGCTGGCGGGAGAGGGCATGCCGGTCGGGTTGTTTCCGGAGGTCAGTTATCCGGCACTGGGATGTGACTTGCCCGATGACTTTTCGCTCTGGCTCTGCTCCGATGGAGTGCTGGAGTGCTTGCCGGGGGACAGTCTCGAGGCGCGCCTTGACGATCTCAGGCAGCGGGTCGAAGACAGCGATTCCCTGGATACGATGCGTCGGGGGCTGGCCCTGGGGGCTCTCTCCAGCGATGAAGAAGCGCTGGAGGACCCCACCTCGGGGCGCGAAGAGCTGCCCGACGACTTGACGATCATGTTGGTGAGCGGGTTTGGCGATGAAAGTGCATGAAGGTCGACTGAAGGCGGCATTCGAGGCCGGTGTGTTCGTCCTGAAGCTATGTGGCGACGTGCGCCTGACCCTGTGTGCCACCCTGGATCTCCAGGCCCAGCAACTGGCCGACACGCCGGGACTCAAGGCGGTGATGATCGACCTGCGCGAGGCCAGCAACGTCGATTCCACGGCGCTTGGCTTCCTGGCCAAGGTGGCCATAGCGCTGCGCGGCAAGCTCGAGCAGGCGCCGACCATCGTGGCCGACAATCCCGACGTCAAGCGGATGCTCGAGGTGATGGGCTTTGGCGCTTTCTTTACCTTGCTGGAGCGTCCCATCGCCGAGGTCGACGACTTCGAGGAGCTCCCCGAAGTGCCCGCCGATGAAGAGGGGCTGCGGGAGCGCATCCTCGAAGCGCATCGTATCCTGATGCGCATGAACGAGCATAACCACGAACAGTTCCAGTCGCTGGTCGAGATGCTCGAGGCCCAGAACGACGCTTCGCACAAGGCCTGATCCTGCCCTTGCCGGGCCTGACGTCGACGCGCCGAAGGCGTGTTCAGCAGAAGGCGCCGAAGGCGTAGAAAATGGCGAACTCCGAAAGCGGAAAGCGGTGTCAGATCGCAGCAAGCTGGCAACCGCATAATGCAAGAGGGCGATCCATGGATCGCCCTCTTGATCATCTGCAGCCAGGCCCAGCAAGGCTTGCCGGTGGTGCGCTCGTTATCATCCCTGGCGCAGTTCGGTCAGCAGGGTTTCCAGCTTGCGCTGATCGGCCATGAACTTGCGGATGCCTTCGGCCAGTTTTTCGGTGGCCATGGCGTCTTCGTTCATGGCCCAGCGGAAGTCGTCTTCGGTCTGGGGCTCCGGTGCGCTGGTCTCGGCGTCGCTGCGCACGAGGCGGCGTTCGAGAGCGCCTTGCTGACCGTGCAATTCCTCGAGCAGTGCCGGCGAGATGGTCAGACGGTCGCAGCCGGCCAGCGCCTTGACCTCGTCGGTGTTGCGGAAGCTCGCGCCCATCACGATGGTCGAGTAGCCGTGGCCCTTGTAGTGGTCGTAGATGCGCTTGACCGATTGCACGCCGGGATCGTTGTCGCCGCTGAAGTCGGCCTCCGGCTGCTGGGCCTTGTGCCAGTCGAGGATGCGGCCGACGAAGGGCGAGATCAGCGTGACCCCGGCATCGGCGCAGGCCTGGGCCTGGGCGAAGCTGAACAGCAGCGTCAGATTGGTGCGGATGCCTTCTCGCTCCAGCGTCTTGGCGGCACGAATGCCTTCCCAGGTGGACGCCACCTTGATCAGGATGCGCTCGGCGCCGACGCCTTTGCGGGCATAGCGCTCGATCAGTGAATGGGCGCGGGCCAGGGTACCTTCGGTATCGAACGATAGCCGTGCGCTGACCTCGGTCGACACATAGCCAGGCACCAGCTCGCTGATCTCGCTGCCGATGTCCACCGCCACGGCATCGAGGGCGTCATCGATGTCGTTGGCCTCCTTGGCAATGGCGGCCAGGCGGGCGCGACGATCGGCGTGGCTGGCGGCCTGCAGGATCAGCGACGGGTTGGTGGTGGCGTCGGTGGGCTGGAAGCGACGAATGGCGTCCAGGTCGCCGGTGTCGGCGACCACCGTGGTCATCGCCTTCAGTTGGGTCAGCAGATCGTCTGCCATGTGGCAATCTCCGTAGTTAGGCGGTGGTGAGCTGGACCTACTGTACCAAGGCGTCGATGTGGACAACAGCCGCAGCGGCGTCACGATCAACCCGATGACAATTTTTCAAACCTTGTTCTTCATGGAGCGCCTGTGTCCCTGAATGCCCGGCGTGTCGCCCTGCTGGTGGCCGCCAATACCGCCCTTGCCCCCTTCGCCATCGACGCCTATCTGCCGGCCATGCCGGCGCTGGCCGAGTCGGTGGGGGCCAGTGTTCATCACACCGAGCTTTCACTCAGCGTGTTCATGGTCGGCTTTGCCGTGGGCCAGCTCACTTGCGGGCCGCTTTCCGACCGCATCGGACGCAAGCCGGTGCTGCTGGCCGGACAGATCCTGTTCTTGATCGCCAGTCTGGTGATCGTCAGCGTCGATTCGTTGACGGAGCTTCTGGTCTGGCGCTTTGTCCAGGCGCTCGGCGGCGGCGCCTGCGTGGTCAATTCCGCAGCCATCGTGCGCGACTGTTTCAGTGGTCGCGAGGCGGCCAAGGTCATGTCGACCATGGCGATGATCCTGATGCTGGCGCCGCTGGTGGCGCCGATGGTCGGCAGCCTGCTGCTGTACCTGGCCGACTGGTGGCTGATCTTCGTCTTCCTGGCGGTCTATGCCGCCTTCCTGATGTGGCTGCTCGGGGCCTTTCTGCCGGAGACCCGGCCTGCAGGGGCACCGGTGGCCTCGCCTCGTCAGGTGCTGCGCAACTACGCAAGTGTGCTGACCGACCGTCAGGCCATGGGCTACATCCTGGCGGTGGCGGCTTCCTTCGCCGGCATCTTTGCCTTCGTCACCTCGTCGCCGTTTCTCTACATGCAGCACTACGGGCTGTCGCCGGCAGCCTATCCCTTCGTCTTTGGTGCCAATGTGGTGGTGATGGCGCTGTCCAACCGGGTCAATATTCGCCTGCTGCGTCGGCGTACACCCCAGCAGAACCTGCGCCTTGGTCTCGCCATTCAGCTGGTCGCCGCCGGCGGCCTGCTGGTGGTAGTGGCCACGGGGACGGACTCGCTGTTCACGGTGGTGCCTCTGGTGATGGCGTTTCTGGGCGTGGTGGGGCTGATCTCGCCCAACGCCATTTCATCGCTGCTGGAGCGGTTCAGTCATATGAGCGCTACCGCCACGGCGCTGCTCGGCAGTATCCAGTTCAGCAGTGCAGCACTGTCCGGTGCCCTGGTCACCGCCTTTGAAATCGACTCTGCCTGGCCCATGGTGATCGCCATGGTCACGGTGGCGTTGATCGGCAACGTCGGCCTGCGCGTGCTCGCCGGACGTCCGCCTCGGGTCGAGGAGGCGGCGTCATGATGGCGTCGTTGCTGGCCGCAGTGCAGGACTACGCAAGGGAGTGGTGGGTGCTCAGCGAGCTGACCCTCGGCTCGTGGCTGTGGGTGGGGGCAGTACTGGCGTTGGGGACCTTCGTCCAGCGTACCACCGGCTTCGGCATGGCGGTGGTGGGGGCGCCACTGATCCTGTTGAAGGCGCCGTCCCTGGTGCCGGTGGTGCTGGTGGTCTACGGCTTTCTGGTGTCCTGTCTGGTGGTACGCCGCTATCGCCGGGAAGTCGCCATGACCGATATCTCCATGGCCCTGGTGGGCAAGGTGCCGGGAACCCTGCTCGGGGTCTGGCTGTTGCTGGTGGCACCCATGGCGACGCTGGAGGTGATGATCGCCAGCATCGTGCTGTTTGCGGTGGTGGTGACGCTGTTCAAGCTGCGCCTGCCGGTCAACCGCTCGTCACTGTTTGGTGCTGGTTTTCTGTCGGGAGTGTTCGGTGCCGTGGCGGCGATCGGCGGACCGCCCATCGTGCTGCTGATGCACGGCATGCCGATGGACCGCCTGCGGGGCAACCTGGCGGCGTTCTTTCTTATCTCGTCGTTGATGACCCTGGCGAGCCTGGCGGCCGTGGGCAGGGTGCCTCTGTGGCTGTTGGGCGTGAGCCTCAGTTTCATGCCCATGGTGGTGGCGGGCCACGCCCTGGGGGCGGTGCTGGCGCCGAAGTTGCCTCGGCGACTGTTGCAGGCGGCGTCCTTGACCCTGTGCGCCGCGGCGGCATTGGGGCTATTGATCAGCTGACCCGGTTGTTTCATGTCGTCGCTATCGCAGCGACACCAGATTGGCCGTCCGGCGCAAAGCCGGGCGGCATTTTTTTGCGGCAGCTTCTTTTGTGTCCGCTAAGGTTGCCGTCGGCTGTAAAAGCGTGGCGATGACCGGGGTCGCGGTGACAGGGCCGTGACGCTGTCATGACATGGCCGGGCAGGAGGAGGGGCAGGGGGGAAACGTAAGAGGTATCGGGAAGGCGTCAACCGGAGTGCACTGTCATGAAGCTGTCATTTTTCTGCGGCATTGTGTGTTTCGCGAAGGTTGACCATCTCATCATCAGGAGCTTTCTCCATGAACCGCATCCTCAAGACCACCGCTATCGCCGCCGCCGTCATGGGCGTGGTGGGTGTCGCTCAAGCCCGCGATCAAGTCCGTATCGTTGGTTCCAGCACCGTCTACCCGTTCTCGAGCTACGTGGCCGAAGAGTTCGGTGCCACCACCGACTTCCCGACGCCGGTCATCGAGTCCACCGGTTCCGGTGGCGGCATGAAGCTGTTCTGCTCCGGTCTGGGTGACGATACCCCGGACATCACCAACGCCTCGCGTCGCATGAAGACTTCCGAGTTCGAGACCTGTGAAGCCAACGGCGTGACCGACATCACCGAAGCCTTCATCGGCTATGACGGCATCGCCTTCGCCCAGTCCGGCGACAACGAGGCGATGGACGTCACCCGCGAGCAGATATTCCTGGCGCTGGCCGCCAAGGTGCCGGTCGATGGTGAGCTGGTCGACAACCCCTACACCAAGTGGAGCGACATCGATTCCTCGCTGCCGGATCGCGAGATCGCCGTCTATGGACCGCCCACCACCTCCGGTACCCGTGATGCCTTCGCTGAGCTCGTGATGGAAGCCGTTTCCGAGGACATGGAGGCCTACGGCGGTGAAGGTTACACCGACGTGCGCGCCGACGGTGCCTTCATCGACGCCGGCGAGAACGACAACCTGATCGTTCAGCGTCTGGCCGAGAACACCGATGCCTTCGGCATCTTCGGCTACTCCTTCCTGGAAGAGAATTCCGACACCCTGATCGGCTCCAGCATCGACGGCGTCGAGCCGACTCCGGACGCCATCGGCAGCGGTGAGTACCCGGTGTCTCGCTCCATGTTCTTCTACGTGAAGAACCAGCACGCCGAAGACGTACCGGCCATGTACGAGTACGCCAACATGTTCATGAGCGAGCAGATGGTCGGTGACCTCGGCTACCTCAAGGGCATCGGCCTGATCCCGGCGCCGGAAGACGAGCGCGCCGAGGCTCGCAGTGCCGTCGAGAACCACGAGACCCTCGAGCTGGCCGACCTGAAGTAAGGGACACGGTCCTGATCACGCCGGCCGGCATCCTGCAACGGGTGTCGGCCGGTACACGTTCCGGCAAGCCCATGCTTGCTTGAGCACAGAACCCCGAGAGACACCCATGCAGACCAATCAACTCCTGGCGATGTTCAGCGGCTCGCTGCTTCTGCTCGGTCTGATCGCCTTCTTCCTGGCCCGCGGCAAGGCCGCCAGAGTCCGAGCCTCCGGCACCTCCATGTACGCCCAGCCCGATCAGTACGGCTGGTTCACCGTCATGTCCACGGCGGGTCCGGCGCTGGTGGTCGGTGCCGTGGGTAGCTTCATCATGCTGCTCGTGGGTGCCGAGATTCCGCCGCTGCTGCTGCTGGCCAGTTGCCTGGTCATCGCCTGCATCGGCCTGGTGCTGGGCGTGGCGATGGTGCGTCCCGACTTCCACGCGCGTCAGGCGATCGAGCGGGTCATCCGCTTCTTTCTCGCCGGCGCGGCTCTGATCTCCATCTTCACCACCCTGGGGATCCTGCTGTCCATCGTCTTCGAGGCGATCCGTTTCTTCCAGATGCAGAGCTTCTGGGACTTTATCACCGGCACCACCTGGAACCCGGGTGCCAGCTTCCTCGAGGCCGCCGGTCGCGCCGAGGAAGGGGCCAGTGCCGCCAAGTTCGGTTCGGTGCCGCTGTTCGCCGGTACCTTCATGATCACCTTCATCGCCATGCTGGTGGCGATTCCGATCGGTCTGCTGGCGGCCATCTACATGGCCGAGTTCGCGCCGCCCAAGGTGCGTACCATCGCCAAGCCGGTGCTCGAGGTGCTGGCCGGCATTCCGACCGTGGTCTACGGCTTCTTCGCCGCCATCACGGTGGCGCCGATCATCGTTGCCGTGGCCGGGTTCTTCGGTCTCGAGGCCTCGTTCAACAACGCCCTGGCCCCGGGCATCGTCATGGGCATCATGATCATTCCGTTCATCTCCTCGCTGTCCGATGACGTCATCAACTCGGTGCCCAACAGCATGCGCGAAGGCTCGCTGGCGCTGGGCCTGACCAAGGGCGAGATGATTCGCGACATCGTGGTGCCGGCAGCCCTGCCGGGCATCATCTCGGCCTCGCTGCTGGCGGTGTCCCGGGCGCTGGGCGAGACCATGATCGTGGTGATGGCGGCAGGCATGCGCCCCAACCTGACCTTCAATCCGCTGGAAGACATGACCACCGTGACCGTGCGCATCGTCGCCGCGCTGACCGGTGACCAGGAATTCGCCAGTGCCGAGACGCTGTCGGCGTTCGCACTTGGACTGATGCTGTTCGTGGTGACCCTGAGCCTGAATCTGGTGTCGGTGATCATGATCCGTCGCTTCCGCGAAAAGTATCGCGTCAACAACCTGTAAGCCGTGGAGCCAAAGCCAATGAGACAATCCTTCGATGACATCAGCGCCCAGCTCCGCGCTCGCCACCGCAGGTCGGCCCGACTGAAGTGGGCGTCCATGGGAGCGCTCGGTCTTGCCGGCCTGTTCCTGGTGCTGTTCTTTGCCGACATGCTGGTCAAGGGGCTGCCGGCCTTCCAGCAGGCCCAGATCCAGGTCGAGGTGGACTACTCCGAGCAGGCCAGCCAGATTCCCCTGGCGGCGGTTCAGGAAGACGTCCGCCCGCTGGTCAGTCGCGGCTATCTGCGCCTGATTCCGGGTCGCATGGAAGACAACCCGGACCTGCTCGGTACCTCCCGCATGGAGTGGGTGCTGGCCGACGGCCAGGTGGACCAGTACCTCAAGGGCCACCACGCCAAGCTCAGCAACAAGGAAATGGCGGTGGTCGATCGGCTGAAAGAGGATGGGCGGGCCGAGCTGCGTTTCAACTCGACCTTCTTCTCCAGCGGTGACTCCAAGATGCCCGAGCTCGCCGGTATCGCTTCGGCGGCCATGGGCACCGTGCTGACCCTGCTGGTGACCCTGGCGGTAGCCTTTCCCATCGGCGTGATGACGGCGGTCTACCTGGAGGAGTTCGCGCCGGACAACCGCTTTACCCAGTTGATCGAGATCAACATCAACAACCTGGCGGCGATTCCCTCGATCCTGTTCGGTCTGCTGGGCCTGGCGATCTTCATCAACTTCTTCGGCGTGCCGCGCTCCTCCCCGGTGGTCGGTGGCCTGACCCTGGCGCTGATGACCCTGCCGGTGATCATCATCGCCACCCGGACCGCGCTTCGCAGCGTGCCCGACTCCATCCGTCATGCCGCCTTCGGCGTCGGCTGCTCACGCTGGCAGATGGTGCGCGACCATGTTTTGCCGGTGGCGCTGCCGGGCATCATGACCGGTTCGATCATCGGCCTGGCTCAGGCCATGGGCGAGACCGCTCCGTTGATCATCGTCGGCATGGTGGCCTTCATCCCCGATGTGACCAACTCCTTTACCGAGGCGGCCACCGTGCTGCCGGCACAGATATTCACCTGGGCGGGCGAGCCTGACCGGGCCTTCATCGAGAAGACGTCGGGCGGCATTCTGGTGCTGCTGTCGATCCTTATCACGCTCAACGCCACCGCGGTGGTGCTGCGCAAGAAATTCGAGCGGCGCTGGTAAACCGGCCCCCAAACAGGATACGTTGCCATGAACATGAAAGTTGCCCAGCGCGGAGATAGCGTGATGAAGCAGGACCAGCCCGGCCAGCCGGTCACTCGCAACGAGGATGCCAACCACGAGTTGAGCATTCGAGTGAACGACCTGAATCTTTGGTACGGAGACTTCCACGCGCTGAAGTCGATCGACATGGATCTGTACCAGAAGAACGTGACCGCCCTGATCGGCCCGTCCGGTTGCGGCAAGTCGACCTTCCTGCGTTGCCTGAATCGCATGAACGATCTGATCCCGAGCGTACGCGTCAAGGGCCTGATCGAGATGGATGGCCGCGACGTCTACGAGCCCAAGATGGACGAGGTCGCGCTGCGGCGTCGGGTCGGCATGGTGTTCCAGAAGCCGAACCCCTTCCCCAAGTCGATCTACGACAACATCGTCTATGCCCCGAAGATGCATGACCTGGTCAGCCGCAAGGCCGACCAGGACGAGTTGGTCGAGCGCGCCCTGCGTGACGCCGGCCTGTGGGAAGAGGTCAAGGACAAGCTGCACCAGCCCGGCACCTCGTTGTCCGGTGGCCAGCAGCAGCGTCTGTGCATCGCCCGTGCCATCGCGGTCCAGCCGGACGTGATCCTGATGGATGAGCCGACCTCGGCGCTGGACCCGATCTCCACCGCCACCATCGAAGACCTGATGGACAAGCTCAAGCAGCAGTACACCATCATCACGGTGACGCACAATATGCAGCAGGCGGCTCGTGTCGCCGACTACACGGCGTTCTTCCACCTAGGCGAGGTCATCGAGTACAACGACACCAAGACCATGTTCTCGACCCCGCATACCAAGAAGGCCGAGGACTACATCACCGGTCGTTACGGCTAGGCCGAGAAGCGCCGGTCAGCGTGGTAGCGTTCACTGCGGTAGCAAAGGGAGGCCTTCGGGCCTCCCTTTTTACTACCTGTGAACCGGGCCCAGGAACGGTGGTGGTCCGCTCTGGTGTCAGGGTTGGTGTCTGCATCTGATGTCAGGGTCTGGTGCAGGGGCCTGGTGTCAGGGGGCTGGCATCAGGAACTGGCGGGCTGGCGGCGGACGTAGGCGGCGACACCACGCATCGACCACAGTCCCAGCACCGGTCCGGGCAACAGTAGCCACAACACGCTCAGTTCGTGTTCCTGCCACAGGCTGGCACCGAGCCAGATGCCGGGCAGGGTAAGGGTGAAGCCGATGGCGTTCATCACTGCCAGGGTCGCGCCGATGTGTGCCCTGGGGGCGGTGGCCGAGGCCAGTGACGAGAACTGGGCCGAGTCGGCGATGACGCTGAAGCCCCAGAGGTACAGCAGGCCCAGCAGCAGCAGGGGGCTGGCCTGACCAAGCCAGGGGTAGATCAGGCACAGGGCGCCGGAGGTGGCGAGCGCCAGGTTGGCGGCGCTGGCGCTGCCGTGGCGTCGACTGAGGGCGCCGGCCAGGATGCAGCCCAGCGCCCCCACGGCGATGACCGAAAAGCTTAGCCAGGGCGCCCAGTCGGCTGGCGCCTGAAGGCGCGTGACCTCACGGCCGACCAGGAAGGGCACCAGCAGCCAGAAGGCGTAGAGTTCCCAGCAGTGGCCGAAGTAGCCGCCGGCGACGCTGAGAAAGTGGCGATCACGAAAGGCGGCAAGGCCATCCTTCAGCCTGGCGCGAGACGCGTTTGCTGGCAGGTGCGGGCCGTCGCCCAATAGCGCCACGGCGATACCGCCGGCCACCGCCAGGGCCGAGGACAGGATCAGGGTCCAGGCCCAGGGGAGATCCAGGGTGGCGCCGCGCAGCAGATGGGGCATGGCCGTGCCGAGTGTCAGCATGCCCACCAGCCAGGCCAGGGCGGCCCCGGTGTGACGCGGGGTCCAGCCGATCACCAGCTTCATGCCCAACGGGTAAATGCCGGCCAGGCAGAGCCCGGTGGCGAAGCGCAGCAGCAGGGCGAGGGCGTGGTGCTCGGCAACCGTGATAAAGGCGAGATTGACCAGAGCGCCTGCCAGGCTTGCGCTTAGAAAGATGCGACTGGCACGGTAGCGATCGGCGAGTCCGCTGGCGGCGATCGTCAGGGTGCCGACGATAAAGCCGAGTTGCACTGCCAGCGTCAGGTGACCGATTTCGGCCTCGCGAATGCCGAGGTCGCTTCCCAGCGAGGCGGCAACGCCGTTGATGCTGAACCACAGCGATGTACCGCACCACTGAGCCAGCACGATCAGCGGCAGGGCCAGACGAGAGCGCTCCATGCGTGAGTCCTGTTGTGGATCCAGACCTGAGGTCAAAAAAAATGGCCGGGAGCGCCTGTGAGCGCCCCCGGCCATGCTGACCGCTTATCGGCGTGGAAGGCAAGCATCGCGCCTGCCTTTCAGACTACGACGTTGGCTAACCAGGTCTCGACGTCAGTCGATCAGCTCTCGGCCTCAGTCGATCAATGGCCGGCCTCAGTCGATCAGTTCCACCGCCACGGCGGTGGCTTCACCGCCGCCGATGCACAGACTGGCGATCCCTCGTTTTCCGCCCTTGGTGCGCAGGGCGTGGATCAGGGTGGCGATGATCCGTGAGCCAGTGGAGCCGACCGGGTGACCCTGGGCGCAGGCGCCGCCGAAGACGTTGACCTTGTCGTGGGGCAGTCCCAGATCGTCCATGGCCATCAGGGTGACCACGGCGAAGGCCTCGTTGATCTCGAACAGATCCACATCATCCACCGACCAGTCGAGCTTCTTCATCAGTGACTCGATGGCGCCCACCGGGGCAATGGTGAACTCGCTGGGGTGGCGCGAGTGGGTGCTGTGGCCGAGCATGCGGGCCAGCGGGGTGGCGCCGAGGCGATCCGCCGCTGCCTGGGTGGACAGGATCAGGGCAGAGGCGCCATCGGAGATGGAGCTGGCATTGGCCGCCGTGATGGTCCCGTCCTTGGCAAAGGCCGGCCTCAGGGTGCGAATCTTGTCCAGACGAGCCTGGAAGGGTTGCTCGTCATGCTCGACCAGGGTGTCGCCCTGACGGCTGGAGACCGTGACGGGGGCCATCTCTGCGGCCAGGTGGCCGGCCTCGGTGGCCTGCATCGCCCGCTCCAGCGAAGCGATGGCGAAGTCGTCCATGCGCTCGCGTTCGTAGCCGCGCTCACTGGCGACCTCCTGGGCGAAGCCACCCATCAGCTTGCCGGTCTCGGCGTCCTCCAGGCCATCGAGGAACATATGGTCCTTGAGTTCGCCATGGCCCAGGCGGTAGCCGCCACGGGCCTTGGTCAACACATGGGGGGCGTTGGACATGGACTCCATGCCGCCGGCCAGCATGACCTCGGCGGTGCCGGCCCTGATCAGGTCGTGGGCCAGCATGGTGGCCTTCATGCCCGAGCCACAGAGCTTGTTGATGGTGGTGGCGCCGCGGTGGTCGGGAATGCCGGCCTGGCGCATGGCCTGACGGGCCGGCCCTTGCTTGACCCCGGCCGGCAGCACGCAGCCGAAGATCCCTTCTTCGATGGCGTCTGCCGGAATCCTGGCGCGCTCGATGGCGGCACGAATGGCGCAGGCGGCCAGTTCGGGGGCGGTCTGACTGGACAGGGAGCCCAGCATGCCGCCCATGGGGGTGCGGGCAGCGGCAAGAAAGACGATATCGGACTGACTCATGGCGTGACTCCTGAAACTCTTGCATGTCGATTCTGCGATCGAGCGGCAAGGTGTTGTGTTTGTGTGGGCCGTGGACACGGCGCTGTGATGTCAGTGTGGTTCAGTCCCCGGGGTTTCGCTCGCGACGCGAATCACGTACGACAAGGTCGGCAAACGACGTTGACCCCGAGGGTGGGCTATGCTTTTCTCAACGAAACCAAGCAAGCGCTAGTGTAACTGTCGATGAATGTAATGAATGACTCGCCCCGTCGCAAGGAGCTGACCCGGCTCGCCGCTCAGCTGTTTGTCCAGGAAGGCTTCGATCGCACCACCGTGCGCATGCTGGCACAGGAAATGGGGATCAAGTCAGGAAGCCTCTTTCACCACTTTCGTGACAAGCAGGAGATTCTTGCTGCGGTCATCGAAGAGGGCACCCAGAACGCCTTGACGCTGGCTCGAGCCGCGCTCAAGGATAGTGCGCCTGACCCCTTGTCCAGGCTGCATGCCATGGCGCGGGCCCATCTGGATACGCTGTTGACCGACCGCAACGCCCACGTGGTAGCGCTGTATGAGTGGCGGCGCCTCGACGATGGCGCTCGGGACCACCTGACCCACCTGCGTGACGCCTACGAGGCGCTGTGGAACGAGGTGCTGGATGACGCCATCGCAGCGGATCTGGTCACCGGCGATCGCGCCCTGGTTTCGCGCTTTGTGCTGGGCGCCCTGAACTGGACGGTGCGCTGGTACGACCCGGACGGGCCGCGTGACCCCGAACAGCTGGCCCACGAACTGGTCGTGATGATCACCCGCCGTCCTTGATCTGCCGAGGACAAGGTACCGACGGCCCGCTGTGATGGACAGCTGGGGCGCGCCGTGTGCCTGGTATTCGGTTCTGCTCGTCTTTTCTCTTTTCTCTTTTTCTGCTGTTCTCCTCTTCCCATTCCCGCGTTGTCGTTGCCTCGATGAGGGTCACCCTTTCGCCGAGGGCGCGGGCACGTCCATCGTGCTCGGTCGGTGCGGCACTTCGAAGTTTTCCTAGACGATGGTCTAGCGCACTCTTGCTTGTGTCATGACGTTGAAGCCTCTAGCTTCAACCCTAGCGCTTGCTAGGTTGACGCTTACGTCAACGGAATATTGCTGCCGGGGTCACCCTGGAGAGCTTCATCAACAATCACAACGCAAGAGGCCCGTCATGAGCCACGTCACGCCCGTCGATGCCGAGAGCTATCGCGAGACCTTCGACATCCAGCAGGTGATCGATCGTCTGGACGACCACCAGGATGGATATCTCAACGCCTATCATGCCTGCTGTGGTCGACATCTAGGGCAGGGCAGAGGCGACGTCCTGGCGCTGGTGCATGAGGACACCGCCGGTCAGGTGAGCCGGTTGACCTATCGTGAGCTCGACCAGCAAAGCGCGCGTCTGGCGGGCTGGATGGCGGCTCGGGGGCTGGGTGTCGGTGACCGTATCGCCTGCATGCTGCCGCGTTCGCCGCAACTGCTGGTCGCCGTGGTGGCGACCTGGCGTCTGGGGGCGGTGTACCAGCCGCTGTTTACCGCGTTCGGGCCGGATGCGGTGGACTACCGCCTGGGACGCGCTGACACCCGCCTGGTCATCACCGACGCGGCCAATCGTCACAAGTTCGACGGCCTGGAAAGCTGTCCCCCGGTGCTGGCGCTGGGTGGGGCCAGCGAGGCGCACCCGCAGGACCTGTCCTGGGATGAGGCCTTGGCCAGCGAAGCGCTTCAGGACTCGCCGCCGCGGCTGTCGCCGGACGCCCCCTTTCTGCAGATGTTTACCTCCGGCACCGTCGGCAAGCCCAAGGGGGTGGCGGTACCGCTGTCGGCCATGCCGGCCTTTGCGCTGTACATGGAGCTGGCCGTGGACCTGCGGCCAGAAGACCGCTTCTGGAACATGGCCGATCCAGGCTGGGCCTATGGCCTCTACTACGCCATCGCCGGGCCGCTGCTGCTGGGCGTCACCACTCACTTTTGCGAGGCGGGGTTCAGCGCCGAGGGAGCGCTTGCCTTCATGCAGCGCCATGACATCACCAATTTTGCCGCGGCGCCCACCGCCTATCGACTGATGAAGGCCTCGGGTCTGTTCGACAATGCCCATGAGACGCTGTCGCTGCGCGCGGCAAGTTCAGCGGGCGAGCCGCTCAATACAGAAGTGGTGAGCTGGGTGGAGTCGGCGCTGGGCTGTCCGGTGATGGATCACTACGGCCAGACCGAGACCGGCATGACCTGCAACAACCACCATCGGCTCGAGCACCCGAAGCACATCGGCGGCATGGGCGTACCCATGCCCGGCTACCGCCTGGTGATCCTCGATGCCGAGTACCAGGAGTTGCCCCCCGGTGAGCCCGGCGTGCTGGCGGTGGATATCGAGCGCTCGCCGGCGCACTTCTTCCCCGGCTATACCTGGCAGGAGAAGCATCCCTTCGCCGAGGGTTACTACCTGACCGGAGACGTGGTGGTGCGCAACGAAGACGGCAGCTTCCAGTTCGCCGGGCGCGACGACGACATCATCACCACCGCCGGCTATCGGGTCGGCCCCACCGACGTCGAAAACTCGGTACTGACCCACCCCGCGGTGGCGGAATCTGCGGCAGTGGGGCAGCCGGACGAGATCCGCGGCGAGATCATCAAGTCCTATGTGGTGTTGCGTGACGGCTTCGAGGCCAGCGATGGCCTGGCCGACGAAATTCGTCAGCAGGTGCGAGAGCGCCTGTCGACCCACGCCTTCCCTCGGGTGATCGAGTTTGTCGATGAGTTGCCGAAGACCCCGAGCGGCAAGATTCAGCGCTTCAAGCTGCGAGCCGATGCCGCCGAAAAGGCCTGAACGAGCCGTCGGTATGGTGTCGGGCCAGGCATCCAGATAGACGTTTTTACCTTACGCCCCGAGCGAGTGCTCGGGGCTTGTTGCATGATTGATCAGGAGAATTCGCATGCGTATCGAGAACGCGACCTTTGTCATCACCGGTGCCGGCTCCGGCCTTGGCTCCGCCTGTGCCGAACGCCTGGTGGCCGCCGGTGGTCGAGTCGTGCTGTGCGACTTGAGCGAGGGCGTGCAGGACCAGGCCAGTCGTCTGGGCGACGCTGCCATCGCCGTGCAGGGCGATGTCACCTCGGCGGATGACATCCAGGCGGTGATCGACGCGGCCCAGGCCCACGGTGACGGCCTTGCCGGAGTGATCCACTGCGCCGGTGTGGTCAGTGTGGCCAAGCTGGTGGATCGCCACGGCAACCCGGCCGACCTCGACGCCTATGCACGCACCGTGCAGATCAACCTGGTCGGGACCTTCAACGTCATGCGCCTGGCGGCGGCGGCCATGAGCCAGAACCCGCCGGGAGACGACGGTGAGCGTGGTGTCATCATCAATACCGCCTCGGTCGCCGCCTTCGATGGCCAGGTGGGGCAGTGCGCCTACAGCGCCTCCAAGGCGGGGGTGGTAGGCATGAGCCTGCCGGCCGCCAGGGAACTGTCGCGTCACGGCATCCGGGTGATGGCGATCGCGCCAGGCGTGTTCGAGACGCCGATGATGGCGGACATCCCCGAGGATGCCGTCGCCGCGCTGTCCCAGGCGGTGCCTTTCCCCAAGCGGCTGGGCAAGCCCGACGAATTTTCCCGCCTGGCGGAGCAGATCATCACCAACAGCATGCTCAATGGCGAAGTCATTCGCCTGGATGGCGGTATTCGCATGCAGTGAATCCTGCCCTGAAACGAACGCTTGACTTAGAGGGCGGTCGTCGCTACTTTCAAACACATGTTTGAAAGTGCGTCCTGGCGAGGTCCATCGCAGGCGCAGCCACCGAATCCAGGAGTGCCCCATGCCCGACTATCAGGCCCCGCTGCGCGACATGCGCTTCGTGATGGACGAACTGTTCGACTACCCGAGCCATTATGCTCGTCTTCCTGCTGGGGATGATGTCTCGCCCGACGTGGTGGCGGCGATCCTCGAGGAGGGCGCGCGCTTCGCCCGCGAGGTGCTGCTGCCTCTCAACCAGAGCGGTGATCGCGAGGGCTGTCGTCTCGAAGGTGGCGAGGTCAAGGCGCCGAGCGGTTTTCGCGAGGCCTATCGCCAGTATGTGGAGGGTGGCTGGCCGAGCCTTGCCGCAGAGCCCGAGCACGGCGGCCAGGGCCTGCCGCCGTCACTGTCGATGCTGCTGTCGGAGATGATCTGTGGCTCGAACCTGGCCTGGGGCATGTATCCGGGTCTGTCCCACGGGGCGGCAGACGCGCTGCGTCACCACGGCACCGAAGAGCAGCAGCGTGTCTACCTGACCAAGCTGGTGGAGGGGAGCTGGACCGGCACCATGTGCCTGACGGAGCCCCACTGCGGTACCGACCTCGGGCTGATCAAGACCCGCGCGCTGCCCCAGGATGACGGCAGCTATAGCATCAGCGGGACCAAGATCTTCATCTCCGCCGGTGAGCATGATCTGGCCGACAACATCCTTCACCTGGTGCTCGCCAAGCTGCCGGATGCACCCGAGGGATCCAAGGGCATCTCGCTGTTTCTGGTGCCGAAATTTATGCCTGACGGCCAGGGCGAAGCGGGGGAGCGCAACGGCGTGGTGTGCGGCTCTCTCGAACACAAGATGGGCATCCACGGTAACGCTACCTGCGTGATGAACTTCGACGGCGCCACCGGCTACCTGATCGGTGCGCCGAACAAGGGTCTGGCGTGCATGTTCACCATGATGAACGCCGCGCGTATCGGGGTCGGTATCCAGGGCCTGGGGCTCGCCGAGGCGAGCTTCCAGAACGCCCTGGCTTACGCCCGGGATCGACTGCAGATGCGCGCGTTGTCGGGCCCCAAGGCACCCGAAAAAGCCGCGGACCCGATCATCGTTCATCCGGACGTGCGGCGCATGCTGCTGACCCAGAAGGCCATCGCCGAAGGCGGCCGGATGCTGGTGCTGTATACCGCCCAGTTGGTGGACGTGGTCGAGCAGTGTTCGGCCGGCGAGGAGCGCGAGCGGGCCGAGACCCTGCTGGGCCTGTTGACCCCGGTCGTCAAGGCGTTCCTGACCGAGCTTGGCTTCGAGGCCACCAATGAAGGGGTACAGGTGTTCGGCGGCCACGGCTTTATCCAGGAATGGGGCATGGAGCAGATGGTGCGTGATGCACGCATCACACGGCTGTACGAAGGCACCACAGGGATCCAGGCGCTGGACCTGCTGGGACGCAAGGTGCTGATGAACCAGGGCGAGAGCCTGAAGGTCTTCACAAAGGAGATCCACAAGTTCTGCCAGGCCAACGCCGACGACGAGGCCATGGCGCCCTTTGTTGGCCCGCTGGCCAAGCTCAACAGTCAATGGGGCGAGCTGACCATGGGCATCGGCATGAAGGCCATGAGCGATCGTGAAGAAGTGGGGGCAGCCTCGGTGGACTACCTGATGTACTCGGGCTACGTGACCCTGGCCTATCTGTTCGCCCGGTCGGTCAAGTGCGCCCGGGAAGCGCTGGCGGACTCGCCCAGCGACGCCAGCTTCTACCAGGCCAAGATCCACACCGCGTGCTTCTACTTCGAACGGCTGTTGCCGCGCACCCGTACCCACGCCGCCCAGATGCAGGCAGGGGCCGAGGGCCTGATGGCGATGGACGCGGAAAGTTTCGGCCTTGGTTTCGAGGTGTAGACGGGACTGCCTGTCGACACGATGTTTTGCTGAGCTCTCTCGATCGGGTGACTGATCGTTGGTGGGCGGCGAGCCTGGCTCGCCGCCCTTTTTTTATCGAGGCGAAGCGAGCCCGGGGGATGCGTCTGTCGGAGCAGAAGACTGAGACACTTCATTAGCCGCCATACGGGTTTCATGGCATGATGCGCCGATACGCATATTCTTATAGTGAAGGTGATGCAAGACTCTCTCCATCTGTCGATTCTCGCCAAGGAGGCATCATGAGCCGCCACCTGGGATTGGGGGTCAAGTCGTTACTTATCCCGTTGTTGTCCTTTCTGGTCGCACTGGTGCCGGTGCTGTGGATCGGCAGCCACGCGCTTCAGGACGTCGAGCGCCACTTCGGACAACGCTTCGCCGAGCAGTACAGCCAACTGCATACCCAGCGCATGCTGACGCCTCTGTCCACCGAACTGGCCCTGGCCAGGCGCTTCGGCGATCTGACGGTCACCCGCGAGTGGCTCTCGGATATCGACAACGAGGAACGCAAGGCCCGTTTCTTCGCCGAGTCCGAGGGATTTCGCCAGCAGTTCGACGGTGACGACTACTTTGTGGTGCATCACGACAGCCGCCAGTTCTACTTCAACGACGGCAAGATGAGTCCAAGCCGTGCCCCCCGTAACCAGCTGTCACGCAGTGACAGTGAAGACAGCTGGTACTTCCGCATGATGGACAGCGGGGCGCCTACCCGGGTTCAGGTCGCCTATAGTCCGGCGCTGGACATCACCCGGGTGTGGATCAATGTTCGCGTCGACGGCGAGAACGGGCCCCTTGGCATGGTCGGTGGCGGCCTCAATTTCAACCGCCTTCTGGCCAGCAGCTTCGACGATCAGCCGTTGGGTGTGGCTTCCTTCCTGCTCGGTCGCGAGGGTCGGGTGCTGGCGATGGCAGAGGACGGAGAGCTCCAGGCGACCGACTTGAGCCAGGTCGATGAAGGCGGCGGCGTGCTCGATGCGGCGGTCGGGGATCCCGAGGCCCTCGCCGAGATGCTGGCATCGGCCCGGGAGAGCGGCGGAGAGGTAGAGACCCGCACCCTCGAGTGGTCCGGTGAGGAGCGAGTGGTGGCGGTCAGCTACATGCCGGAGCTCGACTGGTGGTTGGTGTCGGCGGTCGATCCCTACGCCGCCACCTTGCTGGAAAAGCGTTGGTTGTGGCCGCTGATGTTCGCCCTGGTGGCCAGCCTCGGGGTGGTGCTGCTGGTGGTGGTGATTGCCCTGCGGCGGCTGATCGTCAACCCGATGCGTCGCCTCAGTCAATCCGCCCAGGCGCTGGCCCAGGGCCGTTATGACACCAGGCTCGACAGTGACCGCGGTGACGAGATCGGCGATCTGTCACGGGATTTCCAGCGCATGGCCGATCAGGTTCAGGCCCATACCGAGGAGCTCGAGGAACGCATCCGTCAGCGCACCATGGATCTCACCCTGGCCAACCGGCAGATGAGCGAGGCCAAGCGTCAGATCGATGATTCCCTCGACTGCGCTCGGGTATTGCAGCAGGCGATCCTGCCCAGCCGCGACATGCAACGCTGCGCCGGGCTAAGGCACGGCGTGCTGTGGAGTCCCAAGGATACGGTCGGCGGCGACATCTTCGTGTTTCGGGACTTCGGTCATGACCGCGGCTATCTGCTGGGGGTCATCGACTGCGCGGGACACGGCGTGCCCGGCGCCCTGATGACCATGCTCGCCCGTGCGGCCTTCGACAACTCGGTCAACCAGGTGGGGCCCGAGAATCCGGCGGGTATCCTCGAGGAGATGGACCGGCGCATTCGCCGCACGCTCGAGGCCGACAGCGAGGCTCACGGCGTGACGCCGCACATGGATGCGGGGCTGGTGTGGGTCGGCGCCGACCAGCAGCAATTGACCTTCTCCGGCGCCAAGCTGGATCTCTATGCCACCGATGGCCAGCGCCTGGAGGTACTGGCCGGTGGCCGACGCGCCCTGGCGTTCAAGCGTCGTGGGGAGTTCACCAATCAAACGTTGGCACTGGTACCTGGCTGGTCCTGTACGCTGTGCAGTGACGGCTTCCTGGATCAGGCAGGCGGCGAGCACGGGTTCGGCTTCGGCAGGCGGCGTTTCGAGGCCATGCTGCTGGAGCACGCCGGGCTCGATCCCAGGGCACAGGTCGCGGCCTTCCTGGATGCGCTGGCGCGTTTCCAGGGTGAGGCGCACCAGCGTGACGATATCACCCTGCTGTGCTTCCAGCCGGCGGTCGAGGACGAGCAGGACGGCACCGCGTCCGCGACGTCCAATATTCACCACGGTCACGATGAGGAAGTTCCATGGACCTCTTGACGCTGCGCGACCAATTCGAGAAACAGCGCGTGCTGCTAAGCTTCAATGGCCCGATTTCCCATAGCCTGATCGAAGAGATCGGCAAGGCCATTCGCAACTATCTCAACAGCGAATCTGCGGCACCATCGGCGGCGATGGACGTGTTCTCGACCTACATCGAAATGACCCAGAACATCAGCCATTACGCCACCGCCATGGGCTATGACGAACAGCGCGCCACCGCCACCGTTGCGGTGGCGCGGGGCGAGCAGGGGCACTATCTGGTGTCGGCGGGCAACGTGGTCGAGCATGCCGATGGCCAGCGTCTGATGGCGACCGTCGAGGAACTCGGCGAGATGGATGCGGTCGAGCTCAAGCGATGCTACAAGCAGCAACTCAGAAAGCCGCGTGAAGACGGCTCCCGGGGAGCAGGGCTGGGATTGATCGACATGGCGCGCAAGTCCTGCCAGCCGCTTCAGTCGAACCTGACGCCGCTCTCCGATCAACAGAGCTTTTTCTGCATCACCGCCACTATCTGACGGAAAGTCGAGAAAATGATCAACGACATTGCGATTGACGGGACCCAGTCGACCCCTGACATTCGTTCTGACTGGGACGCCGGAACGCTGACCATGCGTGGCGATTCCTATCCCGAAAACACCTTCGAGCTCTACAGTGGCGTGCTGAACTGGGTAGATCACTACCTGCGAGACGGCGAGAGCCCCCTCGAGGTGTGCCTGGAACTGGTCTACCTCAACACCAGCTCGGTCAAGGCGATGATGGACATCTTCGACCTGATGGAGGAGGCTCACCTGGAAGGCAAGGCCTGCAGCGTGGATTGGCGCTACGATGTCAGAAACGAACGCATCGCCGAGCTGGCCGAGGAGTTCAAGGAAGACTGCAGTTTTCCGTTTGCGATCACCCCCGTCGAGGATACCAGTTCATGACCGAAAGGGATCGTCAGCTGCTGCGGGACATCGAGGCGCTGCTGGCCTCGTCCGAGCATCAGGACAATCCACTGAAGGCACCGCTCGAAGCGCTCTACCGGCGGCATACCGAGCAGCTTGAGCGGCTGGACCGCATGGCTTCCATTTCCGATGGCTTTCAGCGCAGCGTCAAGAGCGACCTGTCCACCGCCGAACGCCGGCTGGAGCGACAGCAGCGTCGCCAGCACAAGCTGTCACGCATCGCCGATGGTTATCAGGAGCTGCTGTTCGAGCGCAAGCAGACGCTGGAAAGCGAGGTCATGCTCGATCCATTGACCAAGATCCCCAATCGTCGTGGCCTGCACACCGAGCTGCGTCGACTGATGGCCGCCTCCAGCCGACAGCAACGCCCTTTTACCCTGGCGATGGTGGACATCGACCACTTCAAGCGCTTCAACGACGAGCATGGGCATGATGTCGGCGATCAGGCGCTGCTGGTAGTGGCCAAGGTCCTCGACGATACCCTGCGTGGTGGCGATATCGTCGGCCGCTGGGGGGGCGAAGAGTTTCTGATCGCCTTGCCCGGCGCTTCGCTGTGGGCGGCTGAACCCCTGTTCGAGCGGCTCCAGGCCAAGCTGCGTACCACCCAGGTGGTGAGCGACGACTCCCTGACGCTGACCGTCAGCATCGGCGCGGCGGAGCACCGTCATGACGAGACCTACGAGCAGACCATGAATCGCGCCGACCAGGCGCTGTATCAGGCCAAGCGCAATGGCCGAGATCGCTGGGAGGCCGCCGAGTGACGGGCGTTCTGACTCAGCATCAGATGGTGTGTCGGCGCTGGAGGTTGCGCGGGTCCGGACCTGGCAGGCAGGAGGTGCCGGCAGCATGCTGAGGGTATCCGAGCGGCTGTGGCTTGCGTCGATCGGCAAGGAACACTGTGACGCTCTGTGGCACGCCATCGACGCCAGCCGGGAGTCGTTGAGGCCCTGGCTGCCGTGGGTCGATGCCACCCGCGAGCCGGGAGATTGCGAGGTCTTCGTCACGGCTGCCATGGCTGAGCGGCGTCTGGGCAGCGCTCGACACTTTGTCTTGCTCAAGGACGACGAGCTGATCGGCGTCGTCGGCTTCAACCGCATCGTCGAGCGTCACCGCTGGGCGTCGCTGGGCTATTGGCTGCGCAGCGACTTCCAGGGTGGGGGCCGGATGACGCAGTCCGTGGCAACCCTGGTGGAATGGGGTTTCGACGAACTCGAGCTTCATCGACTCGAGATTCGTTGTGCCGAAGGCAATAGCCGTAGTCGCGCTATCCCCGAGCGACTCGGCTTTCAGCAGGAAGGCGTGCTGCGCGAGTGCGAATGGGTCGGCGGACGGGCGCTGTCCCATGTGGTCTATTCGCGTCTTGCCGGTGACCCCGCGCCGGGCTGACGGCCTCGCCTTCAGGCCCAGCGTTCCTCGGCGGTAAAAGCGACGGTAAACCAGCGGCGCTCGGGGGGAATGCTCAGTCGTGAGGATATCTCCTCGCGGATCTCGTCCATCTCTACCATGCCGCGCCCGGCGGCGAAGTTCGGCGCGGTGACGATATGAATCTCGATAAAGTGGCCCCGGCCACTCTTGGCCACATGACTGTAGTAGTGGCTGAGACCCTCTCTTTGCATGATCTCCTTCATCGCCGCGTGCACCTCACGATCGATGGCGCTGGGTGCCATCAGCAGGATGTCCTTGGCGGCTCGCCGAATGATGTTGATGGGCACCGGCATGAACACCAGGGTCAGCACCACCAGCAGCGCCGAATCGACGTAGGGTGTCCAGTGGTCGAGCGCGGTACCTTCCAGCATAAGGGCGATCACGAAGGCCACCAGCAGCGCGCCGGTGATCAGCGCCGCCATCAGCCAGTTCTTCTGATCGATTCGCAGAAACTCGGAGTTGGCCCTGCGATTGATCTTCTTGAGGTACACCGCCATGGTGCTGCAGATCACCAGCACCACGGCGGCGTAGAGGGTGGCCGCGCCGAAGGCGAGGGCGTGGCCGCCGCCCAGCAATTCCCGCAGCGCGTTGAGAAAGGCGTAGAAGCACAAGAGCAGCAGAATGCCACCGTTGAGCGCCGCCACCATCGGCTCGAAGTGCCAGAAGCCATGCTGGAAGCGTGAGGTCGCCTCGCGCACGACCAGCCGCGATACCGCCAGCGCAAGCCCCGACATGGCGGCGTCAATGGTGGAAAAGACGCCATCGAAGAGGATCGACTGGGAGCCGGCCAGCAGGCCGAAACTGACCCCGAGCAGGGCGACGCCCAGGGTGGTGATGATCGAGAGCGACAGGGCCCGTTGTTCGAGTCGTGAATCCATGATCCGATGCAGTGTCGAGGAAAGCTCGACTATAGGGGCTGGCGTCGTTTGGCACCAGCCGGGGCGTTCGCGTCGGCTATCACAGGGCGTGGATCAACAGGGAGAACACCATGAGCAACAATCTCTACGCCAGGGCAGAGTGTGGCTGCGGCGCCATTGCGCTGCTGGTCGCCGGTGAACCCGAGGCCGTCGATCCTCGCCTGAGGCTGGCCTGGTGGCCGGAGACAGCGCTGCAGTTGACGCAAGGGGCGGACTGGCTCGAGCTCACGGATGAACGGCGCGGAGAGCATCGCTTGCTGGTGGAGTGTTGCCGCCGCTGTGGTGACCGGCTCATGGTCTCACGGGACGGCTGGGTCGAGACGACGCTTGAATGGGTGGAGAGGCTGGGGCTGGAGGTATCGACGCTCAGTGCCAGTGATGCGCTTCGAGAGAGCTTCGGGCATGCACGCCCCGTTGACTGAGCCGTCGTGATCTCCACCCATGGGCGCTCGCTGCCGGCGCGGTGAAGGGATCAAGGGTGCGCGTTGGCGAGGGAGGGGTAGCCCAGCAACTGCCCCAGGCGCTCGGCGTGAAGCGACAGCCAGTCGGGATCGATCGGCCCCCAGTCCTCGATGCGATAGTGGCCGATATTGTGAGGCTTGCCTGGCTGATGCTCGAAGCGGCAGCGGATGTCCAGTTCCTCGAGGGCGGCGAGGGTGTCCTGAGCGGTACGTCTCGGCATGCCGGTGGCGGCGGTGATGGCCGGCACGCTATCGATGCCGGTGGCCACCAGATGGGCCAGGTAGAGGCGTCGATAGAAGCTGGTGCGGGTCTTGCTGAGGCTGGTCATGGGCTTTCGCTATCTCGTCAGGGGCCTTTGGTACCGATGGTTCAGCGTCACGTAAAAGCGCGGCCAGTGCAACAGAGGTTCGAGACTTTGATGCACGTCACAGGCGTGCCTGCCGGCACAGGCTAGAGTGTGGCGACACCGGGCGGTGCTTCATGAACTTCGTCATGGAAATGATTCTTGAAGCGCGAACGGTTCTCGCCATTTTCTATCCCGAGGTTCTCGCATGTCTGCATCGCCGATCTTTGACCGCTCCGCCCTGGCCGCCCTGGCCACCACCCTCTGTCTTGGTGTCTTTTCCAGCAGTGCCTCGGCGCTGGAGTATCCGATCGGCGAGCCCGAACTGGTCAACGGCATGGAAGTCGCCGCGGTCTACCTGCAGCCGGTGGTCATGGAGCCTGCCGGTGAGCTGGCCGCTGCCGAGGCCGATATTCATCTCGAGGCGGATATTCACGCCCTCGAGGACAACGACAACGGTTTTCCTCCTGGCGCCTGGATTCCTTTTCTGCACATTGACTATCGGTTGCAGAAGGAAGGCAGCGACAGTGTGATCGAAGGTAGCCTGATGCCGATGATCGCCAGCGACGGCACCCACTATGGTGTCAATGTGGCGCTCGAGGGCATGGGGCGCTATCACCTGAGCTTCCACATCGAAGCGCCGCACCTGATGCGTCACATCGACAAGGAAACCGGCGTGGCACCCTGGTATGCGCCCTTCGACGTCGAGTACGACTTTGTCTACGCCGGCGTGGGCAAGAAGGGCGGCTACTGAGAGGAGGCGGTCATGTTGCTGCTACGTCGTTCCCGTCTCTCGGGCGCGCTGATCACGGCGCCGTTGGTCGCGCTGTCGCTGATGACACTGTGCGCCACCTCTGGTCAGGCAGAGGCCGGAGCGCTGCCTACCTACCGGTTGACCCTTGTTGACGGCAGGCTTGATCCCGTCGAACTCGAGGTCGTCGCCGGGCAGCGGTTTAAGATCGAACTGCATAATGCCGGAAGTACGCCGGTGGAATTCGAGAGTCGCCGGCTTCGCCAGGAAAAGGTGATGGGTCCCGGCGTTCACTCCTTCGTCGTGGTCCACCCGCTGAAGCCGGGGCGTTACGACTACTTCGACGAGTTTCACCTGCCCGATGCCCAGGGCGTGATCATCGCTCGGGAAGCCTCCGAGGAGGCTCACCCATGAACGAAGCGGCCTTTATCGTGGTCCTGCGCGAGAGCCTGGAGGCCATCCTGGTGGTCGGCCTTGTCTACGCCTGGCTCGCCCGAGAGGGGCGTCGCGATGCCTTGAATTGGCTGTGGGGTGGTGTCGCGGCGGGTATCGCCCTGGCGGTCGTGCTGGGTGCTGTGCTGATGGGAGTAGGGCGCTGGTTGACCGGTGACGCCCAGACCCTGTTTCAGACCGCCATGTCGGCGCTGGCCGCCGCGTTGATCGTGCAGATGGTGGCGTGGATGCGCCGTCGCGGCGCCTCCTTCAAACGCTCCATGGAGTGTGACGCCATGCTGTGTCTGTCGCGCTCACGGCTGTGGGGCATTGCTACCCTGGTTGCCCTGGCGGTGGCTCGGGAAGGCGCCGAGACCCTGGTGTTTCTGTACGGTCTGGGGCTGGCCCAGTGGCGAGGCGGACAACTGACCTCCTTCGCCCTGGCCGCAGGTCTCGGCTTTGTCACGGCGGCTGCCTGCTTCGTGGTGCTGCAGTGGTCCTCGCGACGACTGGCCTGGCGCGGGTTCTTCCGGGCCAGCGAGATCCTGCTGCTGGTGGCGGCGGGCCTGTGGGTGGCGGCGCTCGAGCGGTTGATGAATCTGGGCTGGTTGCCGGTCGGGATCGATCCGCTGTGGGACACCAGTGTCTGGCTGGATGATGGCCAGGGAGTCGGCGGACTGCTGGCCAGTATCGCCGGTTACCGTGCCTGGCCTTCCTCGACGCTGGTGCTCGGCTACCTGTGCTATTGGGGCCTCGTCTACTGGTGGGTGGGCGGGCAGCGCCCGTCCCACAACGTCGTCGAGGGAGCGGTGTCGTGAACGAGGCGGCGGCAGTGCCGGCAACAGGGACGGCAACAGTGACGCCAGCAGTGATGCCAGAAGCCAGCGATCGCCGCTGCGGGTCTGGCAAGGACACTCGGCCAACCGTGGCTGAGAATCGGCATCCAGGCGCCCGCAAGACCCGACGCTGGGCGCTTCTGGGAGCCTGGCTGAAGCATCATCGGCGCTGGATTCTGACACTGCAGTGGGCCGTGGTGGCGTTCTACGCCGTGCTGCTGCTGGTGCCGCCCTTGTTGCCCCTGCCGAACCATGAGGCACGCATCCTCGATCACCTCACGGTGTTCGCCGAGTTCGTGTTCTGGGGTATCTGGTGGCCCTTTGTCATGGTCAGCATGGTGGTGGCGGGGCGGCTATGGTGCGGGATGATGTGTCCGGAGGGTGCCATCACGGAAGCCGCCAGCCGTGTCGGCATGGGCCGGGCGATACCGCGCTGGATGCGTTGGGGTGGCTGGCCGTTCGTGGGCTTTGCCATGACCACGATCTATGGGCAGCTGGTCAGCGTCTACCAGTATCCCAAGGCCGCGCTGCTGGTGCTGGGGGGCTCGACCCTGGCGGCGGCCGTGATCGGTCTGGTCTACGGCAAGGGCAAGCGCGTCTGGTGTCGCCATCTGTGTCCGGTCAGCGGCGTCTTTGCGCTGTTGGCCAAGCTGGCGCCGTTGCACTACCGCGCCGACCCCGAGGTGTGGACCGAACACGGACGGCGCCAGCGCCGGCGTGAGGTGTCAAGAAGCCGGGCTCCGGACTGCCCGGTGCTGATCCCGCTGAAGCAGCTGGACAGCGCCAGTGACTGCCATCTGTGCTCGCGTTGTTCAGGCTACAAGGATGCTATCCATCTCGAGCTCAGGGCGCCCGGCATCGAGGTGGTGTCGCCACCGCCTCAGCGACCCGCGACCCTGTGGGAGTTCGTGCTGGTGGTATTCGGCCTGCTGGGCATCGCGGTGGGGGCATTCCACTGGTCGGCGAGCCCCTGGTTCGTGGCCGCCAAGCAGCAGGCGGCCGTCTGGCTCTATCAGCACGGTTGGGGATGGCCGCTGGAAACCAGCGCACCCTGGTGGCTGCTGACCCACTATCCCGAACACAACGACGTCTTCACCCTGCTCGATGGAGCCCTGCTGCTGGGCTATATCGGTGTGACTACCCTGGTGCTGGGGGGGCTTGTCTCGCTGTCGCTGTCGCTGACCAACCGTCTGCTTGGCCGCTGGCGCTGGCAGCGCCTGTGGCACCTGTCCTACGCCCTGATACCCCTGGCCGCGGTTGGCGTCTTCCTGGGCCTGTCGATGACCACCCTGACCCTGCTGCGAGGCGATGGCCTGCTGATCCACTGGGCCAATGACGCCAGGGCGCTGTTGCTGGGGCTTGGCGTGCTGGCAAGCGCGGGGCTTGGCTGGGGCATCCTCGGACGCTACGCCGGTGGCCCGCGTCGACTAGCTGCCATGCTACCTATGCTCGCCGCCCAGGCGCCGGTGATCGGCGCCTGGTGGCTGCTGTTCTGGGGCTGGTAGAGCGTGGTAGCGCCTGGTAGAGAGCCAGCCACCGCACTAATTATGCGTTTGCGGAGAAAGGTGCCTGTCTCTGGTGAAGCGGGGCCGCAATGATCTGGCGCATTTCCTCATCCGAGGTGATATAGGCAGGCGGGCTGGTAGAGAGCCAGCCAGCGCCGACCCTGACTATGCAGAAAGAAACGGCGCTTTCATTGCGGTGATGATCTGGCGCATTTCCTCATCCGAGGTGATATAGGCCGGCGGGCTGGTAGAGAGCCAGTCAGCGCCGACCCTGCCCACTCATTATGCGTTTGCTGTGAACGTTATGCGTTTGCTGTGAAAGGAGCCTTCATGGCCGCAATGATCTGGCGCATCTCGTCATCCGAGGTGATATAGGCAGGCATGGTGTAAAGCCATCTGCCGAAGGATCTCAGCCACACGCCCTGTTCACGGGCGATGGCGGCGGCGCCTTTCAGCGCTTTACTGTCGTGCACCTCGATCACGCCGGTGGCGCCGAGCACACGGATGTCGGCCACCGCAGGGTGGGCGCGCAGGTCACTGTCGCCGGCGAGTTCCTGCACAAGGATGGCGTTGAGCCGAGCGATACGGCCCAGATAGTCGTCCTCCTCGAAGACCCTGAGGCTTTCCAGCGCCACGCGACAGGCCAGCGGATTGCCCATGAAGGTCGGGCCGTGCATAAAGGCGTGAAGCTCGCTGTCGCCGATAAAGGTGGCATGGACACGGTCGTTGGCCAGGGTCGCCGCGTGGCCAAGGTAGCCGCCGGTCAGCCCCTTGGACAGCACCATGATGTCCGGACTGACACCGGCATGGTCGGCGGCGAACATGCGCCCGGTGCGTCCAAAGCCGGTGGCCACTTCGTCGAACACTAACAGCACGTCGAACTCGTCGCACAAGGCGCGAGCACCCTTCAGATAGTCCGGTGAGGTCATGTTGAGACCTCCGGCGGCCTGCAGCAGGGGTTCCATCAGCAGCGCGGCGATCTCGTGGTGGTGGGCTTCCAGCACCCCACGCAAGGCGTCGAGGTCGGCGGCGACCTGCTCCGGCGTGGCCGCATAGGGGGCCGTCGGCGCCGGGGCGAAATGGTGCTGAGGAAGAAAGCCGGAAAACAGCGAATGCATGCCCTCTTCGGGGTCACACACTGCCATGCAGCCGGCGGTATCACCGTGGTAGGCCTTCATCAGCGACAGCATGCGGTGCTTGTTGGGGCGGCCGCGCAGATGGTGGTACTGCACCGCCATCTTCATCGCCACCTCCATGCCCACCGAGCCGCTGTCGGAGAAGAACACGTGGTTGAGGCCCTCTGGCGTGACGCGAACCAGTTCCCGCGCGAGCTGGTCGGCGGGATCGTGGGTCAGTCCTCCAAGCATCACGTGACACAGCGTGGCAGCCTGCTCCTGAATCGCCTTGACCAGCCGTGGATGTCCGTAGCCGTGGATCATGCACCACCAGGAGCAGGTCGCGTCGAGCAATGATTCGCCGCTGTCCAGGGTAAAGCGGGTGCCCTGGCCGCCGACTACCCGGGGGGCAGGGGCCTGGGTCTTGAGATGGGCGTAGGGATGCCACACCGGAGAGGTCATGTCGGCTCCTGAAGGACGCTTGGTGGTAAACTGAGTGACGAGTTAAAAGTTTACCACTGCTGCTGCTACCGTCGCCAACGCCAGCGCTCCCACCCGGAAAACCGGGGTAGAGCGGGGCAGGCGAGGGCACAAGGAGGAGCGGTTCTTCCTTAGTGATGCTGGGCTTAGGGATGCTGGGCTCAGGGATGCTGGGCGTCGACACGTTCGAGAAAGCGCTCGAACAGGAATGCCTCGTCGTTTTTCAGCGAGCGACTCAGGCAGTCGATGAACTCTCGGCGCGGATAGGTGAAGACCCGCGGCGCCTTGTAGGCATCCAGATCGATGGCGATCACCTCTCCGTCGACGACCAGGAAGTTCTCGGTGTGCAGGCCACGACAGTGGATACGGTCACGGTACAAGGTTTCGAGAATGTCCAGGTAGCGGTTCTGCAGTTCCGGCGAGTCGAGGACTAGCTGTTTGAGCGCGATGCCGTGCACGTTGGCGGTGACCAGGCGATAGCGCTCTGCCGACAGGATTTTCGGTGTGGCGATACCCAGTCGCTCCAGTCGGCCGGCGACATAGCGAAAATTGTGGCCGGGGTAGCGCCGGATGCCCAGGCGGTAGCGCCAGCGATCGCTGGTCTTGGGCGTGAAGGTCTTGATGAAGGCGTCCTGGTCCGGATCGTAGTGGACCTCGGTGTACTTGCCGGTCTGGATCAGTTGCATGGCGTCCTTGGCAGGCAGGGGGTGGCGGTCAAAACAAGGAGAGGGAAGACGTCAGGCGTCTTCGTCGAAGCGTGCGTCGAACAGTGCCTCCAGAGCGTCCAGCACCGCGTCCGCGTCCTTGCCTTCGGCCTCCAGGGTCAGCTCCGTACCGCAGGGGGCGGCCAGCATCAGCAGCGACATGATGTTGGCGGCGTCACCCGAGCGGCTGCCATGGTGGACGGTGACGGTGGCGTCAAAGGGTTGGCAGCAGGTGACCAGGCGTGTCGCGGCGCGTGCATGCAGGCCGCGACGATTGGTCAGGGTCAGGGTGCGTCGGGCCACGCCTAGAGTCCTCCGCTGTCCAGTCGGCGTTGCTGGCCGAGTTCGCGGTGGCGTAGACGGACGCGGGGATGCTGGTCGGCCAGGGCCGAGGCGATTCCCTCGGCCAGGTAGACCGAACGATGCTGTCCTCCGGTGCAGCCCACCGCCACGGTGAGGTAGCTGCGCTGGCTTTGCTGATAGCGCGGTAGCCAGGTGCGCACCCAGGCGAGAATGTCGCGCTTCATGTCGGCGACGTCCTGATAGCGTTCGAGGAAGTCGATGACGCTGGGATCGCAGCCATTGGCATCACGCAGCGATGGTTCCCAGTAGGGATTGGGCAGACAGCGGGCATCGAACACGATGTCTGCATCCGGCGGCACGCCACGCTTGAAGCCGAAGGACTCCACGGTCAGGCTCAACTGGCCGCTGCGGTGGTCGGCGACCTGTTCGGCGATGCGCGAACGCAGTTCGTGCACCGACAGGCGAGAGCTGTCGATGACCAGATCGGCCAGGTCTCGAATACCCGAAAGGGCCTTCTGTTCGGACTCGATGGCTTCCGCCAGGGTCATGTCGCTATCACGGGTCAGGGGGTGACGGCGCCGCGTGTGGGAATAACGCTCGAGCAGAATTCGCGCATCACTGGTCAGGTAGACCACCTGGCAGTCGATCGGACTCTGCTTGAGGGACGCCAGCTGGGCGGGGAAGCGTTCCAGTGCCTCAGGCAGGTTGCGGGCGTCGACGCTGACGGCGATACGGCGGGAATGACCGTTTTCCAGCTCGTCCACCAGGGCGCCCAGCAAGGTCGCGGGAAGGTTGTCGATGGCGTAGAACCCCAGGTCCTCCAGGGCTTGAAGGGCCACGGACTTTCCCGAGCCGGAGCGACCACTGATGATCACGAGCTGCATGTCCTGTCTCCTTGGGCAGGCGTCCATTGCTGATGGCCTAGGCAAGGCCGCGATCAGGAGGGAGTGTCGTCCCCTGGCGCCTGTTGGCGGATGGCTTCCTGCAGGCGCTCGTGAAGCTCGCGCTGGGAGCTGGCGTGGCGCAGACGGTGACGTGTGTCGGCGTCGTTCATGACGCCGGCGACCTGGCCGAGCAGGGCGAGATGGGCGTCGTCGGCCTCTTCCGGTACCAGCAGCACGAACACCAGATCGACGGGCTCACCATCAATGGCATCGAAGTCGACAGGTTCCGCGAGTTTGAGGAAGCCGGAGATGGGCGCCTTGCAGTGGGGGTTGCGGGCATGGGGAATGGCGACGCCATTGCCTATGCCGGTACTGCCCAGGCGCTCACGTCCGATCAGCCGACTGAAGACCTCCTGGCTGTCCAGGCTCGGGGTGTTCTGCGCAATGAAGGTGCTGAAAAACTCCAGCACCCTCTTCTTGCTGCCTCCCGGGACATCGAACAATGTGCGCTCGGGAGGGAGAATGGCTTCCAATGTCATGAGAGTCAGCGAATTCCGGCGCCTTGGGCGCGGGCTTGGGATTTTTCCTTGTGCTTGACCAGCTGGCGGTCCAGCTTGTCGGCAAGGGCGTCGATAGCAGCATACATGTCGCCGTCCTGCGCTTCGGCATGCAGGTCGGCACCGGCGGCGTGAAGGGTGCAGGCGGCCAGCTGGCGTTCCTTTTCCACCGAGAGGGTCACCTGGACGTTGGTGATGTTGTCGTAGTGGCGCTCCACACGGGTGAGCTTCTCTTGTACGTAGTCACGCAGGGGATCGGTCAATTCGACGTGGTGGCCGGTGATGTTGACTTGCATGACAGGCTCCTTGCTCTTTCGGGTGGTGGCTTGATTGTAACCCTTTTTCCGATCCTGCAAACCCCCTCGACGCTACGCAGAAAGACGCAGATGTCATGCGAAATTTCAAGTGCTTGCGCTTTCCCGATAACTAGGCTAGCGACGCCGCAGCGCAAGGCCTCAGCGCAGTCGCTTGCGCTCGCTGGAAGACGGAATATTCATGGCTTCCCGGTACTTTGCCACGGTGCGTCTGGCGACATTGACGCCGTCTTCCGCCAGCAATTCCACCAGTTTGCTGTCCGACAGAGGTTTGCGGGCAGGTTCCTTTTGAATCAACGATTTGATCATGGCGCGGATGGCGGTACTGGAATGGGCGTCGCCATCCTGGCCGACCTGGCTCGAGAAAAAATACTTCAACTCGAACACGCCGCGAGGCGTGTGCACGAACTTCTGGGTGGTCACGCGGGAGATGGTGGACTCGTGCATCTCCACCTTGTCTGCGATATCGGCCAGCACCAACGGTTTCATGGCCGCTTCTCCCTGCTCGAGGAAGTCGATCTGACGCACCATGATTTCCCGGCCGACCTTCAGCAAGGTGTCGTTGCGGCTGGACAGACTCTTGATCAGCCAGCGCGCCTCCTGCAGGTGGTCCTTGAGGAACTGGTTGTCCTGGCTCTTGTCCGCGCGCCGAATCAGCGCAGCGTAGTCGGGCTGGATGCGCAGTCGGGGCATTGCATCCGGGTTGAGTTCAACTCGCCAGCCCTCTTCGGTGTGGCGCACCACCAGGTCGGGTATGACGTAGTCGTTATCGCTGTCACCGAACTGGCTGCCGGGACGTGGGTCGAGGCTCCGGATCAGCTCGATGACGCTGTCGAGTTGGTCGTCATCGAGTCCTAGTCGGCGCTTCAGCAGACGTCGGTCGCCGCTGGCCAGCGCCTCGAGAAACTGTCTTACCAGTCGTCCGGCCTGGGGCAGCAGGACGGTATCGCGAGGCAGGCTATCCAGTTGCAGCATCAAACACTCGCGCAGGTCGCGGGCGAACACTCCGGTCGGTTCGAACTGTTGCAGCCGAACCAGCACCGCCTCCACCTCGGCGAGGGGAGGGGGGCGACGACCGTCTTGCTCGAGCCCCTGGGCAATGTCATCCAGTGTCTGCTCGAGATAGCCGTCGGCGTTGACCGCGTCGAGCAGGCTCTCGGCGATCAGGCGCTCCTGGTCGCTGACGTCGAGCATCGCCAGTTGCCAGCTCAGGTGGCTGTGCAGTGACTGGGAGCTTGCCTGGCGCTCGAAATCCGGCGCCTCGCCACTGCCGGCGGGGGTGGTGCCCAGGTCCTGGTAGGTGTCGGACCAGTCGCTGTCCACACTGAGTTCCGAGGGAATCTGATCCGCCCAGTCATCTTCCACGGCTTCCCTGGTCTGCTGTTCGCCGAACTCGTCCTCGAGTTCGAGCATGGGGTTGGCCTCCAGCGCCTGCTGGACCTCCTGGCGCAGGTCCAGGGTCGAAAGCTGCAGCAGGCCGATCGCCTGTTGCAGTTGCGGGGTCATGGTCAGCTGGGTACCGATGCGCAGCTGCAGTGACGCCTTGAGGGCCATGGGTCGGGATCCACCAGTGTTGTCGAAAGGCTTTACCCTAACGACGAGTCATCAGACATGCAAGCATCTTGCCAAGTTGGTGTTTTTTGACCTGTGGGAGGGAGTGTAAAGGTCGATGTGGAACAACTTGGTAGGGGGGAGGTGCTTCTTTCGAGGGAGGCCCTGTGTGCAAGGTGAGGCCGACCCTTTCGGGGCCGGCGGTTGGATGCTGATGCTGGCAAATGTTGCGGCCGCTTGATGCGACTGCGACTGCGACTGCGGCTGTCGGGCGGCCCTGCGGTCTAGAGGCGGAAGTTCTCGCCCAGGTAGACCTCCTTGACGCGCTGGTTGGCGAGGATGGACTCGGCGCTGCCCTCGGCGATGATCTGGCCGTCGCCGACGATGTAGGCACGATCGCAGATATCGAGGGTCTCGCGCACGTTGTGATCGGTGATCAGGACGCCGATATCGCGGGCCTTGAGTTGACGAATGATGGACTTGATCTCGCCCACCGAGATCGGGTCGACCCCGGCGAAGGGTTCATCGAGGAGGATAAAGGCCGGCTCGGTGGCCAGGGCGCGAGCGATCTCGACCCGGCGCCGCTCCCCGCCGGACAGGCTCATGCCGGGGTTGTCGCGAATATGGCTGACGTGGAAATCCTCGAGGAGTTGCTCGAGACGTGCTTCTCGGCCCTCGCGGTCGAGGTCCTTGCGGGTCTCGAGGATCGCCATGATGTTGTCGGCCACCGACAGCTTGCGAAAGATCGAAGCCTCCTGAGGCAGGTAGCCGATACCGGCCAGCGCGCGCTGGTGCATGGCCGCGCGGCTCAGGTCCCGATCATCGATGCTGATGCTGCCGGCGTCGGCTCTGACCAGGCCGACGATCATGTAGAAGGAGGTGGTCTTGCCGGCCCCGTTGGGGCCCAGCAGACCGACGATGCTGCCCTGCTCGATCGACAGGCTGATGTCCTGGACGACGCGACGCTTCTTGTAGCTCTTGGCCAGATGGCGAGCGTGGAGAGTCTTCATCAGTTTCCTTGGCTTTCCGGCTCGAGGGTCATGCGAATGCGCTGCTCGCCCTGGACGCCCTGGGCGCTGGAGCGGGCCTGGACCACGCGGCGATCGAGGAAGTACTCCAGATAGGCACCGTCGAAGGTGTCATTGGCCTTGTGCAGCTCAGCCTGGTCGATCAGCTCCATGCGGCGTTCGGCCACGTGGTAGATCACCTTGCGGCCCCAGCCCTTGACCACCGGTTCTTCCGGGGATGGCTTCTGCTCGAGGTAGGCACGTGAGCCGGTCGCGGTCGCCAGTGACAGTTGTCCCTGGTCGTTGCGCTGGATCTCGACGCGTTCGCCGGTGAGGATCATGCTGCCTTGCACAATGCGCACGTCGCCGGTATAGACCGCGGTACCGGCGCGATCATCGAGATCCAGCTGGTCGGCCTCCACCTGAATCGGTGCGCTGCGATCACTTTCCAGCGCCAGGACACTGCTGCCGGTGGCGCCGGCGGCCAGGCCAAGGGCCAGGGCAAGCAGGAGGGCGGGACTTGGACGCATCATGGAAGGGGCTCCTTATTGAGGCTCTGGCGGATGATGACCGGTGACATTGTCGGTCAGGCGAGCGGTATTGTCATGGATCCAGGCGTCGAAGCGCTCCCCTTGCATCTGTTGAGGGGGTTGGCGTAGGACGGCTGGCGTTTCGCTCCAGACATGGCCACTGTCGCTGTCGTAGACCAATACCTCTGTATCAAGCTGCCAACGCTCCGCGGGGGCCTCGAGATGGGCGTCGCCCGACAGGGTCAGGGGGTTGCCGTCCGGACCCAGTTCACCGTTGTCGGCGTCGGCGATCCACTCTCGGCCGCTGTCGTCGATCAGCGCAAGGTCCGGCTGGTCCACCCGGGTGACGTCGTCGAGCGGTGTGTGCACAAGGCGTGGCGTATCGATGCGCTGATGGGGGGTGCCCTGGGCATCGAAGCGGGTCAGGCGGGCATCCACCAGGTAGTAGTCGGGCTCGCCGGCCTTGTCATTGGGTACCAGGTCGGGGACGTTGCTCTCGCGGGGGTCGAGCAACGTCAGGCCGCCACCGAGTACCAGCAGCAGGATGACCAGCCAGAAGCGAAAGCCTGGACGCAGTGCGCTCAGTTTCATGTCAGCGGTCCGTTGCTCAGGTAGCTGTCGATGATATCGTCGAGGCGGCCCTGGGCCATCAGCAGGGTGTCGGTGATCTCGCGCACCGCGCCATGTCCGCCGGCAACCTGGGTGACCCAGTCGGCGTGCTGACGAAGGTAGCAGGGGGCGCCTGGCACGGTGATGCCGACCGCACTGCGATGGATGCAGGGCAGATCCGGCAGGTCATCGCCGCAGTAGGCGACCTGGTCGAGGGTCAGGCCCAGCGAATCGCACAGCGATTCAAGGGCGGGCAGCTTGCGCTCGACCCCTTGCTGTACGTGCTCGATGCCGAGTGCTCTGGCTCTTTGAGTGACCATGGGGGAGCTGCGCCCGGTGATCAGGGCCACCTGGATGCCGGCGCGCTTGGCCAGCTTGAGGCCGTGGCCATCCAAGGTGTTGAACGCCTTCAACTCGGAGCCGTCGGCGTGGAAGTACAGTCGACCATCGGTCAGTACGCCGTCCACGTCCAGCGCCAGCAGCTTGATGTGGCGCAGGCGCTCCACCAGTTCCGGCGCGAGGGAGGCGAGAAGCTCGTGAGACATGACGGCGTTCCTTGTAAAGGGATAAATGAGGCTCAGATGACACCGGCGGCCAGCAGGTCGTGCATATGCAGTGCACCGATTGGGCGCTGCTCGTCATCGACCACCGCCAGGGCGGTGATCCGGCCTTCTTCCATCAGCTTGACCGCCTCCGCCGCCAGGGTGGCGGGGCCGATGCGTCGCCCGGGGGTGGTCATCACGTCATCCACGGTAAGCGAGCTGAAGTCCTGATGGCGATCCAGGGTGCGGCGCAGGTCGCCGTCGGTATAGACCCCGGCCAGGGTGCCGTCGGGGGATACCACGCAGGTAAAGCCGAGTCCCTGACGGGTGATCTCGAGCAGGGCGTCGCGCAGCGGCGAGCCCGACGGTACCGAGGGCAGCCGGTCGCCGGTATGCATCAGGTCGGCCACGGTCAACAGAAGTCGCTTGCCCAGGCTGCCGCCCGGGTGGGACAGGGCGAAATCCTCGGCGGTGAAGCCGCGGGTCTCGAGCAGCGCCACCGCCAGGGCGTCGCCCAGCGCCAGCGCTGCGGTGGTCGAAGAGGTCGGGGCCAGGTCCAGTGGGCAGGCCTCGCGCTCGACCCCTGCGTATAGATGGGCTTCGGCGTGGCGGGCCAGGGTCGACTGTGCTCGGCCGGTCATGCTGATCAGTGGAATGCCCATGCGCTTGAGCAGCGGCAGCAGGGCAGTGACCTCGGCGGTTTCGCCGGAGTTGGACAGTGCCAGGACGACGTCGCCGGGCGTGATCATGCCCAGGTCACCATGACTGGCTTCGCCGGGATGGACAAAGAAGGCCGGCGTGCCGGTGCTTGCCAGGGTGGCGGCGATCTTGCCGCCGACATGTCCCGACTTGCCCATGCCGGTGACGACCACCCGGCCGCGGCAGGCCAGCAGCAGTTGGCAGGCACGGTCGAAGTCGCCGTCGAGACGCCCGATCAGGGCGTCGATGGCGTCACGTTCCAGCTCCAGGGTGCGTCGTGCGATATCGCGGACGCTCAGGGTCGGCGTCTGCGCCGAGGAGGGGTGTTTGCTCATGGCCATGATTGTTGCCGTTTACTGCCGTTGTCACAAGGGGCCTGCCGCGACCGAAAGGCCGAGCCAGGTCAGATAAAGCGCATAGGTGCAGGCCAGCAGCGCGCCGATCCAGCGCCCCAGGCGCCCTCGGCGTTGCCACAGCAGCAGCGCCGCCAGCAGCAGCGTCAGGCCAAGCATTACCGGAAAGTCGCGGCCGGCGGCTGCGGGATCGGTGGCTCCCGGCGCCAGCAGCGCCGGTACCGGCAGTACCGCCAGCATATTGAACAGGTTGGAGCCGATGACGTTGCCGATGGCCAGATCGTGGTGGCGCTTCAGCGCGCTGGCCACGCAGGCGGCGAGTTCCGGCAGGCTGGTGCCGATGGCGACGACGGTCAGACCGATCACCAGCTCGCTTACGCCAAAGGTGCGTGCCAGCTCAGTGGCGCCCCAGACCAGGGCGCGGGAGCTGGCGATCATCACCGCCAGGGTCAGCACCAGCCAGCCGATGGCCTTGCCCAGTGCCATGCCGGGAATGTCGTCGGCCATCTCCTGTTCGGCCTCGTCGGCGCGAAACAGCCACCACAGGCTGAATACCAGCAGCGCGATCAGCAGGGCCGCGTCGAGGCGATCGAGGCTGCCATCGGCCAGGGCGTAGCCGGCGAGGCCGGTGGCGCCCAGCAGCAGTGGCAGCTCGCGGCGCACGATGGTGAAGCGCACCGGGATCGGCACCACCAGCGCAGTCACGCCCAGTACCAGCGCGATGTTGGCGATATTGGAGCCCAGCGCATTGCCGGTGGCCAGGTCGGGGGCGCCATCCAGCGAGGCCATCACCGAGACCACGATTTCCGGGGCAGAGGTGCCGATGGAGACGATGGTCATGCCGACCAGCATGATGCTCATGCCGGCGCGGTAGGCGGTGGCGGCGGCGGCGCCGACAAAGCGATCCGCGCTCCAGAGCAGGCCCACCAGGCCCAGGGCGACGACGACAGACGGTAACAGCATGGAGAACGACTTGGTTGCAGAAAGGGCGCCCATTGAACCCTTAGATAAACCTGCGCGCAAGCGCGCAACCGGGGCACTGGCATGCTGCATTTGAGTTAAGATACGATGTTCGAAAACCGAGCGCGGCTCAAGGCGCTCTATTCTCAAGGTTCGGGCTCAGGTCTGGCCAGGCGTCGAATCCGAGGATTCGGGGCGGGCGTCCGGTCTGAACCGCCGGTTCACGGTGATACTGACTCTATAGGGACTGCGATGACGGCTTCCTCCTTGGTGGAGGTGGAGAATCTGCATTTCACGCGCGGCGACAGGGATATCTTTCGCGGCGTGGATCTCTCCATACCCCGCGGCAAGATCACGGCCATCTTGGGGCCAAGTGGCACCGGGAAGACTACCCTGCTGAAACTGATCGGGGGGCAGCTCAACCCCAGTGGCGGGCGCGTCCTGATCGATGGTCAGGACGTCCATCGCCTGTCGCGCAAGGATCTGTTCCAGATGCGTCGGCGCATGGGCATGCTGTTCCAGAGTGGCGCGCTGTTTTCCGATCTCAGTGTCTACGAGAACGTGGCCTTTCCGCTGCGGGTCCACACCGATCTGCCGGAAAGCATGGTGCGTGACGTGGTGCTGATGAAGCTCGAGGCGGTGGGGCTGCGTGGGGCCAGAGACTTGATGCCAGCAGAGCTGTCCGGCGGCATGACACGGCGTGTGGCGCTGGCGCGGGCGGTGGCGCTGGATCCTGAATTGATTCTCTACGACGAGCCCTTCGTCGGCCAGGATCCGATCTCCATGGGTGTGCTGGTCCAGTTGATTCGGCGGCTGAATCAGGCGCTGGGCTTGACGGCGGTGGTGGTCTCCCACGATATCAAGGAGACCCTGTCCATCGCCGACTACGTCTACGTGGTCGCCGACGGGCGGGTCATGGCCCACGGCACACCGGCGTCGCTGGACGTGGAACAGGACGCCCGAGTCAGTCAGTTCGTGCATGGTGAGCCGGACGGCCCTGTGCCGTTTCACTACCCGGCCAACGATTTTCACGATGACATTCTGGGCCAGGGGAGCCGTCCATGATCGAACGAATCACCCATATGGGACGGCGCGGCTGCGACCTGCTGGAGGCCGTCGGCCGGGCCAGCATCTTTCTCGGCCAGTCCATGCTGGGGCGCCCCTCGGCAGAAGGGTTCAGCCTGTGGGTGGCCCAGGTCTATGCGGTCGGTGTGCTGTCATTGGCCATCGTGCTGGTGTCGGGGCTGTTCATCGGCATGGTGCTGGCGCTTCAGGGTTACACCATCCTGGTCGGGTTCGGTGCCGAGGACGCGCTCGGCCAGATGGTGTCGTTGGCCCTGTTGCGTGAACTGGCGCCGGTGGTGGCGGCGCTGTTGTTCGCCGGGCGCGCGGGCTCGGCATTGACCGCCGAGATTGGCCTGATGAAGGCCACCGAGCAGCTGACCAGCATGGAGATGATCGGCGTCGATCCGCTGCGTCGTATCGTGGCGCCACGCCTGTGGGCGGGATTCGTCTCGCTGCCGCTGTTGACCATCGGCTTCAGCGTGGTCGGCGTGTACGGCGGCTACCTGGTCGGGGTCGAGTGGCTCGGGGTATTCGAAGGCTCGTACTGGGGCAACATGCAGGCCAGCGTCGGCTTCTTTACCGATATCGGCAACGGCGTGGTCAAGAGCATCGTGTTCGCCATAGTGGTCACCTGGATTGCCGTGTTCCAGGGGTATGATCTGGTGCCGACCTCGGAAGGTATTTCGCGGGCCACCACCCGTACCGTGGTGTATTCCTCCCTGGCCGTGCTGGGCTTGGATTTCGTTCTTACCGCCGTGATGTTCGGCGGGCTTTCCTGATTCTGCGGAGACTGTCCATGAAGCGCAGCAAGACGATGGAGTTTGGTGTGGGCCTGTTCATGCTGGCCGGTATCCTGGGGCTGGTATTCCTGGGGCTCAAGGTCAGCGGCCTGGACCTGCAACGTGCCGACGACACCTACGAGCTCCGGGCCAACTTCGCGAATATCGGTGGGCTCAAGCCGCGGGCACGAGTGACGATGGCCGGGGTGACCGTGGGACGGGTAGAGAGCATCGAGCTGGATACCGAGTTCTACGATGCCGTGGTGGTGATGTCGCTGGACAGCTCCCTGGCCGGCAAGCTGCCGGATGACAGCACCGCGGCGATCCTTACCTCGGGCCTGCTTGGTGAGCAGTACATCGGGCTGTCGGTCGGGGGATCACCGGAGATGATCGCCGAGGGTGAGGCGATTCGTGATACCCAGTCCGCGCTGGTGCTCGAGGAACTGATCCAGCAGTTCGTGTCCAATCTGACGAAAGACTGATCCGGCAGTTTCCGGAGATACAAGGAGGCAACCCATGACCCGTTCTTTGCCCGCTATGGTTCACCTGCGCCGCTGGTTGATGGCGCTGATGATGGTGCTGGCCAGTCTGCCGGCCATGGCCCAGCAATCCCCCGAACAGCTGATTCGCGACAGCGTCAATGATCTGATGGGGATGATCGGCGGCCGAGAGGCCTACTTCATGGACCGTCCCGACGAGCTCAAGCAGATGGTCGACGAGAGTCTGCGTGGCGTCGCCGACTTTCGCTACATCGGCGCCAGTGTGATGGGCCGCTACTTCAACAATGCCACGCCGGAGCAGCGTTCGCGCTTCGTCGAGGTGTTCAAGCAGACCCTGCTCGACACCTATGCCAAGGGCCTGGTGACCTTCGAGTACAAGGAAGTTCGCGTGCTCGATAACCAGTCCGCCTCACGCTATGACGATCAGGACAGCGTCGAGATGGAAGTGGTGGCCACCGATGGCACCATCTACCCGGTCAACTACACCCTGCGCAAGTCCAACGGCCAGTGGCGGGTGGTCAATGTCATCGTCAACGGCATCAATCTCGGTCTGACCTTCCGCAACCAGTTCGATCAGGCCATGCGTGACCACAACCGTGACTACGACGCCGTGATCAACAACTGGTCGCCGGATGTCGGCGTCGACGAACTGGAGCGCGGTGCGTGAGCGTGTTGATGGAAGTGGCGTCGGCCCGCCTGCTCGAGGACGGAAGTACACTCCGGGTGTGTGGCAAGGTCGACTTCGACGGGGCCGCGGACATGGCCGAGGCAGGTCGTGAGTGGCTCCAGAGTCGGGCATCGGGCACCTCGGTGTGCCTCGACCTGAGCGAGGTGGAGCACGTCTCCAGCGCGGCGCTGACCATGATGCTCGAGTGGGCGCGTACCATTCGCCGGATCGGGCTGTCGCTCAACAGCATCAAGCTGTCGGCGCAGCTCAGGCAGTTGACCGAGCTGGCCGGTCTGGATGATCTGTTGCCTTCCAGCACCGTTACCGCCTAGCGGCGGTTGTCTGGCGGCTGGTGTCCGTGATGCGCCTGGTTCGACGTCTGAATCCAGCGCCTTGATCCGGGCTGCTCGCCCTCGCCGCTAGCCCTTCCGGCACCCCCGACCACCGCAAGGTGGCCGGGGGTGTCTTTTTTGTGACGGATGTATAGGTGGAAACCTCGCTGCGTCATCGCCAAGCGCGCCGCTTTTCTTTACCATATGCCCTTTGAGTTTTTTCGGGACGTCACGGCGAGGCCGTGGGCGTCTCCCGTCATTGGTCTGGTCAAGGAGCAGGTGCATGCAACCCAGCGACGTCAAAGCGCTGCTCGAGAGCCGTGTCGACGGCTGTGAATTTCATATCCAGGGTGAAGGCTGCAACTTTCAGGTGATTGCGGTGGGCGAACGCTTCGCCGAGCTGTCACCGGTCAAGCGTCAGCAGGTCATCTATGGTGCGCTGTCCGAGGAAATCGCCTCCGGCGCCCTTCATGCGGTCAGCATCAAGACCTATACCCCCGCACAGTGGCAGGCTGCCGCCGAAAACACCGGAGCCTGATGGTACCGCCTTCATGGACAAATTGATCATTACCGGCAACGGACCCGCCGAGGGCGACGTCTGGGCCAGTGGCGCCAAGAATGCAGCGCTGCCCATCCTGTGCGCCACCCTGCTGTCCGAAGAGCCGGTCACCATCGGCAATCTTCCCCACCTGCAGGACATCACCACCACCCTGGAACTGCTCGGCCACATGGGCGTGCAGGCGGTGATGGGCGAAAAGATGTGCATTCAGCTCAACGGAGCCCAGGTCAGCGATTGCCACGCGCCCTATGAGCTGGTCAAGAAGATGCGCGCCTCGATCCTGGTGCTGGGACCGCTGCTCGCCCACTTCGGCAAGGCCGACGTATCGCTGCCGGGCGGGTGCGCCATCGGCTCGCGTCCGGTGGACCTGCATATTCGTGGCCTCGAGGCCATGGGTGCCGATATCCGGGTCGAGGGTGGCTACATCCGTGCTACCACGCCGGGCCGCCTCAAGGGTGCCACCATCTTCTTCGATACCGTGACCGTGACCGGTACCGAGAACCTGCTGATGGCCGCGACCCTGGCCGACGGCACCACGGTGCTCGAGAACGCCGCCAAGGAACCCGAAATCGTGGATCTGGCCGAGTGCCTGATCAAGATGGGTGCCGATATCCGTGGTCACGGTACTGACACCATCACCATCGAAGGGGTGGAGCGGCTCCACGGGGCTCGCCACGACGTCATGCCGGACCGTATCGAGACCGGCACCTTCCTGGTCGCAGCGGCGCTCAGCCGTGGCCGCGTTCGGGTGCGTCGTACCCGTGCCGACATTCTCGAGGCGGTGCTGGCCAAGCTCGAGGAGGCGGGGGCCAGGATTACCACCGGTGAGGACTGGATCGAGCTGGACATGGAAGGGCGCAGGCCCAAGGCGGTCAATATCAGGACCGCTCCCTATCCGGCCTTTCCCACCGACATGCAGGCCCAGTTCGTGGCCATGAATGCGGTGGCCGAGGGCTCCTCGCGAGTGGTCGAGACGATCTTCGAGAATCGTTTCATGCACGTGCAGGAGTTGAACCGCATGGGCGCCAACATCGCCCTGGAAGGCAACACTGCCGTCATCGAAGGCGTCGAGCATCTGTCCGGTGCACCGGTGATGGCCACCGATCTGCGCGCTTCGGCCTCACTGGTGATCGCGGCGATGATGGCCAAGGGCGAGACCCTGGTCGATCGTATCTACCACATCGATCGCGGCTACGAATGCATCGAGGAAAAGCTCCACCTGCTGGGTGCTCGGATCAAGCGCGTCCCGGGCTGAGCTTTCTTCGCCCAGCCGGCTCGGACTGCCCGAGCCGGCGCGGGGAAACACGCCACATTGACTTCCAACCCGACAACCGGGCGAGACCATGAGCAAGCAATTGATAGTGGCGCTCTCCAAGGGGCGCATTCTCGACGAGACGCTGCCACTGCTGGCGGATGCCGGCATCCGGCCCGCCGAGGACCTGGGCAAGAGTCGCAAGCTGTTGTTCGACACCAATCTGCCAGACGTCAAGCTGGTGGTGATTCGTGCCACCGATGTGCCGACCTATGTGCAGCTGGGGGCGGCGGACCTGGGGGTCGCCGGCAAGGATGTGCTGCTGGAGCACGGTGCCGAGGGACTCTATGAGCCGCTGGACCTCAATATCGCGCGTTGCAAGCTGATGACCGCTGGTATTCAGGGTGCCGAGCCCGCCCGTGCCCGGCGTCGGGTGGCGACCAAGTTCGTCAATGTGGCGCGGCGCTATTACGCCGAGCAGGGCATCCAGGCAGAGGTCATCAAGCTGTACGGGGCGATGGAGCTGGCGCCGCTGATGAACCTGGCCGACGAGATCGTCGATATCGTCGATACCGGCAATACGCTGCGTGCCAATGGTATGGAGCCACGGGAACTGATGGCCCATATCAGCACCCGGTTGGTGGTCAATCAGGCCTCGATGACCATCAAGCATGATCAGATCAAGCCGCTGCTGCGCCGCTTGAGCGACGCCGTCGAGGCGCGGCGGCAGGCGGCAAGCTGAGCGCACCAGCCAACGGAACCCGAGGGTTCTCAACGTATGGCCAAGACAGAAGCGGAGATTTCCGACATGAGCCAAGACACGCCCCTGGTGGCCCGACTCTCGACCCGGGACGCGGATTTCGAGTCCCGTCTCACCGACCTGCTGGCGTGGGAAGGCGTGTCGGACCATGGTGTCCAGCAGGCGGTCTCCGAGATCATCAGCCAGGTGCGTCGGGAGGGCGACGCCGCCCTGGTGGCGCTGACCTGTCGCCTCGATCGCCTCGAGGCCTCAAGCATGGCGGATCTGACCCTGGGGGCCGATCGTCTCGAGGCCGCCTACGCCGCTCTGCCCGACGACCAGCGTCAGGCGCTGGCCGCCGCCGCCGAGCGTATCCGCGTCTACCACGAACGCCAGAAGCCCACTTCCTGGCAGTACACCGAAGATGACGGCACCGTGCTGGGGCAGAAGGTGACGCCGCTGGATCGCGCCGGTATCTATGTGCCCGGCGGCAAGGCCGCCTATCCCTCATCGGTGCTGATGAACGCTGTGCCGGCCCACGTGGCGGGAGTGCGGGAGATCATCATGGTGGTGCCCACGCCCGACGGCGTGGTCAACGATCTGGTGCTGGCGGCGGCGCATCTGGCCGGGGTCGACAAGGTGTTTACCCTGGGCGGTGCCCAGGCCGTGGCGGCGCTGGCCTATGGCACCGAAAGCGTGCCCAGGGTCGACAAGATCGTCGGGCCGGGCAACATTTATGTGGCCACCGCCAAGCGCGCGGTCTTTGGTCAGGTGGGGATCGACATGATCGCCGGGCCCTCCGAGATCCTGGTGGTGTCCGACGGCCAGACCGATCCTGACTGGCTGGCCATGGACCTGTTCTCCCAGGCAGAGCACGACGAAGACGCCCAGGCGATCCTGGTCAGCTGGGATGTGGAGCATCTGGCGGCGGTGGAAGCGTCCATGGAACGGCTGCTGCCGACGCTCGAGCGCGAAGCCATCGCCGGGGCCTCGCTGCGTACGCGCGGTGCGCTCATCGCCTGTCGTGACGAGGGCGAGGCGCTGGAGTTGATCAATCGCATCGCGCCGGAGCACCTGGAGTTGTCGGTGGAGCACCCGGAGCGACTGGCGGAGCAGGTGCGCCACGCCGGAGCCATCTTCATGGGGCGGCATACCGCAGAGGCGCTGGGCGACTACTGCGCTGGTCCCAACCACGTGCTGCCGACCTCGGGTACGGCGCGCTTCTCGTCACCGCTTGGCGTCTACGACTTCCAGAAGCGCTCTTCGATCATTCACTGCTCGCCACAGGGGGCGTCTACCCTGGGCAAGACCGCCTCGGTGCTGGCTCGTGGTGAATCGCTGACCGCCCACGCGCGTTCGGCGGAGTACCGCATCAAGGATTGAAGCGACGCAGGGCCGGTGGTCGTTGTGACCGAGCGCCCCCGGCCCCAGACAGGCATCCAGACATGAAAAGGCCCGGAGCAATTCCGGGCCTTTTCATGTCTGGACGGTGGGGCACGCCTGGACACTGCCTCTGCGTTACCCACCTCGGGGTGCGTCTCAGGGGGCTGACTGGCTGCTGCCGGTCTGCTGCGACTGGGATTGGGGCGTGGGGCGCTCGCCGACTTCCAGTTCCACCTCGATCGACTTGCCGTCGCGGGCGACGCTGACGGTCAGGGTGGTGCCGGGAGCCACCGCAGCGATGTCGCTCATGGTCCGACGCGGATCGATCACCGCGCGACCGTCGACCTCGAGCAGCACGTCTCCGGGTTTCAGTCCCGCCCGGTCGGCCGGTCCCTGGGACACCACCCCGGCGATGATCACCCCGGCCGGTGCCTGCAGCCCGAAGGAGGCGGCCAGTTCCTGGTTCAGCTCCTGGGCCTCGATGCCGAGCCAGCCGCGGATGACCCGGCCGTGGGTGACCAGCTCGTCGAGGATGCTGCGGGCCAGGTTGGCCGGGATCGCGAAACCGATGCCCTGGGAGCCCCCCGAGCGGGAGAAGATGGCGGTGTTGATGCCGACCAGGGCGCCGTCGGGGTTGATCAGGGCGCCACCGGAGTTGCCCGGGTTGATCGCCGCATCGGTCTGGATGAAGTCCTCATAGGCGTTGAGTCCCAGGTGGCTGCGACCGGTGGCGCTGATGATGCCCATGGTCACCGTCTGGCCGACCCCGAAGGGGTTGCCGATGGCCAGCGAAACGTCGCCCACCGCGACCTTGCGCGAGTCGGTCAGCTCGATCACCGGCAGGTCGCCGAGATCGATCTTGAGTACCGCCAGGTCGCTTTCGGGATCGGTGCCGATGACCCGGGCCAGGGTCTCGCGGCCGTCGCGCAGCGCCACCTGGACCTGGTCGGCGCCGCTGATGACGTGGTGGTTGGTCAGCACGTAGCCGTCCTCGCTGACGATGACGCCGGAGCCAAGGCTCGAAAGCATGCGTTGGCGCGACGGCACGTCATTGTTGCCGAAGAACTGGCGGAAGAAGGGGTCTGACATCAGCGGGTGGGTTTCCCGTTCCACGACCCGCGAGGAGTAGACGTTGACCACCGCGGGCGCGGCCTTCTCCACCGCCTCGGCGTAGCTCACGGGGCCGCCACGGCGGTCCAGCGGCGCAGCCTCCTTGACCTCCGGGGCAGGGCGTTGCGGTGCCTGCTGCTCGGTGGGTGTCGCTGGTGGCGTGGCGGGAACTACCGTCAGGCTGTCACCGCTCGGTGACGGTAGTCTGCCGAGCCGTTCGGGGAAGGCATTGATCAGCACGATGGCGAGCAGAATGCCGATGAGGACCGGCCAGATATAGGTCGAGAGGGTGCGTCGCATGCGGCGATGATCCTTGGCGCTTGGCAGTGAGGCGGTCGCGGGCCGGCGGGGCGGTGCGTACAATGTGCGCCATTGTAGCATCGCCAACCTGATGCTTGTTTGGAGCTATTTCAGGAGATCTCATGATAGACCGCGACGAACTGGTATCGGCCTGCGAGCAGCTGCTGGAGGCCCGGCGCTTCAAGGACTACACCGAGAACGGGCTGCAGGTGGAGGGCGCACGCACGGTCACCCGTGTGCTCTCCGGCGTCACCGCCTGTCAGGCGCTGCTTGACGAGGCGGTGCGCTGGCAGGCCGATCTGGTGCTGGTGCACCACGGCTACTTCTGGAAGAACGAGCCGGTGGCGGTCACCGGCATGAAGCGCCGGCGGCTGGCGACCTTGCTGGCCAACGACATCAACCTGCTGGCCTACCACCTGCCATTGGACGCCCATCCCGAGCTTGGCAACAATGCGACCCTGGCGCAGCGCCTGGGGTGGACGGTGGAGGGAACGCTGGACGCGCCCATGGGCGAAGGGCTTCTGTGGCACGGTCGGCTGGAAAGGCCAATGGGCGTTGCCGAGCTGGCTGCCCAGGTAGGAGCGTCGCTGGCACGCGAGCCGTTGGTGATCGAGGCGCCTGGTACCGAGGCGGTGAGTCGAATCGCCTGGTGTACCGGCGGCGCCCAGGACATGATCATCCCGGCCGCCGAGGCCGGTGCCGAGGTGTTCGTTTCGGGCGAGATATCCGAGCGCACCACCCACCTGGCGCGGGAGATAGGGATCCACTATCTGGCAGCGGGTCATCACGCCACCGAGCGCTACGGCGTCCAGGCGTTGGGGGAATGGCTGGCGCAGCGCTTTGGTGTCGAGCACCGCTTCGTCGACATCGACAACCCTGCCTGAGCAGCAAGCGCTATCGACCGCTTGTGTCGCTGCCAACGCCAGAGCCCGCACCAGTGTGCGGGCTCTGTCATGGCGGGGTGGTCAGTAACGTGGCGGGCGCGGTTCTGCGTTCTGGTCGTCATTGGCCTGGCGCAGACCGAAGTCCTCTGACAGGGTGCCGCGGTTGCCGTCGGCGTAGTCCCGCGGAATGGCGATATCATCGCTGGTCTCGCCGGGTTCGCTGGGCGGTGTCACCTCGCCACCGATGGCCTTGCTGCCAAGCTGGCGCGCCGACTCGTGAAGTTGGCGCTGCAGGGTGAGGGCGTCATCGCAGACCTGCCGGGCCAGGTCGTCCATCTGTTGCAGGTGGTCGTCGACACCGTCTTTCCACTCGGTCAGCTGGCGTTCCCGTTCGGTCAGCTTGAGGCGCAGCCTTTGGGCACTGCGTGCGCCGCCGTTGAGCAGGTGGTAGCCCAGTGCGCCGAGTCCAATTCCGGCCACCAGGCAAGCCGCCGCCAGGATCATGTTGAAGTTGCTTGGTTCCACGTAGTTCTCCCTGAGCTCTTTCGGACGACCCGCGGCCGCCGCCGGCCTGGCCGACGGCCCATTATAGAGGCGTTGGCTCATAAAGGGTCAATGGCCTGGGGCCTCCCTTGTCGTGCTGGCGCGATGCGCTGTTGCCGGTCGCGGCCTGGGACCTGCCATTCCTGTGTGGTCTGCGTATAATGCGGCTCCGAACTTGTTGACAGTCAGGACGCTACATGAGCTCTTCCCCGTCGAGCAGTGGTCGGCCAGAAACTCCGCTGGAACGCTACCGGCGCGACCTCCAACGTGATGATTTCACGGAGGATGCCGCCCAGGCCAATGCCGTGGCGCATCTGCAGCGACTGTATGACGAGCTGGTGGCAGCGCCCAAGGCCAAGGCGCCGGCGGCGGCCCGCGACGGCTGGGCGTCGAAGGTGAAGGGCCTGTTCGGGCGCAAGGAGGAAGAGCAGGAGCCGGCGCTGCCAGCCATCTCCGGGCTCTATTTCTGGGGCGGAGTCGGTCGTGGCAAGACCTACCTGGTCGACACCTTCTACGAAGCGCTGCCGTTTCCCCAGAAGATGCGCACCCATTTCCATCGCTTCATGCAGCGTGTCCACAACGAGCTGGATCACTGCAAGGGCGAGAAGAACCCGCTCCGGCTGATCGCCGGCAAGTTTGCCGAGGAGGCGAGGGTGATCTGTTTTGACGAATTCTTCGTCAAGGACATCACCGATGCCATGATTCTGGCCAATCTGCTCGAGGCGTTGTTCGAGCGCGGTGTGGTGCTGGTCGCCACCTCCAACATCGTGCCGGACGATCTGTACAAGGATGGCCTGCAGCGTTCTCGCTTTCTGCCGGCCATCGATCTGCTCAAGCGCCACTGTGAGGTGGTCAACGTCGATTCCGGCGTCGACTATCGACTGCGGGCGCTGGAGCGCGCCGAGATCTTCCATTCGCCGCTGGACGAGGCGGCGGATCAGGAGCTCGAGCGCAGCTTTCGCGAGATCGCCGGTCAGGCGGGGGAAGAGCAGGTGCCGGTGGAGATCAACCATCGCATCCTCAAGGCGCGTCGACTGCACGAGGACGTGGTCTGGTTCGACTTTCTCGAGCTGTGCGACGGGCCGCGCAGTCAGAACGACTACATCGAGCTGGCTCGCGAGTTCCACACGGTCCTGGTGTCCTGTGTGCGGCGCATGGACGCCGCCACCGACGATCAGGCCAGGCGCTTCATCAACATGGTCGACGAGTTCTACGACCGTGGCGTCAAGCTGTTGATGTCCGCCGAAGCGCCGGCAGAGGCGCTCTATGAGGGTGGCAAGCTGGAGTTCGAGTTCGAGCGCACTCTGTCCAGGCTTCAGGAGATGCAGTCCCGGGAGTACCTGGCGCTGCCCCACAAGCCTTGAGCCGACGGTGATTGCGTGTGTCCGAGGGGGTGACGGCACGCTTTCGCTCATGTAGAATGCGCGCTCGCTCGACCGTTGTGGCGGCATCGTCCGGATTTCCGGGTGCCGCGCAACCAAGAAAAATAGGGATGATCTCTTCGCGGCGTGGTCTCGCTGAACACCTGTCGGGTGTCCAGAACACGACGAAAGGGATCCAACACATCGAATTGGTGATTTCATCCATGAAGACGTTCAGTGCTAAGCCGCAGTCCGTCCAGCGCGACTGGTATGTCGTCGATGCCGCGGACAAGACGCTCGGTCGTCTGGCTACCGAAATTGCTCGCCGCCTGCGTGGCAAGCATAAGCCGGAATACACTCCTCACGTTGATACCGGCGACTACATCGTCGTGATCAATGCCGAGAAGGTTAAGGTCACCGGCAACAAGGCCAGCGACAAGATGTACCATCGTCACACTGGTTACCCGGGTGGCCTGCGTTCCATGACCTTCAGCCAGCTGATCGACCACGCTCCCGAGCGTGTCATCGAAGGTGCCGTCAAGGGCATGCTGCCGAAGGGTCCGCTGGGCCGTGCCATGCACGCCAAGCTCAAGGTCTACGCCGGTTCCGAACATCCGCACGCTGCCCAGCAGCCGCAAGAACTGAACATCTGAGGGGATCTTCGCCATGACACAGCAGTATTACGGTACCGGGCGCCGCAAGACCTCAACCGCGCGCGTCTTCCTCAAGCCGGGCACCGGCAAGATCACCGTCAACAGCCGTGACCTGAACGAATACTTCGGTCGCGTGACTGGCCGCATGGTGGTTCGCCAGCCGCTGGAACTGACCGAGACCCTCGGCCAGTTCGACGTCTATGTCACCGTCAAGGGTGGCGGCGGCAGCGCCCAGGCCGGCGCCATTCGTCACGGCATCACCCGTGCCCTGATGCAGTACAACGAGGACTTCCGTCAGCCGCTGCGTGCTGCCGGCTACGTCACTCGTGACGCACGTGAAGTCGAGCGTAAGAAGGTCGGTCTGCGCAAGGCGCGTCGTCGCCCGCAGTTCTCCAAGCGTTAATCACCCACGCTTGCCGATCAACAACGCCCGGGCCATTGGCCCGGGCGTTGTCGTGTCCGGGGTTCGAAAAATTGTGTGCTGTAGTGCTCTGGTGGTGGGGGTCATCGGGTCGCCTGGCGGCGCTTGTTTCCCTCGTTAATCTGTCATCGTCTATGCCTTTTGAGCCGCCCTGTCCCTCAAGGCGAACAGGCACAGTGGTATAAAGTTGTTCCACGTCAATTGTCTGGGGCTTGCGCAGGGGGTCTGGGTCAGCCGGCTTCTTGTGCCGGTGGGGGGGATTTCCTAACATACAATCCACTTGTATCCGTGGTCACGGACATTCAAGGGGCCGTGAAAACAACAACGGATAAAGTCTGATGGGAGAAACCAGATCATGGCAGACAACGGCGTGAACAAAGGGCGACGCCGTTTCCTCGTAGGGGCGACCTCCGTAGTTGGAGCAGTCGGCGCCGTCGGGGTAGCGGTACCCTTTGTGGCTTCCTGGCAGCCTAGTGCCAGGGCTCGGGCGGCGGGTGCGCCCGTTCAGGCGGATATTTCGAAGCTCGAACCCGGGCAGCGAATGACCGTCGAGTGGCGGGGCCGTCCTGTATGGGTCATCAATCGCACGCCGGAGATGATCGAACGTACCGAGGCGTTGACCGACGAGGTGCTGGCAGACCCGGATTCCGCCAAGCCGATGCAGCCGGACTATGCCGGCGGTTCGCTGCGCTCCATTCGGCCCGAGATCGGTGTGCTGGTCGGCATCTGTACGCATCTGGGCTGTTCACCGCTGTTCAAGCCGGAGCCCAACGCCGAAGGCGTCGGTGTCGATGACTGGCCCGGTGGCTTCTTCTGCCCGTGCCATGGTTCGCGCTTCGACCTGGCGGGCAGGGTGTTTCGCAATGTGCCCGCTCCGGTGAACCTGGAAGTTCCACCCTACTACTTTGTCAACGAGTCGGTCATCGTGGTCGGCGAAGACGGGGAGGGCGCATAATGGCGAATCCCAACAAGGCCAAGGCCGAACGCGGTTTCATGCGCTGGGTCGATGATCGCTTCCCCGCCACCCAGATGTGGCAGGAGCATCTGTCCGAGTACTACGCGCCCAAGAACTTCAACTTCTGGTACTTCTTCGGCTCCCTGGCGCTGCTGGTGCTGGTCAATCAGATCCTCACCGGTGTCTGGCTGACCATGAGCTTCAACCCCAGCGCGGAGGGTGCCTTCGCCTCCGTCGAGTACATCATGCGTGATGTCGAGTACGGCTGGCTGATCCGCTACATGCACTCCACCGGCGCCTCGGCGTTCTTCCTAGTGGTCTACCTGCACATGTTCCGCGGCCTGCTCTATGGCTCCTACAAGGCGCCGCGTGAGCTGGTGTGGATCTTCGGCATGGCGATCTACCTGGCGCTGATGGCCGAAGCCTTCATGGGCTATCTGCTGCCCTGGGGACAGATGTCCTACTGGGGTGCCCAGGTCATCATCTCGCTGTTCTCCGCTATCCCGAGTATCGGTCCCGACCTGGCCCAGTGGGTGCGCGGTGACTATCTGATCTCCGGGATCACGCTGAACCGCTTCTTTGCCCTGCACGTGGTGGCGCTGCCTATCGTGATCCTGGCGCTGGTGGTGTTGCACATCATTGCCTTGCACGAGGTGGGGTCCAACAATCCCGATGGCATCGATATCAAGGCCAAGAAGGACGAGACCGGCAAGCCGCTGGACGGCATTCCCTTCCATCCCTACTACACGGTGAAGGATATCGTCGGAGTGGCGGTGTTCCTGTTCGTGTTCTGTGCGGTGATCTTCTACTTCCCGGAAGGCGGCGGCTACTTCCTCGAGAAGCCCAACTTCGAACCGGCCAACCCGCTGAAGACGCCGGATCATATCGCCCCGGTGTGGTACTTCACGCCCTTCTACGCGATCCTGCGCGCCATCACCTTCTCGCTGTTTGGGCTGGACGCCAAGTTCCTCGGGGTCATCTTCATGGGGGCGGCCATTGCGGTGCTGTTCGTGCTGCCCTGGCTCGACCGCTCTCCGGTGCGCTCCATGCGCTACAAGGGCTGGATCTCCAAGGTGATGCTGGTGCTGTTCGCGATCAGCTTTGTCATCCTCGGGGTGCTCGGGGTGCTGCCGCCGACCGGCGCCAGGACACTGCTGGCCCAGATCTGCACCGTGATCTACTTCGCCTTCTTCGTGTTGATGCCCATCTATACGCGGCTGGAGAAGACCAAACCCGTTCCTGAAAGGGTGACTGGCTAATGAAAAAGCAACTGTTCGCACTGCTCTTCGCGCTGGTCCCGCTTTGCTCCTTCGCCGCGGGCGGCGAGGGGGTGCACCTGCGCAGCATGTCGCCGGATCTGGAGAACCAGGCCTCGCTGCAGAACGGGATGAAGCTCTACGTCAACTACTGCATGGGCTGTCATTCCCTGGAGTACCAGCGTTTCTCCCGCGCGGCCGAGGATCTGGGGATGCCCCAGGATCTGGTCGAGGACAATCTGATCTTCTCGCCGGAACTGGGGTACAACGACCAGATGCACAAGGCGATGAGTGCCGAGGATGCCGAGGTATGGTTCGGCAAGGCGCCGCCGGATCTGACTCTGGAGGCCAGACTGCGCGGCACCGACTGGATCTACAGCTATCTGCTGAGCTTCTATCGTGACAGCGAGCGTGCCACCGGGGTCAACAATGTGGTGTTCCCGGCGGTGGGCATGCCCAACGTGCTCGAGCCGCTGCAGGGGGTGCAGGAGAAGGTCTGTGCAGCCTCCGATCATGCGGTCGGTGACGCCGAACTCGATCCGCTGACCGGCAAGTACCAGTCCTGCGAGACCCTGCAGGTGACGTCGCCGGGCAGCATGGAGCCCAAGGAGTTCGAGCAGGCGGTGTATGATCTGACCAACTTCCTGGCCTACGTGGGTGAGCCGTCCAAGCTGCATGCCCAGGCGCTGGGACCGAAGGTGCTGATCTTCATCCTGCTGTTTGGCATCATCGCCTACTTCCTCAAGCGCGAGTACTGGCGAGACATTCACTGACCGATTGGTCCACCATGGCGGGCGCGGGGTCGATGACCACGCGCCCGTTGCCTTTTCTGGTATCATCGTTGCGCCCGGGCGGACCCGCTGCGGGAGCAAAGATGTGCCCCTGATGCCCCCCCGAGAAGGGGGTTGTCGTGTTATCATCCCGGCTTGAACTGATGCGAGGATTGTTTCATGGGTGTAGTGGCCAAGCGGTCGTCGATGATCTTCTACTCCGGTGGCGAGGACCATTTCAGCCATCGTGTGCGGATCGTGCTGGCTGAGAAGGGCGTGGCCGTGGATATTGTCGAGGTGACCGACGACAAGCATCCCGAGGAGTTGGCGGACCTGAACCCTTACAACAGCGTCCCCACGCTGTTGGATCGTGACCTGGTGCTCTACGAGTCCAAGGTCATGATGGAGTATCTGGACGAGCGTTTCCCGCACCCGCCGTTGCTGCCGGTCTATCCTGTCGCGCGTGCCCAGAGCCGACTGTGGATGCATCGTATCGAGCGCGAGTGGTGCCCGATGGTCGATCGCATCCTGTCCGGCAGCAAGAAGGAAGCCGACAAGGCGCGCAAGGAGCTGCGTGAAAGCCTGATCGGTATCTCGCCGATCTTCGAGGACATGCCCTTCTTCATGAGCGAGGAGTTCACCCTGGTGGACTGCTGCCTTGCGCCGATCCTGTGGCGTCTTCCTGCGCTCAATATCGAGCTGCCCGAGAAGCAGGTACGGCCGCTGATGGGCTACATGGAGCGCGTGTTCGCCCGTGATGGCTTCCGTGCTGCGCTGTCCGAGGCCGAGCGCGAAATTCGTCCCTGATGTTTTGCTTGAACGGAATGCCTGAGCCGTGTGTGTCCGGTCGCCACCGGAGTCGCCCGAGTTCCCATTCGCCAACCAAGAGGGCCATATCATGAAGTCGAGCCGTCCCTACCTGGCCAGGGCGCTGTACGAGTGGCTGCTGGATAATGAATTGACGCCGTATATCGTCGTCGATGCGGAGTACGAGAACGTCGAGGTTCCCAGGCAGTTCGTGCAGAACGGCCAGATCGTGCTGAACCTTGGCCCTACCGCCGTGCGTGATCTGGACATGGGCAACGACGTGATTCGTTTCTCGGCGCGCTTCAGTGGCAAGTCGGAGTTGCTGTTTGTACCGCTGCCTGCACTGATTGCCCTGTACGCCCGCGAGAACGGCGTCGGCATGGTCTTTGGTCACGAGCCTGAGCTTCCCGTCGAAGAGGCCAACGACGTCGATGCGCCGGCCCTGGAGAGCGTCAAGGATTCGTCAGAGGAGGAGTCTCCTGCCGCTTCCGATGAGGACGCAGGCGGTGAGTCCGATGGCGGCGATGGCGTGGATGAAGGTGTCGAGAGGTCCAAGCCGCCTCGCAAGGGGCGTCCATCCCTCAGGGTGATCAAGTAAGGCCATCGGGCGCATCGCGCTCTAAAGGTGGTCGGCGGCGAGCTGTCGTCGGCTTGATCTGCTGGAAAAGCGTGACCTCTTCACAAGCGGGACCTCTTCACAAGCGTGATCTCATAAAAAGCGGCGAGCCCTCAGGCTCGCCGCTTTTTTGTGCATCTTTTGCGCTTGAGGGGCGTGCCTTCTTGCGAGGGCACGCCTGTCGCCATCAGTCGATGTAGTCGAATACCTTGACGATACGCTCCATGCCGCCGGCGTTGGATACCACATTGACCGCACGGTCGGCCTCGGCGTGGGTCACCAGGCCCATCAGGTAGACGGTAGCGTTCTCGGTGACCACGGTGATGCGGCCGGAGTCGACCTGATCGCTGGTGGCGAGGGCGGTACGTGCCTTGGTGTCCAGCCAGGCGTCGTTGAGGCGCTGACTGGTGGGCAGGTTGGCCGCCACGCTGAGTTCATTGTGGACCCGGCGAACGTTGCGCACCTGGCTGACGATCTCTTCGGCGCGCTGCTTGAGCTCTTCGCTGGGGACCTGGCCGGTCAGCAGTACCACGCCGTTGTAGCTGTCGACGTTGATCCTGGCGTCCTTCAGGCGTGCATCGACGCGTCCCAGGTTGTGGGCGGCCTTGGTCTCGATGCTCTCGTCCTCGACGGTCGCGCCCAGGGTGCGCTCGCCGTAATCCTCGTCGATGGTGCCGGGGTTGGTCACCGAGGTTACGGTGGTGCAGCCGGCCAGCAGGGCGGACAGCAGCAGGGCGGTCATCAGGGGGCGTGTCGAACGGGAATCGCGTTGCGTCATGTTATTCACTCGCACCAAAGAGTTGTTCGTCGATAAGGTCACACAGGCAGTGGATCACCAGCAGGTGAACCTCCTGAATACGGGCCGTGGAGGTGGCCGGCACCCGGATCTCGCAATCGTCCTGTCCCAGCAGGGAGGCCATGTTGCCGCCGTCCCGTCCAGTCAGGGCCACCACCGTCATGTCACGGTCATGAGCGGCCTGAATGGCCTGGATGACATTGGCCGAGTTGCCGCTGGTGGAAATCGCCAGCAGCACGTCGCCAGGCTGGCCCAGGGCGCGCACCTGCTTGGAGAACACCTCGTTGTAGCTGTAATCGTTGGCGATGGAGGTCAGCGTCGAGGTGTCGGTGGTCAAGGCCAGGGCCGGCAGGCTGGGGCGCTCGCGCTCGAAGCGATTGAGCAGTTCGGAGGAGAAGTGCTGGCTGTCGCCGGCGCTGCCGCCGTTGCCACAGGCGAGAATCTTGCCGTCGGTGACCAGGCTCTGGACCATCATCTGGCTCGCGACCTCGATGAACGGTGGAAGCACTTCGCTGGCGTAGGTCTTGGTGTCGATACTGTCGTTGAACTGTCCGAGAATTCGGCTCTGGAAATCCATGCTGCCTTCCTGGTCCATGGGGGCTCGCCGGGAGCCCGCTGTGTCAGTTTGCTTCGAATGCACCGGCGATCCACTGGATGTCGAGGCTCGGTGACGAGCCGGTAACGGCCAGGACATCGAAGCGGCAAGGACATGATAGCCCGTTGCGGTGGAGATAAAAACGCGCCGCCTGGATCAGACGGCGTTGTTTGGTGATGGTGATTGTTTCTGCAGGATGGCCGTGGCGGATGCTGCGGCGGTGGCGCACCTCGACGAACACCAGGGTCTCGCCGTCGCGCATCACCAGATCGATCTCGCCTCCCTTGGCGCGCTGGTTGCGCGAGATCGCTATCAGTCCACGCTGGCACAGCCAGGCCTCGGCGTGACGCTCGATGGCCTGGCCGCGGGCGACGGCGTCTATGGCGTCAGGGCGCCGCATCACCGAGGCCGTCACTGAACACGGGTGCCGGCACGCCGCTGCTGAACTGCGCCCATGGCAGTTCGCGGTAGATGCGGCCATCGCTGGCGGCGCTCAGGGTGCCGGTGGCGCCCTGCATGCGTGAACCCGGCAGGGCCTGGATCTGCGGCATGCGGCGTGCCAGTTCGTAGGCGTCGACGCCCATCGCCATCAGGCGGAAGATGGCTGGCTTGTTCTCGGCCTTGAGCTCTTGATAGGTGTCGTAGAAGGGCAGGGCCTCGGCACCGCCCACGGCGGCGTCGGGAATGTTCCAGGGAATATCGGGGAACTGCACGCCGTCGAGGTCGCGGTCCAGGCGCGACTGAGGGGTGCCTTCGTAGAGGTGTGAGGTGGCGTACACCGGCAGATCGGAGGCCGAATAGTATTCCAGTGTCGGCGGCACCTGGCGGGCGAAGTCCGGCAGGGCCAGCAGGAACAGCATGTCCGGACGCGGGTTGCTGATGGCGCGGCGGGTGCTGTCGGTGGCCGAGGCGCCGGGGTTGTAGCGCACCGCCGTGGCGATATCGCCGCCCAGTTCGCTCCAGGTGTTCCAGAAGGCCTCGCCGACCCGCTGACCCCAGTCGTTGTCCGGTACCAGCATGGAGGCGCTGCGGTGGCCGTCCTGCCAGCCGCGGCGGGCCGCCTGGCGGGCTTCGTCTTCTGCCGACAGGCCGTACTCGTAGAGGTTCTTGGTCTGGTTGGAGGCGGACTGGCCGTAGTTCAGCGCCAGGGTCGGCAGGGGCACCTCGGCGCGGCTTTCGAGACGGGTCACGTCGCTCTTGTCCAGCGGGCCGATGACCACCTGGGCGCCGCTGCTCTGGGCCTGCTGATAGAGTTCGTCGAGGTTGCCGTTGGAGGCGTCGAAGAAGCTGAGCTGGGCCCCGTTTCCGCCGCCGTTGACCACATTGGCCTGGTGGCTGCGAATTCCCTTTTCGATGGCGTCGGCGACGCCGGAAAGCGGGCCCGACTCGGGCAGCAGCACCGCGATGCTCTGCACGCTCTTGCCACGCAGTTCGCGCAACTGGGTGATCTGGGTGGGCAGGCGACGGTTGGCGGGGTGGTCCGGATTGGCCACGCGCCAGTCATCGAGGCGAGCGAATAGCCTCTGGATGTCACCGCCGCTCTGGTTGACCAGGCGGGTCAGCTCGAGCCAGCCGGTGACGATGGCGTTGTCGGGCTCTTCAAGTGCCTCGAGCTGGCGGCCGTTGAGTGCGCTCAACTGGTCCCAGATGGCGTCGTTGATGTCCTCGCGGCCGGTGGCGCTCTGCACCTGCATCAGCAGGCGAGCCGACTCGAGAGGTTCGCCCAGCTGGCCCAGCGCCAGCCCCTGGCGCAGGCGCAGCAGATTGGCTTCATCGTTGGGCAGCTGCATCTCGTCGAGCACGCTGGCGGCTCTGACGACCGCCTGGGGATCGCCCTCACTGTCCCCCAGTTCGGACAGCAGCAGTGCCCACTGACGCCGGCTGTCGCCGGAGAGCTGGCTGTCGTCCAGGCTGTTGAGGACTTCCAGTGCCTGGGGGCGGCGTCCGGAGCGTGCTAGGATGTCGGCCGCCCTCAGCCGGGTCTGCGCCGCTTCGGTGCCTTGTTGCTGGGCGGCTTGCGCCAGTAGTTGGTCCGGGTCGTCGTCCATGGCCCGCTGTACGATGCTCGGCGTGAAGCTGCAGCCGGCCAGCGTGATGGCCAGTACAGCGGCGGCCACGGGGCCGCGAGTCAAAGTCCTCATGAATCCTTCCTTGTCCGTGTTCCGGATGGCAGCCCAGGGAGCCAAGATGTCAGAAGCGAAAGCTGGTTCATTGTACGTGGTCGCCACGCCAATTGGGAATCTGGAAGATCTCAGTCCCCGCGCCGCCCAGGTGCTGGGCCAGGTGGCGTTGGTCGCGGCGGAGGATACCCGCCACAGTGGCCGCCTGATGCGTCATCTCGGTCTGTCGCCGGCGATGATTTCCGTGCACGACCATAACGAGGCGTCCCGGGTCGAGACGCTCAGGCAGCGGCTCGTCCAGGGCGACGATGTGGCGCTTATCAGTGATGCCGGGACTCCCTTGATCAGCGATCCCGGCTACGTCGTGGTGCGTGAGCTCAGGGCGGCGGGTTTTCGGGTGGTGCCGATCCCCGGTCCCTGCGCCCTGGTCACTGCGCTGTGTGCCGCCGGGCTGCCTACCGATCATTTCAGTTTTCATGGCTTCCTGCCGGCCAAGGGTGCGGGGCGGCGAGCGCGCATCGAGGCCTGGAGGAATTCACCCGTCACCCAGGTCTGTTACGAGTCTCCCCATCGTATCCGCGACACCCTGGCCGATCTGGCCGCCGTACTGGGCGAGCGCAGAGTGGTGCTCGGGCGAGAGTTGACCAAGACCTTCGAGACCTTCCTCGACGGCAGCGCCGCCGAGCTGCTGACACTGATGGAGTCTGATCCTGATCAGGCGCGTGGCGAATTCGTGGTGATGGTGGCCGGGGCCTCGGGGCCGGCACCGGACCAGCGAGCGGTGGATGATGAAGCGCTGCTGCGCGCGCTGCTGGCCGAAGGGGTGGGGGTCAAGCAGGCCGCGGCAGTGGCCGCGCGCGTGCTCGGCGGGCCGAAGAAGCAGTGGTACGCCCAGGCGCAGGCGTTGAAGGACGCCGATTGATCCAGCCGCTGGTGCACTGGAGGACGCCCTGTGATCGTCGCTGCAAGGCGGGGATTGGGGGCGTCGAGAGGGCATCGAGAGGGCATCAGGAGCGATCGCCTGAAGAGGCTGGGGGTTGTCCCAGGCCCGTCACGGCAAGGCGGGGATTGAGGGCGTCGAGAGGGCATCGAGAGGGCATCAGGAGCGATCGCCTGAAGAGGCTGGGGGTTGTCCCAGGCCCGTCACGGCAAGGCGGGGATTGAGGGGGTGGCAGGGCACTGGTATGCTTGCCGCGGGAGTTGGCCAGACAGTCGCCGCCGCTTGATGCGGGGGAGGAAAGTCCGGGCTCCATAGGGCGGAGTGCCAGGTAACCCCTGGGCGGCGTGAGCCGACGGAAAGTGCAGCAGAGAGTAGACCGCCTACGTCTCCCTCGGGAGGCCGGCAAGGGTGAAAGGGTGCGGTAAGAGCGCACCGCGCGCCTGGCAACAGTGCGTGGCACGGTAAACCCCACTCGGAGCAAGACCAAATAGGGACCCGTTGGCGTGGCCCGCGCTGGGTTCGGGTAGGTTGCTTGAGGGCAGTGGTGACACTGCTCCTAGAGGAATGACTGTCCTCGACAGAACCCGGCTTATCGGCCGACTCCCCATTTTTCTTGCGCGCTCGGGCCTGGCTCGAGCGGCGCGATCACTAGTTTGTGCGGCCAGGAGTCCAGTGGCGTGAGGGTTTTCCACCGCTGACGGCGCTGATGGCTGGCCGCGCGTAGGAACACCGCCGTCGAACGAGACCCGCATGCCGTCACCTTCCCCTGAATCCTCCGTGCGCGGCTTCGCTCATGAAAGCGTCCTGCTCGACGGTGCCGTCGACGCCCTGGTGCATGATCCCGCTGGCGTATATCTGGATGGCACCTTCGGACGAGGCGGTCATTCCCGCGCCATCCTTTCCCGCCTTGCACAAGACGGTGGCCTGCTGGCCCTTGATCGCGACCCCCAGGCGATCGCCGAGGCGGCCAGCATCGATGACCCACGCTTTACCATCGAACGTGCCGAGTTTGCGCGGCTGAGAGAGGTCGCCCGCGATCACGGCCTGGATGGCAAGCTGTCCGGTATCCTGCTCGACATTGGCGTGTCCTCCCCTCAGCTTGACGATCCCGATCGCGGTTTCAGCTTTCTGCGCGACGGCCCGCTGGACATGCGCATGGACCCGACCCAGGGCGAGAGCGCGGCCCAGTGGATTGCGCGTGTGGGCGAGGCCGAGATGGCTTCGGTGTTCAAGCGTTACGGCGAGGAGCGCTACGCTCGTCGGCTGGCGCGGGCCATCATCGCTCGGCGCCAGGAACGGCCTTTCACCCGCACGGCCGATCTTGCCGAGGTGGTCAAGGCCGCCCATCCCGCCTGGGAGAAGGGCAAGCATCCTGCCACTCGCGTGTTCCAGGCCATGCGTATCGAGATCAACGGTGAGCTCGATCAGCTCGATCTGGCGCTGGAAGCCGCGCTGGAGGCACTGGCGCCCGGGGGGCATCTGGTGGTGATCAGCTTCCACTCGCTGGAGGATCGACGGGTGAAGAGATTTATCCGCGATCACGTCAAGGGCGATACCCAGGTGCCCCGGGGTATACCGCTGCGCGACGATCAGATCGCGCGACGGCTGGAGTCACTGGGCAAGGCGATGAAGGCCAGCGCCGAAGAGGTCGAGGCCAATCCACGCTCCCGCAGCGCCGTCATGCGCATGGCGCGCAAGCGCTACTGAGGACCTTCCATGGCTCAAGGACGACTGGACATCAACGCCTTTGGCTGGCCGCTGCCGCGCACCATGTCGCCACGCCTTTTGCTGGTGGTGGCGCTGCTGCTGGCATGCCTGGTGTCGGCGCTGGCGGTGATCAGCGTCAGTCACCAGACTCGCCAGCAGTATGCTCGGCTCCAGGAGCTGGAGCGTGAACAGCAGCAGTTGCAGACGGAGTGGGGGCAGTTGCTGCTGGAGGAGAGCGCCTGGTCGACGCCGTCGCGTGTCGAACGCCTGGCGGTGGAGCGTCTGGAGATGCGGCTGCCCGATATCCATGACATCGAGGTGATCACGCCATGACCGCGGAACTTCCCCGGGGCGTGACACCTCGCCGCCCGCCACCGATGGAACCGATGGGGCGGGCGCGCTACGTGGTGATGATGACGCTGATCCTGCTGGGCCTGGGTCTGCTGGCCGGGCGGATCGTCGATCTTCACGTCATCGATCGAAACTTTCTTCAGGTGCAGGGGGACGCCCGTACCCTCAGAACCGATCCGATCCCCGCCCACCGGGGCATGATCACCGATCGTCACGGCGAACCGCTGGCGATCTCGACTCCGGTGGTGACGCTGTGGGCCAACCCCCAGGACCTGCCCGCCGACGACATCCAGCGGTTACGCCTGGCTCAGGCGCTGGGCCAGGACCTCGATGCCCTCAACGAGCGCATCGCGCGTTACAGCGAACGTGAATTCATGTACCTGCGTCGGCGCATGACCCCGGCCCAGGCCGAGGAAGTGCTCAAGCTGCGGGTGCCTGGCGTCCACGCCCGGGAAGAGTACAAGCGCTACTATCCTGCCGGCGAGGTGACCGCCCAGTTGCTGGGGGTCACCAACGTCGACGACCAGGGCCAGGAAGGACTGGAGCTGGCCTATCAATCCTACCTGTCCGGTGAGCCCGGCAAGCGCCGCGTGCTCAAGGACCGCCGTGGACGTCTGGTGCGCGACCTGGAGGTGCTGCAGGAGGCAGAGCCAGGCGGCAACCTGACGCTGTCCATCGATCAGCGACTGCAGTACATGGCCTACCGTGAGCTCAAGGCTGCCGTGGATGAGAACGACGCCGACGGCGGCGTACTGGTGATGATGGACGCGCGCAGCGGCGAGGTGCTGGCGATGGCCAATCAGCCCTCCTACAACCCCAACAACCGCGCCGGCCTGGACCCCCAGGGGCTGCGCAACCGGGCCATGGTCGACGTGTTCGAACCGGGCTCAGTGATGAAGCCGCTGGCCATGTCGGCGCTGCTCGAGACCGGTCGCTTTCCACGTGACACCGTGGTGGATACGTCGCCTGGCTGGATGCGAATCGACCGCTACACCATCCGCGACGTCTCCAACAATGGCGAGCTGACCCTGGCCGGGATCCTGCGCAAGTCCTCGAACATCGGCATGGCCAAGCTGACCCTGCAGCTCGACGACCCGGTGGTGCCAGATCGCTACCGCGCGCTGGGCTTCGGCCAGGCCCCGGGCACCGGCTTCCCCGGAGAGGCCACCGGCAACATGCCGGCGCCGGCGGTGTGGTCGAGCAGTCAGTGGGCCGCGCTGTCCTACGGTTACGGTCTGTCGGTCACCGCCTTGCAGCTGGCCAGTGCCTATACCTCCATCGCCAATCATGGCGAACGCCTGCCGCCGTCGCTGCTGCGCCTCAACCGCGCCGCCCAGGGCGAGCCGGTCATCGAGCCTGACGTCGCCGACCGCGTCCTGGCCATGATGGATGAGGTGGTGGCACCAGGCACCGGCGCCCGACGCGCGCTGGTGCCCGGCTACAGTGTGGCCGGCAAGACCGGCACCGTGCGCAAGAGCGGCAGCGGTGGCTACGAGCAGAACGCCTACCGGTCGTTGTTTGTCGGGATTACCCCGGTCTCCGACCCGCGCATCATCACCGTAGTAATGATCGACCATCCCCGGGGCGACGCCTACTACGGCGGCGCCATCGCTGCCCCGGTGTTCTCGCGGGTGGCGGGCAGTGCCCTGCGCATCCTCGACGTACCGCCGGATCGCCCCGAACAGGAGGGCGACAGCCCATGACGCAGAAGGCGACGGAATCCGCCATGACCCTATCCCTGGCGCGTCTTGAAGACGTGCTGACCCAGTTCTGGAGTGAGCTTGCGCCGAACGCCGCGGTCGCCGGCGAGGTGGCGACCTGGCTCACTACCGACAGCCGCGAGGTGTCGCCCGGCGCGACCTTTGTCGCGATCCCCGGCGTCGCCGCCGATGGCCGCGACTACATCGACAAGGCACTGGATGCCGGCGCCTGCCTGGTGCTGGCGGAAGGTCCGCAAGACGCTCCGCCGCGGGTCGATGGTCGCGTACTGTGGCTGCCCGGGCTGCGCGCCCGACTCGGCGAGCTCGCGCGCACCCTGTATCAGGTGCCCGATGGGCTCGAGCTGATCGGTGTCACCGGCACCAACGGCAAGAGCTCGGTGACCCACTATATTGCCGAGCTGTCCCGCGCCACGGGCAGCGACTGTGGCCTGATCGGTACCCTGGGTCACGGTCGCCCGGGTGCCTTGACCCAGGGCATGCTGACCACCCCCGAGCCACTGGCGCTGCAGCGCCAGTTGGGTGAGCTCGCCGACCAGGGCATCACTCGGATAGCCATGGAAGTTTCCAGTCACGCCCTGGAGCAGGAGCGGGTGGCGGGCTGTCGCTTTACTGCCGCGGTGTTTACCAACCTGAGCCGCGACCACCTCGACTATCACGGCAGCATGATCGCCTACGCCGCCTCCAAGGCGAAGCTGTTCAAGCGCCCGGAGATCACTCTGGCCGTGGTCAATGGCGACGATCCCCTGGCTCGGCTGATGCTGGCGGGCATCGGCGAGGGCACCCGGGTGCTGGCCTGTGGTGAAGACGATGCCGTCTCGCTCAGGGTGCTGGATGTCGAGCCCGACGTCGGTGGGCAGCGTGCGCTGATCGCCACGCCGGAAGGCGAGAAGGTGGTGGTGCTGCCGCTGCTTGGTCGCTTCAATCTCGACAACGCCCTGCTGGCCATGGCCACCCTCTACGGTCTGGGTGTCGGCATCGACGAGCTGGTGACTGCCGCCGCGACCCTGACGCCGGTGCCGGGACGGATGCAGGCGTTGACGCGGCCCGGGGCTCCCACCGTGGTGATCGACTACGCCCACACGCCGGATGCGCTGGACAACGCCCTGGCGGCGCTTCGCGCCCACCTGCCCGGACGCGGGGCGCTGTGGTGCCTGGTCGGCTGCGGCGGTGATCGCGACAGCGGCAAGCGCCCGCTGATGGCCCAGGCGGCCGCAGGCCAGGCCGATCGAGTGGTGATCACCGACGACAACCCCAGAAGCGAGGACCCGGACGCCATTCGCCAGGCGATGCTCGCGGGGCTGGAGGGCCAGGCCCGCCAGCAGGCATGGAACATCGCCGGGCGCGGTGACGCCATCGCCCGTACCATCGCCGAGGCGAGCGCCGATGACGTGATTCTGATCGCCGGCAAGGGACACGAGGCCTACCAGGAGATTCAGGGCGTGCGCCACGACTTCTCCGACCTGGCCGAGGCCGAAGCCGCCCTGGACCAGCGTCGACAGGGGCGGGACCAATGAGCGCGCCAGGGCTCGCGTCGCTGAGGTCGGTGTGCCGTGCGCTGGGTGTCGATGAAGAGGGCGGCGGCCTTCAGGGGCTTGCGAACTCGCCGATAGCCGCCATCGTCACCGACACCCGTCGGGTGGCGGCGGACACGCTGTTCGTGGCCTTGAAGGGCGAGCGCTTCGATGCCCATGACTTTATTGCCAAGGCCCGCGAAGGCGGTGCCGTGGCGGCGGTGGTCGAGCACCCGGTGGACGACCCCTTGCCCCAGTTGGTGGTGGGCGATACCCGCATGGCCCTGGGGCTGCTGGCCCGTGAGCGGCGCCGGGCCTGGGATGGTCCGCTGGTGGCGGTGACCGGCAACAGTGGCAAGACCACGGTCAAGCAGATGCTGGCGACATTGCTGGCTCGTCAGGGCGAGACCCTCGCCACCCACGGCAACCTCAACAACGATATCGGCGCGCCCTTGACGCTGCTGGCGCTTGCCTCGGATCACCAGAGAGCCGTGGTGGAACTCGGCGCCAACCACCTGGGCGAGATCGCCTGGACGGCAGCGCTGGCCGAACCCCAGGTCGCCATCATCACCAATGTCACCGGGGCCCACGTCGGCGAGTTCGGTGGCATGGGGCGCATCGCCCAGGCCAAGGGGGAGATTCTCGGCGGACTCGGCCCCGAGGGCGTCGCCGTACTCAACCGTGACGACCGTTACTTCTCGCTGTGGCAGCGCCTGGCGTCGCCCCGTGAGGTGATCGATTTCGGACTGACGCCCGAGGCGCGACTCCATGCCGGGGAGCTGGTCTGCGATACGCTCGGGCGCTATGCTTTCACGCTGACTTTCGACGCTCAGGTGCTGGGGCGTGTCGAGCTGCCGCTGATGGGTCGTCACAACGTGTCCAATGCCCTGGCGGCTGCGGCCGGGGCGCTGGCCATGGGACTGCCCGCCGCCGACGTGGTGGCGGGGCTTGGCGAGGTGGTGCCGACGCCGGGACGCCTGACCGTGGAGGAGGGGTTACGCGGTGCGCGGCTGCTCGATGATACCTACAATGCCAACCCGGGGGCGATGAAGGCGGCCATCGACGCCCTGCTGGGACTGCCCGGCCCGCACTGGTGCCTGCTCGGCGCCATGGGAGAGCTGGGTGAAGCGTCTGCCGATCTGCACGCAGAGATCGGACGCTACGCGCGGGAACGCGGCATCACATTTCTCGGTACTCTGGGCGAGGCGGCCGAGACCGCCGCCCGAGCCTTCGGCGAAGGCGGGTACCATTTTTCTGATCAGGCGGCGATGGTCCGCCATGTGCGTCAACATCTGCCCGAGGCGGCCAGCGTGCTGGTCAAGGGCTCCCGCGCCGCGGGGATGGAAGGCGTCGTGGCGGCCTTGCGGCCGGATGTTTCAAGGTGAACCTGATACATGTTGCTTTTCCTGGCTGAATTGTTGGCGAACTATCAAAGCGCCTTCAACGTCTTTGGATACCTCACCCTGAGGATGATTCTGGCGACCATCACCGCGCTGGTGCTGTGTCTGTGGTTTGGCCCCCTGATGATCCGCCGTCTGGTGGAGCGTCAGATCGGCCAGGCGGTGCGCGATGACGGTCCCCAGTCCCACCTGTCCAAGGCCGGTACGCCGACCATGGGCGGCGCCATGATCCTGATGGCCATGGCCGTCAGTACCCTGCTGTGGGGCGATCTGACCAACCATTATGTGTGGGTGGTGCTGGTCGTCACGCTGGGCTTCGGCGCCATCGGCTGGGTCGACGACTATCGCAAGGTAGTGGAAAAGAACCCGCGTGGACTGCCGGCTCGCTGGAAGTACTTCTGGCAGTCGGTGATCGGCCTGGGGGCTGCCGTGGTGCTCTACCTGACCGCGGCCTCGCCGGTGGAAACCAGCCTGATCCTGCCGCTGCTCAAGGACTTCGTGCTGCCCCTGGGTGGCTTCTACATCCTGCTGACCTACCTGGTGATCGTCGGCTCCTCCAACGCAGTCAACCTGACCGACGGCCTCGACGGCCTGGCGATCATGCCCACGGTGATGGTCGCCATGGGCCTTGGCGTCTTCGCCTACGCCAGCGGCAACGCGGTATTCTCCGAGTACCTGCAGATTCCGATGATCCCCGGTGCCGGCGAGCTGGCGGTATTCTGCGCCACCATTTCCGGCGCCGGACTCGGCTTTCTGTGGTTCAACACCTATCCCGCCCAGGTGTTCATGGGTGACGTTGGCGCCCTGGCGCTGGGTGCGGCCCTGGGCGTGGTCGCGGTGATCGTGCGCCAGGAAGTGGTGCTGTTCATCATGGGTGGCGTCTTCGTCATGGAGACCATCTCGGTGATCCTTCAGGTCGGCTCCTACAAGCTGACGGGTCGTCGTATCTTCCGCATGGCGCCGCTGCATCACCACTTCGAGCTCAAGGGCTGGCCCGAGCCTCGCGTAATCGTGCGCTTCTGGATCATCACCGTGGTGCTGGTCCTGCTGGGTCTGGCCACCCTCAAGATCCGCTGAGGTGGCCATGGACGCCAGTCAGGATGTGCGACTGCCGCAACGCCATGTCGTGCCCGCCCACCTGAGCGTGGTGGTAGGGCTCGGCCTGTCGGGGATGGCGATCTGTCGTCATCTCAAGCGTGAAGGCCGCGATTTCATGGTGGTGGATACCCGCGAGGCGCCGCCGGGACTCGACGTCTTCCTGGCGGACTTTCCGGGGGTGCCGGTGCGCCTGGGGCCGCTCGATGGATTGGTGCTGGACGACGCGCGGGAGGTGATCCTGAGCCCCGGCATCGACCCCCATCAGGCGTGCTTCGAGACGCCGGCCAGGCGCATCGATCCGGATACCGGCGAGCCCCGTCTGGTGGGTGAGATCGCGCTGTTCCGGCGGGCCTGTCGCGCGCCGCTGGCGGCCATCACCGGTGCCAACGCCAAGTCCACCGTGACCACCCTGGTCGGCGAGATGGCCCGCGAGGCGGGGCGGCGGGTGGCCGTGGGGGGTAACCTCGGTACCCCGGCGCTGGACCTGCTGGTGCAGGAACCCGAGGCGGATCTCTTTGTGCTGGAGCTGTCCAGCTTTCAGCTCGAGACGACCCCGTGTCTGGGGGCCGACAGTGCTGCCTTCCTGAACCTCAGCGAGGACCACCTCGATCGCCACGGCGACATGGCCGGCTATCGCCGCGCCAAGCTCGCGATCTTTCGTGGTGCCAGGCACGCGGTGGTCAACGCCGAGGACCCCCTGACCTGGCCCGACGAGGCGTTGCCTGCACTGTCGCGCTTCGGCGTGATGGCGCCGCAATCCGGCGACGACTGGGGCGTGGTGGAGCACCAGGGCGAGCCCTGGTTCTTCCACGCGGACCAACCGCTGTTGCCGGTGGCTCGCATGCGCCAGAGCGGCCGTCACCACCAGGCCAATGCGCTGGCCGCCCTGGCCATGGGCCAGCGTCTCGGTTTTCCGCTGGAGGCCATGGCCCGGGTGCTCGAACGTTTCAGCGGGCTTGCCCACCGCAGCGAGTGGCTCGCCACCATCGACGACGTCGACTGGATCAACGACTCCAAGGGCACCAATGTGGGCGCGACCCTGGCCGCCATCGCCGGACTCGGCCCGACCCTGGATGGGCGTCTGGTGCTGCTGGCCGGCGGTGTCGGCAAGGGTGCCGATTTCTCGCCGCTGGCCGCCCCGCTGTCGCGCTACGCCCGTGAGGTGGTGCTGTTCGGCCGCGACGCCGAGGCGCTGGCCCAGGCCCTGAAGGGCGCGGTCGCCATCACCCGCGTCGACGACCTGGACGCAGCCATGTGTCGCGCACGGGATGTGGCAAGGCCCGGTGATGCGGTGCTGCTGTCACCGGCCTGCGCCAGTCTCGATCAGTTCGTCAACTATCAGGCCAGGGGAGACGCCTTTCGCGCCTGGGTGCAGGACCTTTCCAGCGGAGCCAAGCCATGAGTCGTCTCGCCCGATCTCGCCAGCGCCTCGGTGCCCTGCGCGAGCGTCTTTCCACCCGCGACCATGCCTTCGATGGCTGGCTGGTGGTGGCTACTCTGTCGCTTCTGCTGATCGGCTGGGTGATGGTGACGTCGGCCTCCACCGAGGTGGCGTCGAGCCTGACCGGCAACGCCTGGTACTTCAGTATTCGCCACGGCATCTTCGTGCTGGGTGGGTTGACCGTGGGGTGCCTGGCGCTGCGCGTCCCCCTGGCCTGGTGGAAGGCCAATGGCCCGCTGCTGCTGGTGGTGGGGCTGGTGCTGCTGTTGCTGGTACTGCTGGTGGGGCGCGAGGTCAACGGCAGCCGCCGCTGGCTGTCGATCCCCGGGGTGCCCTTCAATCTACAGGCCTCGGAGGTCGCCAAGCTCTGCTTGATCGCTTACATGGCGGGCTATCTGGAACGCTTTCTGCCACAGGTCAGGCGTCAGTGGGGGGCCTTTCTGCGCCCGTTGGTAGTGGTTGGAGTGGTGGCCGTGCTGCTGATCCTCGAGCCCGACTACGGCGGTGTGGTGGTCATTACCAGCTGCGTCATGGGCATGTTGCTGATGGCCGGGGCGCCCTGGGGGCGCTTTCTGCTGTTGTTCGTGCTGGTGGGAACCCTGGGTGCCATCCTGGCGGTGGCCGAACCTTACCGCATGGCGAGACTGACAAGTTTCATCGATCCCTGGGCGGACCAGTTTGCCAGCGGTTACCAGCTGACTCAGGCGCTGATCGCCTTCGGTCGCGGCCACTTGATCGGCATGGGCCTCGGTAACAGCGTACAGAAGCTGTTCTACCTGCCGGAGGCCCACACCGACTTCGTCTTTGCGGTGCTCGCCGAAGAGCTCGGCATGGTCGGCGCGATCGCCGTGGTCGGCCTGTTCGCACTGCTCATGTGGCGGGCCATGGCGGTAGGGCGTCGGGCCGAGCTTGCGAGGCTGCCGTTTGCCGCCTACCTGAGCTATGGCATCGCCCTGGTGATCGGCGCCCAGGCCTTTATCAACATCGCGGTGAGTACCGGCATGTTGCCGACCAAGGGGTTGACCCTGCCGCTGTTGTCCTACGGTGGGTCGAGCCTGGTGGTGAGCTGTATCATGGTGGCGTTGTTGCTGCGGGTGGACATCGAGACGCGCGAGCGCCAGCGTCGGCAGTCGCCGGCGGCGCGGCGTGACCAGGCCCGCGAAGCGCCCAGGAGAACCAAGGCTGCAGGAGTGAAGCCGTGAGTGACACACAGGGAAGGCGAGCGCTGATCATGGCCGGCGGCACCGGGGGGCACGTCATCCCGGCGCTGTCGCTGGCCAGGGGATTGCAGCAGCGGGGCGTCGAGGTGGCGTGGCTGGGTAGTCCCAGAGGTATCGAGAATCGCCTGGTGCCCGAGGCCGGCATAGTGCTTCACCAGATCGCCATCAGCGGCCTCAGGGGCAACGGTCTGGCGGGCTGGCTCAAGGCGCCGGTGCGCCTTGGGCGCGCCGTGTGCCAGGCGAGAAGCGTGATTCGCGAGTTCGACCCACAGCTGGTGGTCGGGCTCGGAGGCTTTGCCAGCGGTCCCGGCGGGCTTGCCGCCCGACTGTGCGGCAGACCGCTGGTCATCCACGAGCAGAACGCCGTGGCCGGGCTGACCAATCGTGCACTGTCGCACCTGGCCAAGCGAGTCTACGCCGCCTTTCCCCAGGCCTTCGGTGGCCGCGCCGAGGTCGTCGGCAATCCGGTCAGGGATGACATCGCCGCCCTTGGCGAGCATGCACGTGTGGCCGACCAGATGCGCGGACGACGCCTTCGTCTGCTGGTGGTCGGTGGCTCCCTGGGGGCGCTGGCGCTCAACCAGCAGATGCCCAGAGCGCTGGCCGAGCTACCCCCCGAGTCGCGTCCCGAGGTGCGCCACCAGGCCGGTAGAGACAAGGACCAGGCGACCCGCGAGGGCTATCAGGCTGCCGGCGTTGACGCCGAGGTCAGCGACTTTATCGCAGATATGGCCGACGCCTACGATTGGGCGGATCTGGTGGTCTGTCGCTCCGGCGCGCTGACCGTGGCGGAGCTGGCGGCGGCGGCCAAGCCGGCGCTGTTCGTACCTTTCCCCCACGCCGTGGATGATCATCAGACGGCCAACGCCCAGGCGCTGGTCGGTGCCGGTGCCGCGGCGCTTATTCAGCAGCGTGACATGAATCCGACGTCCCTGGCCGAGCGCCTGGGGACCTTGCTTGAGCCCGACACCCTGGCGGCCATGGCGAGCAAGGCAAGGGCCGAGGCCCACCTTGACGCTGTGGAACGGCTGGTGGCGGGCTGTATGGAGACAGGTTTTGAGTAATTCGACCCAAGGGCCGGTCCCCGGCCAACTGAGCTCATCCGCTGCCACCAGGCCCGGTCTCGGCATGCGGCGCATTCGTCGTATCCACTTCGTCGGCATCGGCGGCGCCGGCATGTGCGGCATCGCCGAGGTGCTGGCCAATCAGGGCTACCAGGTCAGCGGCAGCGATCTGCGTCATTCGTCGGTGGTGGCGCGACTCGAACAGTGCGGCGCCCAGGTGTTCATCGGGCACGCTGCCGAGCACGCTGCCGGTGCCGATGTGGTGGTGGTATCCACCGCCGTGGACGCGGACAACCCGGAGCTTGTGTGGGCCCACGAGCATCGCGTGCCGGTGGTACGTCGCGCCGAGATGCTGGCCGAGCTGATGCGCTTCCGTCACGGCATCGCCGTGGCCGGGACCCACGGCAAGACCACCACCACCAGCCTGACCGCCACTCTTCTGGGTGAGGGCGGGCTGGACCCGACCTTCGTCATCGGCGGCAAGCTGACCAGCGCCGGCACCAACGCCCAGCTGGGGCAGGGCGACTACCTGGTGGCCGAGGCGGACGAGTCCGATGCCTCCTTTCTGCACCTGCAGCCAATGGTCAGCATCGTCACCAATATCGATGCCGACCATATGAGCACCTATGGTGGCGACTTCGAGCGTCTCAAGCACACCTTCATCGAGTTTCTGCATAACCTGCCGTTCTACGGTCTGGCGATACTGTGCATCGATGACGACAACGTGCGTGGCCTGCTCGACCGCATCAATCGCCAGTTCGTCACCTACGGCTTCTCCGACGACGCCGACTATCGCATCGAGAACTTCACCCAGAGTGCCGGCGAAGTCCGCTTTACCGCAGTGCGGCCCGGCAACCTCGAGGATCTCGATGTCAGTCTGGCCATGCCGGGCCGTCACAATGCGCTCAATGCGCTGGCGGCGATCGCCGTGGCCAGCGACGCCGGGGTCGACGCCGAGGCGATTCTGCGGGGACTCGCGAGCTTTGCCGGGGTTGGCCGTCGCTTCCAGGTACACGGTCACTTCGCCGCGCCCAACGGTGAAGGTGAGGTGATGCTGGTGGACGACTATGGTCACCACCCCCGCGAGGTGGAGATGGTCATCAAGGCGGTGCGCGATGGCTGGTCCGAGCGCCGGCTGGTGATGGTCTACCAGCCTCATCGCTACTCACGCACGCGCGATCTCTACGAGGACTTCGTCAGGGTGCTGTCCGGCGTCGATACGCTGGTACTGCTCGACGTCTACAGTGCCGGCGAAACCGCGCTGCCCGGCGCCGATGGTCGCAGCCTGGCGGGTTCCATCCGTCAGCGTGGCGAAGTCGATCCGATCTTCGCCCAGGACAAGGCGGAATTGCCGGCGCTGCTGGCCAAGGTGCTCAGACCCGGCGATATCCTGATTACTCAGGGCGCCGGTGACGTGGGTGGCATCTCCCAGCGTCTGGCGGATGCCCAGCTTCAGTTCGACGAGGTGATCCTGTGACACGACAAGTACAGTCCTACGGCCATGTGGTGGTCATCTACGGTGGCCATAGCGCCGAACGAGAAGTGTCGCTGAACAGCGGTGCCGCCGTGCTGGCGGCGTGTCAGCGCCAGGGCCTTGAAGTGACCGGCTATGACCTTGCCGAGGGCGACGTTGCCGGGCTGCAGGCGCTGAACCCCGATCTGGTGTTCATTGCCTTGCACGGCAGGGGAGGGGAGGACGGCTGTCTGCAGGGGGCCCTGGAGCTGGCGGGAATCCCCTATACCGGCAGCGGTGTGCTGGCCTCGGCGCTGGGCATGGACAAGCTCAGGACCAAGGCGCTGTGGCAGACCCTGGGTCTGCCGACGCCCGAGAGCGTGCTGCTGTCGCCCGAAGCCGACTGGAACGAGGTGGCCGACCGACTGGGTCTGCCGCTGGTGGTCAAGCCGGTCCATGAGGGTTCGACCATCGGCATCAGCATCGTCAACAGCCGTGATGAACTCGAAACCGCCTATCGTGAGGCCGCCACCTTCGATACTCGGGTGATGGCCGAGCGTTTTGTGTCGGGAGACGAATTTACCTTGTCGGTACTTGGCGACAGCGCGCTGCCGGCCATTCGCGTCGAGGTGCCCAGCGGCTTCTACGACTACGAGGCCAAGTACCTGTCCAACGAGACGCTTTACCACCTGCCCTGTGGTCTGGATGCCGAGCAGGAGACCGCGCTGGGCGAGCTGTGCCTGGCGGCGTTCGAGGCGGTGGGCTGTCAGGGCTGGGGCCGCGTCGATGTGATGCGCGACGCTGAAGGTCGGTTCTGGCTGCTCGAGGTCAATACCGTGCCCGGCATGACAGATCACAGTCTGGTGCCCCAGGCGGCGGCCCATGCCGGCATCGACTTCGACGAGCTGGTCCTGCGTATTCTCGATACCGCCAGGGAGCGCGGCTGAGATGGCCAGGCGCGGCACCTGGCTTGGCGTCGTGCTGCTGGCTGCCCTGGTGGGCGCCGGTGGCAAGGCGCTGTGGTTGTGGCTGGATCGGCCCATCGAGCGGGTGTCCATCGGTGGTGAGTTGCACCACGTGGACGCCAGCTATCTCAAGGGCCAGCTGGCGCCGCTGGTCAGGGGCCGCACCTGGCTGTCGGTGGACCTGGAGGCGCTGCGTGAGCAGGCATTGCAGGTGGGCTGGCTCAAGGAGGTGCGTATTCGTCGCGAGTGGCCCAATGCACTGACCTTCGAGCTCGAGGAGCAGCGCCCGGTGGCGCGCTGGAACGACGATCAACTGCTCAACGGCGATGGCGAGCCCTTTGTCTTTGCCCCGGTGGAGCCGCCCATGGGACTGCCGGATATGGCGGGACCCGGTGGCGCCGGTCCCGAGGTGCTGGCCTACTTCGATGACCTGGGGCAGCGGCTGGACAAGATGGGGCTCGGGATCGACCAGCTACGTCTGGAAGCCCGCGGCGCCTGGCGCTTTCAGCTGGACAGCGGCGTCTGGATCATGCTCGGCCGTGGAGATCTGGACGCCCGCCTCGGGCGCCTCGAGGCGGCCTGGCGGCGTGAACTGGGTGAGGTCGCGTCGCACATTCGCTACATCGATCTGCGCTACCCCAACGGCGTCGCCGTGGCCTGGCATGGCGAGACGGAGCCGGTCGATGATGAGGCCGCGACTCGCGGTTAACGAAAAGACGGCATGGATCAGACGCGAGAACGGAATTATATGGCGACACTTTTCCGGCCATCGGCAAAGTTTTCTCGGTTTCTTTTGTTTAAATGTGTCCGTATCGTGGAATGAATGTACGCCCCGGGCTGGTCGAACAAGCGCTATTGTTCCTATAATCGTCCCAGGTTTTTTTATAACAGAGGCAGGTTCCGAGGTAACGGAATCCGTTCAAGGAGATTTCCCGGCTCATGGCAGGTCCATCCAACGTGTCCAATATGGTAGTCGGGCTGGATATCGGAACATCCAAGGTCGTCGCGATCGTGGGGCAACCCACCGACGATGGTGGTATCGAAATTGCCGGTATCGGCTCTCATCCCTCCCGTGGCATGAAGAAGGGAGTGGTGATCAATATCGAATCCACGGTCCAGTCGATTCAGCGTGCGGTTGAAGAAGCTGAGTTGATGGCCGGTTGCGACATACATTCGGTTTATGTGGGCATTGCCGGCAGTCATATCAGTTCCATGAATTCCGATGGGGTCGTGGCGATCAAGGAGCGCGAAGTTGCGCCTTCCGATATCGAGCGAGTGATCGACTCGGCGCGGGCCAGGGCCATTTCCGAAGGGCAGCGGGTGCTGCACGTGTTGCCCCAGGAGTTCGCCATCGACACCCAGGGCGGTATCCGTGAGCCGCTGGGCATGTCGGGTGTGCGTCTGGAGGCGCGAGTTCATCTGGTGACCGCCGCACTCAACGCGGTACAGAACATCGAGAAGTGCGTGCGTCGCTGTGGGCTCGACGTCGACGCCATCATCCTCGAGCAGCTGGCTTCCAGTCATGCCGTGCTGACCGAGGATGAGCGTGAACTGGGCGTCTGCATGGTCGACATCGGCGGGGGCACCACCGATATCGCGGTATTCACCGAGGGCGCCATCCGCCACACTGCGGTGATACCCATCGCCGGTGACCAGGTCACCAACGATATCGCCATGGCGCTGCGTACCCCGGCTCAGTACGCCGAGGAGATCAAGGTCAAGTACGCCTGTGCGCTGACCCAGCTGGCATCCAGCGACGAAATGATCAAGGTACCGAGCGTCGGCGACCGTCCCGCCAGAGACCTGTCTCGACAGTCGCTGGCCGAAGTGGTCGAGCCGCGTTACGAGGAATTGTTCACCCTGGTGCGCGACGAACTGCGCCGCAGCGGCTTTGAGGATCTGGTCGCCGCAGGGGTGGTGTTGACCGGTGGCACATCGCGCATGGAAGGTGTGGTGGAGCTTGCCGAAGAGATATTTCACATGCCGGTCAGGGTCGCTTGTCCGCAGAATGTGAGGGGCCTGGCCGACGTGGTGCGAAATCCGATTTATTCGACGGGTGTCGGTTTGTTACATTACGCTCTACATGAGGCCCGTCAGGGTCGTGTCCACCAGGGGCAGGGTGGCACCATCTCGTCGCAATCGAGACGCGAGGACGTCTCCCGGCGTGGACCAGAGGAAAGGACTCCGGCGCTGGAAAAGATCAAAGGCTGGTTCAAAGGAAATTTCTGAAAGGGCCGCACAAGCGGCTCAGGAGACGGGGCAAATGTTCGAAGTCGTAGATAGCGCGCCCTCAAGCAGCGCGGTCATAAAGGTCATCGGCGTCGGTGGCGGCGGCGGCAATGCCGTCAATCACATGGTCGAGAGCAGCATCGAAGGGGTGGAGTTCATCTGCGCCAATACCGATGCCCAGGCGCTCAAGCGCGTCTCCGCCAAGACCGTGCTGCAGCTCGGCAGCGAGATCACCAAGGGGCTCGGCGCCGGTGCCAACCCTGACGTGGGTCGTCAGGCCGCGATGGAAGATCGTGAGCGGATCGCCGAGTTGCTCGGTGGCGCCGACATGGTCTTCATCACCGCCGGCATGGGTGGCGGTACCGGCACCGGCGGGGCACCGGTGGTCGCTCAGGTCGCCAAGGAGTTGGGCATCCTGACCGTTGCGGTGGTCACCCGCCCGTTCCCCTTCGAGGGCCCCAAGCGCATGCGCGCAGCGGAAGAGGGCATGAAGGAGCTGTCCGAGCATGTCGACTCGCTGATCACCATTCCCAACGAGAAGCTTCTGTCCGTGCTTGGCAAGAGCGCGACACTGCTGACTGCCTTCAGCGCCGCCAATGACGTCCTGCTGGGTGCCGTGCAGGGTATCGCCGAGCTGATCACCAGCCCGGGCATCATCAACGTCGACTTTGCCGACGTGCGCACCGTGATGTCAGAGATGGGCATGGCGATGATGGGCACCGGTGGTGCCACCGGCGAAAATCGCGCTCGCGAGGCCGCCGAGAAGGCGATCCGCAGTCCGCTGCTCGAGGATATCGATCTGCACGGCGCTCGCGGCATCCTGGTCAACATCACCGCTGGGCCGGATCTGTCGATCGGTGAGTTCAACGACGTCGGCGCCACGGTGCAGGAGTTCGCCTCCCAGGACGCCACCATCGTCGTGGGTACCTCCATCGACATGGACATGACCGACGAACTGCGGGTCACCGTGGTCGCGGCGGGTCTCGACAATCAGGTGTCACGCCAGCAGAAGCCGGCGGCGCAGCAGCAGGTTCGTCGTCCCGAGGCGCGCCAGCGTCCTCAGCAGAGTGCGATCAATCGCGCCCAGGGCGGCGCCGGTGTGGCCGCAGCGAGCAAGCCAGAGGCGCAGGAATCACCGCGTCCGCAGGCCGAGAAGCGCAAGTCTCAGGAGTTGGACGATTATCTCGATATTCCCGCCTTCCTGCGGCGTCAGGCGGACTGATCGAGAGCAGAGTGCGCGAAATTTCCGGGGTGCAGGGATCGAAAGGCGATGTTTTTTTGTTGAAACGTCCGTTTGGTGTTATAGTGAACGGTGTTTGATAACCAACGACTGCCTGGCGACTGCACAATGATCAGACAACGTACCCTCAAGAATGTCATCCGCGCCACGGGCGTGGGACTGCACTCCGGCAAGAAGGTCTACCTGACGCTTCGCCCCGCGCCGGTGGACACGGGCATTGTGTTCGTGCGCACCGACCTCGAGCCGGAGGTCCGCATTCCCGCCCAGGCGTTGAATGTGACCGACACCACTCTCTGCACCGCCCTGTCTCAGAATGGTGAGAAGGTCGCGACCGTGGAGCACCTGATGTCCGCCTTCGCGGGTCTCGGCATCGACAATGCCTACGTCGATGTGAGCGCGCCCGAAGTGCCGATCATGGACGGTAGTGCCGGACCCTTTGTGTTCCTGATCCAGTCCGCCGGGATCCAGGAGCAGAGCGCGGCCAAGAAGTTCATCCGCATCAAGCGTGAGATCAAGGTCAGCGAAGGCGACAAGGAAGCCGTCTTCCTGCCCCATCAGGGCTTCAAGGTCTCCTTTGCCATCGACTTCGATCACCCGGTGTTCGAGGACCAGAAGCAGACCGCCATGGTCGACTTCTCCACGACGTCCTTCGTCAAGGAGGTGTCTCGCGCGCGGACCTTCGGCTTCATGCGTGATCTCGAGTACCTGCGCTCGAACAACCTGGCGCTTGGTGGCAGCCTCGACAATGCCATCGTGGTGGATGACTACCGCATCGTGAACGATGGTGGTCTGCGCTACGACGACGAGTTCGTCAAGCACAAGGTGCTGGACGCCATCGGTGACCTTTACCAGCTCGGTCACAGCCTGATCGGCGAGTTCCGTGGCGTGAAGTCCGGCCATGCGCTGAACAACCAGCTGTGTCGTGCGCTCATCGAGCAGCCCGAGGCCTGGGAGATCGTGACCTACGAGAGCGAAGCCGAATCGGCGCCGATTTCCTACGCGGCACCGGCCATGGCGTGATGCCAGCCTCGGTGATGGCCAGGCCAAGGTTAGCCCCGCAGATCGCCAGTCTTCCGTAGCAACTTGTCTTCGGCCATCACTCGCTTGAACGCCGCCCCTCGGGGCGGCGTTCTGCTGTCTGGGGTTTCATGTTCGCCTCATGTTCACGTCGTGTTCGGCGTCGCCAAGCGGCGCGGGCGGGGTCGGGAGGCCGCGGCGATTCATGCGTGGGGAGCGCCGATGGGGCTAGGTGTCGTCTTTCCCTGAAGGCGACTCGGCGTGGGCCGCCAGGCGCTCCAGGGCGCGCTTGAGTCGCGGATCCTCGACATCGGCGGCGCAGCTCGAGAGCTCGTCACCGGCCTGGGCGGGCAGGCGCCTTACCTGGCGCGGCGCCACCTTGGCCGGGCGCACCGGACGTACCTTGAGGTGGAAGCCGGTCACCGCCTGGAACTCCGGCAACTGGTGCAGGCAGTCGAGCAGACGCGGCTGCTCGTAGCGCAGACGGGTCAGCCAGGCTGCGCCATCGGTGATCAGGGTCAGGCGGCCGTCACGGAAGCCACCGACAAACAGGTGTTCCGCCAGAGTGGGCGAGAGTTCATTGCGCAGATGCTCCTGAGCGCGCTCGATCAGGCGCGCCATGCGCATCAGTCCGCCCAGTTCGCCGCGGCCCTGAAGAAGCCCTGTCATGGACTGGGCGCGGAACCGCTTAACCTTTATACTCATGTGCTTGTGTCTTGGGATGCCCCAGGATCAATGAATTTGTCGCTCGGCGGCGTTCGTCTGTGGAACGCAGGTGTCATGGCCGTTTGCATGATGGCCGCTCGAGTGATGGGCAGCCGGCATGGCGCCGGCCCGAGACTAGCACGCCAGGGAGTTCCCCGACAGCATGACTGCCATCGACCCACATCGCTGCTGCCCCCGCGAGGCTCGTGCCCGTCGGGTGGCCAGATGGTGGTTGGCAGGGCTGCTGGTGGGCTGCCTGCTGCCGGCGAGCCTGAGCGCCGCCGAATCTCCCCGAGCCACCGAGCGACTGGTGCAGATCTGCATCATGGCGCCGGCGGTCATCCGGGCCCATACCATGCTCAAGGCCTGCCGCCATCGGCTGGCCCGACATCCCCTCAAGACCCTGCCCAAACCATCGTCCCCGTCGGTGGCCTGGTCGGCGCCAATGCTGGTGCCGGTGGCCGCCCTCGACGTGGTGTCCCGCCGGGGTCCTCCTGACATCGCCTGAATTCGATGAAGCGTGACGGTCGCCAATGCCTGGCGGCCTCTTTTTCAGGTTCCAGATTTCAGGAAGTTTCATGATCAATTCTCTGCTGCGTAAAGTCGTCGGCTCCAAGAACGACCGCGACGTCAAGCGCATGTCCCGCCAGGTTCGCGCCGTCAATGAGCTCGAGCCGAGCCTCGAAGCCCTCGATGACGCTGCGCTGGCCGCCCGCACCGCTGAGTTCCGTGAGCGTCTGGCGGCCGGTGAGTCGCTCGATGCCCTGTTGCCCGAAGCCTTTGCCACCGTGCGCGAGGCCAGCAAGCGGGTGATGGGCATGCGTCACTTCGACGTACAGCTGATCGGCGGCATGACCTTGAACCGCGGCCGGATCGCCGAGATGAAGACCGGTGAGGGCAAGACCCTGGTCGCGACCCTGGCGGTGTACCTCAACGCCTTGCCCGGCAAGGGCGTGCACGTGGTCACGGTCAACGACTACCTGGCCCGGCGTGACGCCAACTGGATGCGCCCCCTGTACGAGTTCCTCGGCCTGTCGGTAGGCGTGATCTACTCCGGCCAGACCTCCGAGGAGAAGCGTGACTCCTACGCCTGCGACATCACCTACGGCACCAACAACGAGTTCGGCTTCGACTACCTGCGCGACAACATGGCGTTTTCGCTGGAAGACAAGGTTCAGCGGGAACTGCACTTTGCCATCGTCGACGAGGTGGACTCCATCCTTATCGATGAGGCGCGCACGCCGCTGATCATCTCCGGTGCGGTGGACGAGAACACCGAGCTGTACAAGGTGGTGGATCGGCTCGCCAGGGAGCTCACCCCCTGCAGCGACGAGGAAGATCCCGAAAGCGGCGACTTTACCCTCGACGAGAAGCAGAAGCAGGTCGAGGTGACCGAGCGCGGCCACCACAAGGTCGAGGAGCTGATGCGCGCCCAGGGGCTGCTCGGCGAGGACGACTCGCTCTACGCCGCCCAGAACCTCAACCTGTTGCAGCATATGCACTCGGCGCTGCGTGCGCGCCACCTGTACCACCCTGACGTCGACTACATCGTCAGCGAGGGACAGGTGGTCATCGTCGACGAACACACCGGGCGTACCATGCCGGGACGTCGCTGGTCAGAGGGCCTGCACCAGGCGGTGGAAGCCAAGGAGGGTGTGACCGTCCAGCGCGAGAGCCAGACCCTGGCCTCCACCACCTTCCAGAACTACTTCCGCCTGTACGAGAAGCTGTCCGGGATGACCGGTACCGCCGATACCGAGGCCTTCGAATTCCGTCAGATCTACGGGCTCGATGTGGTGGTCATCCCCACCAACAGGCCGCTGGCGCGCAAGGACATGAACGACCTCGTCTACCTCAGCGCCGAAGAGAAGTTCGAGGCGATCATCGAGGACGTCAAGGTCCAGGTCGAGGCCGGCCGTCCGGTGCTGGTGGGTACCGCGTCCATCGAGACGTCCGAATACCTGGCCGAGTTGATGCGCAAGTCCGGCATCGACTTCAACGTGCTCAACGCCAAGCAGCACCAGCGCGAGGCCGAGGTCATCGCCCAGGCCGGGCGCCCAGGTGCGGTGACCATCGCGACCAACATGGCCGGTCGTGGTACCGATATCGTGCTCGGCGGCAACTGGGAGGCCGAAGCGGCCAAGCTGGAGAACGCCAGCGACGCCGAGAGAGAGGCATTGAAGGAGGCCTGGCGCGAGCGCCACGAGGCGGTGCTGGCCGCTGGTGGCCTGCACGTCATCGGCTCCGAGCGCCATGAGTCACGGCGCATCGACAATCAGCTGCGTGGTCGTAGTGGCCGCCAGGGCGATCCGGGCTCGACCCGCTTCTTCCTGTCGCTGGAAGACAACCTGATGCGTCTGTTCGGTTCCGAACGGGTGCAGAAGCTGATGCAGGCGCTGGGCCTGGAGCGGGGCGAGGCCATCGAGCACAAGATGGTGTCCAACGCCGTCGAGCGTGCCCAGAAGAAGGTCGAGGGTCGCAACTTCGATATCCGCAAGCAGCTGCTCGAGTACGATGACGTGGCCAACGATCAGCGTCGCGTGATCTACGAGCAGCGCAACGAGATCCTGGCCGCCAGCGACGTCTCCGACAACGTCATGGGCATTCGTGAAGAGGTGCTGGACGAGGCCATCAGTGCCTACGTGCCACCCCAGAGCCTGCCCGAGCAGTGGGATCTGGCGGGGCTCGAGGCTCACCTCAAGAGCGAGTACCAGTTGGACGCGCCGGTGGTGCAGTGGGCCGAGGAGGACGAGCGCTTCCACGAGGAGCAGCTGCGTGAGCGACTGCAGACCCAGCATCGCGAGACCTATCAGGCCAAGGTCGCCATCGCCGGCGAGGAGCTGATGCGGCGCTTCGAGAAGCAGGTCATGCTGCAGGTGCTGGACACCCGCTGGAAGGAACACCTGCAGTCCATGGACCATCTGCGTCGTGGTATCCATCTGCGTGGCTACGCTCAGAAGAATCCGAAGCAGGAGTACAAGCGCGAATCCTTCGAGCTGTTCCAGAACCTGCTGACCAATATCAAGGCCGACGTCACCCGTATCCTCAGTCACGTGCAGGTGCGTGCCCCCGAGGAGGTGGACGCCCTGGAGCGTCAGCGTCGCGAGGCCCTGGCCCGTGAGAGCGCCCAGGCGGCCAGTCGCCACGACGCACCTGCCGCGACGGACGCCGAGATGGCCGACGAGGGCGGCGAGCGTCACGTCAACGAGGTTGCCGATCAGCGCCCGGTGCGTCGAGACGCCCCCAAGGTTGGCCGCAATGATCCCTGCCCCTGCGGCTCCGGCAAGAAGTACAAGCAGTGCTGCGGCAAGCTCAGCTGAGCAAGCCTCGCAACCCATGACGACGGCGACCCCGGGCTTCAAGGCCTGGGGTCGTCTTTGACGCAAGGAGAAAACAATGGCAGTCGGTGACAGCATTTTTCCGGCAATGGGGCCGATCCCCGGGGTTCGCCTGGGCAGTGCCATGGCGGGCATCAAGAAGCCGGGCCGGCGTGATCTGGTGGTGATCGAGGTGGCCCCGGGCGCCAGGGTGTCCGGCACCTTTACCCGCAACGCCTTCTGCGCGGCGCCGGTCCATGTGGCCCGCCAGCATCTGGCCGCGGGCGACGCGGTTCGCTACCTGGTCATCAATACCGGCAATGCCAACGCCGGCACCGGCGAGATCGGCATGCGCGACGCCCACGCCACCTGTCAGGCGCTGGCCGAACTCGCCGAGGTGTCGGCCGACCAGGTGCTGCCGTTCTCCACCGGCGTGATCGGCGAACCGCTGCCGATGGAGCGACTTCTCGGTGGCCTGCCAGAGGCGCTCGACCAGCTCGACGACGGTGGCGACGCCTGGGCTCTGGCGGCCGAAGGCATCCTCACCACCGACACCCGGACCAAGGGCGCGACCCGCCAGGTGACGCTCAAGCAGGGCACTGTCACCCTCAATGGCATCGCCAAGGGGTCGGGCATGATCCGTCCCGACATGGCCACCATGCTGGGTTTTGTCGCCACCGACGCGGCGATCGAGTCCGAGCGTCTTGATGCCCTGCTCAGGGAGGGCGTCAAGCGCTCGTTCAACAGCATCACCGTGGACTCCGATACCTCGACCAACGACGCCTGCATGCTGATCGCCACCGGCCAGGGCGCAGCACTCGCCGATGACGATGACGAGCGGATATTTCGTCAGGCCCTCGATGAGGTGCTGGTGGAACTGGCCCAGGCGATCATTCGCGACGGCGAGGGTGCGACCAAGTTCGTCACCCTGGATGTCAGCGGTGCCCTGAGCGTCGAGGAGGCGCGCGAGGTAGCCTTTACGGTGGCCCATTCGCCGCTGGTAAAGACCGCGCTGTACGCCAGTGACGCCAACTGGGGCCGTATCCTCGCTGCGGTGGGGCGTGCCCGGGTCGAGGACTTCGATGTCGATCGGGTGACCATCGATCTGGGTGATGTGCGCCTGGTCGAGAACGGTGGGCGTGCAGAGGGCTACAGTGAGGACGCCGGCAGTGCGGTGATGGCGGCAGAAGAGATCACCATTGCCATCGATCTGGGGCGTGGTGACGCTGCCGCGCGGGTGTGGACCTCCGACCTGTCCCACGACTATGTATCGATCAACGCCGACTACCGCAGTTGATTCCGCATGGGTTCGTCGGCGGCAGATGAATCTCGGCCAGTGAATCGGTATCCTGTGTCGTCTTTTTTGCCTGTCCGGCGGGTAGCGGTGGAGCCGATCCATCGGCGATGCATCAGCGGCAGATGAATCTCGGCGAGCGAATCGGTATCCTATGCCGACTTTTATCGCCCTCCCGACTGAAAACTGGTGCGGGCGTGGCCCGCGAACCGAAGCTGGTATTGTTGAATGAACACTATGGTGAAGAGAAGGGTGCACGTGGCGGCGGCCGCCATCATCAGCCCGAACGGTGACGAAGTGCTGCTGGCCCGGCGTCCTTCCAATGTGGACCACGGCGGCCTGTGGGAGTTTCCCGGTGGCAAGCTGGCGCCCTACGAGACCGGGCTTGAGGCGCTCAAGCGCGAGCTGCACGAAGAACTCGGCATCGAGATTCGTCGCGCCCAACCGCTGATTCGCATCCACCACGAGTACTCCGACAAGCACATTCTGCTCGACGTCTGGCAGGTCAAGGACTTCTCCGGTGAGCCCTTCGGTCGAGAAGGACAGGCGGTACGCTGGGTGCCCATGGGCGAACTGATTGGCTATCCCTTCCCGGCCGCCAACCTGCCGATCCTGCGTGCGGTGATGCTGCCCTCGGAATACCTGATCAGTGACGAGGAAGCCGACGAGGACGCCTTCGACGCCAAGCTCGAGCGGGCCCTCGAGGAAGATGGCGTGCGTCTGGTTCAGCTGCGCGCCAAGACCCTCGACGAGGACGCCTACGTGGCCCGTGCGGAGCGTGCCCTGGCGCTGTGCCGTCGTTACGGTGCCAAGCTGATGCTCAACGGTGAACCGGAGCTGCTCGAGCGGATCGATGCCGATGGTATCCATCTGACCAGCGAGCGGCTGATGGGCCTGGAGCGTCGCCCCATCGCCGAGGCCAAGTGGTTGGCGGCCTCGACCCACGACAAGGCCCAGCTCGACCAGGCCCACGCCATTGGCTGCGACTTCGTGACCCTGTCACCGCTGCGCACCACTCCGTCCCATCCGGAAGTGGCACCGATCGGCTGGCATGACTTCCAGCAACTGGTCGAACGCGCCGGCATGCCGGTCTACGCGCTGGGGGGCATGACGCGCCACGACGCCAGCCATGCCCGCGCCGTGGGGGCCCAGGGGATCGCGTCCATCCGTGACTTCTGGCGCTAGGGCATTGGCGAAAAGGGCCAGCACCGGCCGTTAGCTACCAGATGCAAGAAACCCCGCCAGGGAGACCTGGCGGGGTTTCTTGCGTTCAGGGGCATGTCGTTCCATTGCCGCGTGGCTCTGTTCTCAAGCTCGACGAGCGTCGGCGCTTTTCGTACAAGCCCTGGGCTTTATGCGAGAAGTCGACGAAGCCCGGCTCTTTGGCGGCAAGCCCTAGTCGCGGTAGCGGCGGGTCAGATCTCCATAGGCGTCGATGCGCCGGTCCCGCAGGTAGGGCCAGATCCGCCGCACGTTTTCGCCATGGTCGAGATCCAGGGTCACCAGCAGGGTCTCGGGCTCGGTGCCGGCGTGGGCCAGCAGCTCCCCCTGGGGCCCGGCGACAAAGCTGCCGCCCCAGAAGTCGATGCCTTTGCTTACCTTCGAGTGATCCTCCTCGTGGCCCACCCGGTTGGCGACCAGTACCGGGACGCCGTTGGCCACGGCGTGACTGCGCTGGATCAGCGTCCAGGCGTCCTTCTGGCGCGTCTTTTCGGCGTCGTCGTCGCCCGGCGCCCAGCCGATGGCGGTCGGGTAGAGCAGCAGTTCGGCACCGGCCAGGGCCATCAGGCGCGCGGCCTCCGGGTACCACTGATCCCAGCACACCAGTACCCCGAGCCGGCCCACCGAGGTGTCGATGGGGGTGAACCCTTGTCCGAGAGTGGCGTCATGGTCTCCGGGGGTGAAGTAGAACTTCTCGTAGAAGCCCGGGTCGTCGGGGATATGCATCTTGCGGTAGTGACCCACCGCGCCCTTGGCGCCGTCGTAGACCACCGCCGTGTTGTGATAGATGCCCGGCGCGCGGCGCTCGAACAGCGAGCCCATCAGCACGATGTCGAGCTCCGCGGCGAGTTCGGCCAGTCGTGTGCCGGTGGGCCCGTCCAGCGGCTCCGCCAGGTCGAACAGCGCCGGATCCTCGTACTGACAGAAGTAGTGGGTGGCGTGGAGTTCCTGCAGCATCACCAGTCTGGCACCGCGGCCTGCGAGATCGCGGATGCTCGCTTCACTGGCGTCAAGGCTTCTGGCCTTGTCGGGCCAGGCGGGTTGCTGGACCAGGCCCACGGTCAATTGGCGTGTCATCGGCGGTCTCCTTCGGCGGTGGTGAGGGTGCCCTGGGGCCACTGCATGGTCAGGCAGTGCAGGCTGCCGTGTTGAACGATGGCGGCGCTGGCGTCCACCGGGATGATATCCCGGTCGGGGAAGGCCCCGGCCAGGGCGTCGAGCGCCGCCAGGTCGTGACGATCGCCGTAGACCGGCACCAGCACCGCCCCGTTGATGATCAGGAAGTTGGCGTAGGTGGCCGGCAGGCGGTGGCCATCCTCAGCGTCATGGCAGGCGCCAGGCCAGGGCAGCGGTACCAGACGATAGGGCGAGCCGTCGGCGCGGGTCAGCGCCTTGAGCTCGCGCTCCATGGCGGCGAGCTCGGCGTAGTGCGCATCGCTCGGATCATCGCAGCGCACATAGGCGATGGTCTGGGGGTCACAGAAGCGCGCCAGGGTATCGATATGGCTGTCGGTATCGTCGCCTTCGAGATGTCCGTGGCAGAGCCACAGCACCCGTTGGATGCCCAGCGTCTCGGCCAGCCAGGTCTCGATATCGGCCCGCGACATCGAGGGGTTGCGGTTGGGATTGAGCAGACAGGCCTCGGTGGTCAGCAGCGTCCCTTCGCCATCGGTCTCCAGGGCGCCGCCCTCCATGATCACCGCGCTCTCGCTTGTCGGGCAGGCGATCAAGCCGGCATCCTTGAGCTGGCGGGTCAGGGTGTTGTCGCGATCGGCCGGAAACTTGCCGCCCCAGCCGTTGAAGCCGAGGTCATGGAAGGTAACGCCGTCGCCGTCACTGGTCGCCAGCGGGCCATGGTCCCGGGCCCAGGTGTCGTCGGCGTCGACCACGGTCAGGCGCAGACGCTCGGGTGTCGCGCCTCGGGCCAGCAGGCGGCCTGACAGCGCTTCGCCGGTGTCACGGTCGGGCACCCCGATGATCACGCTCTGATAACGACTGATGATCAGGGCGAGCTGCTCGAGCATCGCCTCGATGGCGGGCAGCGTCTGCGCCCAGTCGCTGTCGCGGCGGGGCCAGGTCAGCTGGACGGCATCCTGAGGGTGCCATTCGGGTAGCAGGCGGGGCATGGGTGATGTCCTGGGGCCAAGAAACGGCGAAATGTAGGCGGCTGTGACCGAAGATGCAAGGATCTCGCAATTCCTCTGCCGTGGCGATGCAGTCGCTCGCAAAAAACCGTACCATGACGGCCCGCCGACAAGGAACGAGTCCATGCTTGATCGATTGCCCTTTCTGATCGGGTTGCGTTATGTGCGAGCCAAGCGACGCAACCACTTCATTTCGTTCATCTCGCTGACCTCCATGCTGGGTCTTACCCTGGGCGTGGCGGTGCTGATCCTGGTGCTCTCGGTGATGAACGGCTTCGACCGGGAGCTGCGCCAGCGGGTGCTGGGCATGGTGCCCCACACCCAGATCGAACAGGCCGGTGGGATGACCGACTGGCAGCCCCTGGCCGAGCGCCTGACCCAGCGCGAACATGTCATCGGGGCGGCGCCCTATATCCAGCAGCAGGGCATGTTCTCGGTGGCCGGGCGCAATCAGGGCGCCATGGTCAACGGCATCGAGCCCGAGTGGGAGAGCCGGGTGTCGATCGTCGACGAGAACATGTCGCGTGGCTCGCTGGACGACCTCAAGGCAGGGGAGTGGCACATCGTGCTCGGCTCCATCCTCGCCAACAACCTCAACGTCGACGTGGGGGACAGCGTGACCCTGCTGGTGCCGGAGGCCTCGATCACCCCGGCAGGCGTCTTCCCCAGGCTCAAGCGCTTCACCGTTAGCGGCATCTTCAGTGTCGGTGCCGACCTGGACGCCAACCTGGCCTACGCCAACATCGAGGACATGCAGACCCTGGCGCGCATGGGGGACAGCATTGGCGGGTTGCGTCTGGAGCTCGACGATCTGTTCCTGGCCGGTCAGGAGACCCAGGCCATCGTCAATGAGCTGGGCGGTGGCTATCGCGGCTACGACTGGACCTTCACCCGGGGCAACCTGTTCCAGGCGATCCAGATGGAAAAGCGCATGATCGGCCTGCTGCTGACCGTGATCATCGCCGTGGCTGCCTTCAATATCGTCTCGACCCTAGTGATGGTGGTGACCGACAAGCACGCCGACATCGCCATCCTGCGGACCATCGGTGCCACCCCGGGTTCGATCATGGGCATCTTCATGGTCCAGGGTATCGCCATCGGGGTGATCGGTATCGTCATCGGGGTCGCGCTGGGTATTCTGCTGGCGTTGACGGTGTCCGATATCATTGCCTTCGTCGAGTCGACCTTGGGTATCCACTTCCTCGACGCGGGGGTCTACTTCATCAGTGACCTGCCGTCCCAGCTGATCTGGAGCGATGTCTATCAGATCGTGGGGGCCGCCTTCGTGCTGACGTTCCTGTCCACCCTGTATCCGGCCTGGCGCGCGGCGCGGGTCCAGCCTGCCGAGGTGCTGCGCTATGAATGATTCGGTAATCGCCAAGCCTGGTGTCGAGGCATCGACCCCCGCCGGCAACGACCTGATGCTCGAGTGCCGCGAGTTGTCCCGGGTCTACGATGAAGGTCCCGCCGACCTGGTGGTGCTCGACCAGCTCGAGCTCAAGGTGCACGCCGGCGAGCGAGTCGCGGTGGTCGGCAGTTCCGGTTCCGGCAAGACCACCCTGCTCAACCTGCTCGGTGGGCTCGACAGCCCCAGCGCCGGCGAAGTACGGGTGGCCGACACCGTGTTGCACAAGATGGGCGACGCCGAGATCGGGCGCTTCCGCAATCGCCACATCGGCTTCGTCTACCAGTTCCACCATCTGCTGGCGGAGTTCTCGGCGCTGGAGAACGTGGCGCTGCCGTTGATCATTCGCGGTAGCCGCAAGCGTGACGCCGAGGACAAGGCGCGCGCTCTGCTGGACAAGGTAGGGCTGGGCCCCAGGGCCGAGCACAAGCCCGGCGAGCTGTCCGGCGGTGAGCGTCAGCGTGCGGCGATCGCCAGGGCCCTGGTCACCGATCCAAGCCTGATGCTGATGGACGAGCCCACCGGCAACCTCGACAAGCACACCGCCGCCAGCATCCTGGCGCTGATGGATGAGCTTGCCGCCAGCGCTCGCTGCGCCTTCGTCATCGTCACCCATGACCCGGCCCTGGCCGCCCATCAGGACCGCGTGCTGAGACTCGACAACGGCAAGCTGCACGCCGAGTAGGTCTTTCGCATCGTCCTGAAGAAGCCAGAAGAAGGCCCCGATGCAATCGCATCGGGGCCTTCTTTCGTAGGGGATTGCTCGTCCGGGCTTTCTCGTCCCGGCTTTTTCGTCCGAGCTTTGCAGACCAGCGGGAACGGCGTCGGGCCGAGCAGAGCCTGTGGCTGGGTCGATGCCGCTGGGTCGATGCGGCTTGGTCAGTGCGGCTGGGTCAGTGCGGCTGGGTCCTGCGGCGTCGCCGGCGCGCGCGTGCCTTCCAGCTGCGTGCCACCTGCCAGCGCCACAGCAGGCGTATCACCAGGTTGGCCAGGCCGCCGACGGCGATCGCCGCCACCAGCGAGCCGATCAGCAGGGACGGCAGGATGTCCAGCAACTGGGACTGCAGCCAGTCGGTGGTCAGCCGGTGGGGCGCCTCCAGCGCCGGGCGTTGCATCAGCCAGGCGCCGAGACAGTAGTTGGCGTAGAAGATGATCGGCATCGTCAGCGGGTTGGTGATCCACACCAGAGCCACCGACAGCGGCAGATTGCAGCGTCCGACACGGGCGCCGAGGGCGGCGACGACCATCTGACACGGGATCGGCAGCAGCGCGCTGAACAGGCCAACGCTGAAGGCGTTGGCCACGCTGCGGCGCGTCAGCACCCACAGGGCGGGGTCGGCGATCAGGTGCGCCATGAAGCGTAGCGAGCGCTGCCGGCGCAGGGCGTCCGGCGAGGGCAGATAGCGCTTGAGTAGTCGACGCGGCATGGCGAATCAGCTCGAGGCTGCGGATGCGTGGCTATTATCCATACAAGCCGCCGCCCTTGCCATGACGTCGGCCAACGATGGGCATGCGTGACGCCGCCGACAGGCTGTCGGGCTTCGGGGCCCCAAGCCTCCAGGGCTCCAATGCTCCAAGGCTTCGGGGCCCCAAGCCTCCAGGGCTCCAGGGCTCCAGAGAGAGGGCGATGGAATCTGACGAAGATTGGCAACGATCGATACGTCGGCCGCCAGGCCGCTCCTGTCAAGGCACCTGTTCCCTCTCGCTGGCATGGGCGCTGGCCTTGGGCAGCGTCCTTGGAGGCGCCGGTCTGACGCTGCCCGAGGCCGCCCTCGGCCTGAATCTGCTGACAGTGGCGGCACTGGTATCACTGGCCTTGCGCCGGACGGCGGCGCTGCTGGTCTGTCTGGCCGGGCTGTGGGTGCTTGGCTGTCTGTTGCAGCAGCAGGCGGCCCGCTTGCCCTCGGGGCTTGCCGGGGTGCCGCTGACGGTCGAGGGGCGGGTGTTGGCAAGTCGCCAGAGCGATGGCCTGCAGCGTCTGACCATGAGGGTCGAGAGCTGCCGTCCCCTGGAAGCCGGGCTGCCTGACTGCTCGGGACTCGAGCGGATACGGGTCAGTCGCTATAGCACCATGGACGGCGAGGTCGCCTCTCCTTCAGGCGCGGCCATCAGGGGACTCGGGACCGCGTCGGCAACAGCGCACACGATGATGGCCGTCGGTGAGCGCTGGCGCATCAATGTACGACTGCGCCCACCTGGTGGCCTCGCCAATCCCGGGCGCTTCGACTATCGCCGCTGGCTGTGGCGGGAAGGCATCCACGCCACCGGGTCGGTCATCGCACAACCGCCGCCGCAACGCTTGGCCGCCGCACCCCGGGACCCACGCCGAGTGTTACTGCGACAGCTCGCTGGCCAGCCGCTGCATGAGACGACGCAGCGCTGGCTGGCGGCCTTGACCCTGGGGCGTGGCGAGCGACTCGAGGCCGACGACTGGGCGCTGCTCAACGCCACCGGGACGACCCATCTGGCGGTGGTGTCCGGGCTGCACGTGGGCCTGGTGGCAGCGCTGGCGCTGACCCTGTCGCGCCTGGTAGCGCGGTTGATTCAGCCGGGGCGCTGGCGGCTGTTGCGTTGGCCGTGGCTGGCCGCCGCAACGGCCACCACCAGCTTTGTCTGGCTGGTCGGCGCCGAACCGCCGGCGCTGCGGGCACTGGTGATGGTCCTTATCGCCCTTTGGGTGGCCGGGGGGCGGCATTCTCCTTCGCCGTGGCAGGGCTGGGCACTGGCCTGGGCGGTGGTCGTGCTGTGGGATCCTCTGGCGCTGTGGCGCCCCGGGCTTTGGCTGTCCTTCGGTGCTGTGGCCCTGCTGATCCTGATGTGGCAGGGCAGGCAGGCGACCTCCGGCATCAAGGGCGCCTTGGCGGCGCTATTGCGTACCCAGCTGTTGCTGGCGCTACCCATGGCGGGTCTGGTGCTGCTGGCGATGGGTCAAGTGGCGCCGTTGGCCCCCTTGGCCAATCTGCTGGCGGTGCCCCTGGTGACGCTGGTGCTGGTGCCGCTGGGGATGCTGGGCTGGGTGCTGTCGACGGTGTCGTCTGAGGCGGCGATGGCGAGCTGGTGGCTGTTCGAAGCGGGCCTTGAGGTGATGCTGGCGTCGTTGCGGATGTTCGCCGAACTGTCACCCGGTCTGTCGCTGCGAGAAGGAGGGCGCTGGACACTCGGTATTCTGCTGCTGGGCCTGGGCGCGCTGCTGTTGCTACCTGGCCTGGGTGCCGGGCTGCGATCAGCAAGCGTCCTGGCACTTGTTGCGGCCATGGCGATGATTCCGGCCTTCGGTGGCAGGCCCGGACCGGGCGAGGTGCGGCTGATGGTCTGGGACGTGGGGCAGGGACTGATGGTGGAGCTGATCACCGCCCGTCATCGACTGCTGTACGACAGCGGTCCTCGCTTTCGCTCCGGCTTTACGCCGCTGGCGTCCATCTGGGCATCTCCGCAAGCCTTTGACGAGGTGGTGATCAGCCACGCCGACCAGGACCACGCAGGAGGACTCGCCAGCCTGGTGCGTGATCATCGGGTGGCTCATTGGTGGTACCCCGAGGGCGAGACGCTGGCGCTGTCGGCGCACACGCCGCGACACCCTTGTCATGCCGGGGAGGGGTGGCGCTGGGACGGTGTCGACTTCACCTTTCTGTGGCCGCCTGCCTCGGCCGGCAGCGCAACGGCAAGCGACGTTGCCGGGCATGGCAGCAATGATCGCTCCTGCGTGCTGCTGGTGAGTACCGCCGGTGGCAGCGTGTTGCTTACCGGCGATGCGGGAAAACGCGTCGAGCGCTTCCTGATCCCGCGCTTGCCGCTGGCGCCTGCGGTTCTGGTGGTGGGGCATCATGGCAGCGCGGACAGCACCGGCGAGGCCCTGGTGACGGCCAGGCCGCCCCGCCTGGCGGTGATTTCCCGCGGTGCCTACAATGGCTTCGGTCATCCTGCCGACCAGGTGGTGCGTCGCCTGCGACGCGCCGGCAGTTGCCTGATGGACACCGCTGTGGATGGGCGGGTGAACATCCTCCTGTCGCAGGTCGGGATAGCAGCGGCGCAGGGTATCCATTCCCGTCTGACCGGTGGCGGTGTCGAAGGCCCCTGCCATGGGGTAGAATCGCGGCACTGAATCTCACTGCCCTGTGTGTCGGCCGGCCAGGAGCGACGCCGCGTCCGCTGTCGGCGGCAGACGGCCGTGCGGGTCCGGGTGATCGCCACCTGGACCATCCGCGGCGGCCAGACAGGACCGATTCCCTCGCAACTGGAGCCAACGTGATCGAATACTCCGGCTGGACGCTCTACAAGCGTCTTCTTGGTTACGTCAAACCCTTCTGGAAGTCCTTTCTCGTCGCCGTGCTCGGCTACGCCATCTACGCGGCGTCCAGTACCGCCCTGGCCGAGATGATGAAGCGCCTGATCGATGGCATCCAGAATCCCGACGCCGCCTTTCGTCTGTTTCTGCCGCTGTTCGTCGTCGGCATGTTCGGCGCCAGGGGTGTCGGCACCTTTCTCGGCACCTACTTCATGAGCAACGTTGCACGCAACATGGTGCACGCGCTGCGCTGTGACGTCTTCAACCATATGCTGCGCCTGCCGGGGCGCTTCTTTGACAATCATTCTTCCGGCCACCTGATCTCGCGGGTGACCTACCATGTGGAGCAGGTGACCGGCGCAGGCACCAAGGCGATCACGGTAATCCTGCAGGAAGGGCTGTTCGTGCTCGGCCTGCTGGGCTATCTGCTGTGGACCAACTGGATGCTGACGCTCTTGTTCATGGCAGTGACGCCGCTGATTGGTGGCGTGGTGAGCTACGCCAGCAAGCGCTTTCGGCGCATTTCCAAGCGCATCCAGCGCTCCATGGGGGACGTCACCCACGTCGCCTCCGAGGCCTTGACCGGCTACCGCGTGGTGCGTACCCACGGCGCCGAGAAATACGAGATGGGGCGCTTCCACGACGCCAGTGAAGTCAACCGTCGCCAGAGCCTGAAGGAGGCCCTGACCAAGGCCACCAGCACTCCGGTCATCCAGATGCTGGTGGCACTGTCGCTGGCGCTGCTGGTGTGGCTTGCCATGTCACCGGCGCTGATGGACAACATGACGCCGGGTGAATTCGTGGCCTTCATCACCGCCGCCTCGCTGATGGCCAAGCCGATTCGCTCGCTCAGCGAGATCAACGGCACCATCCAGAAGGGCATCGCTGCCTCCAGTGAACTGTTCGGGCTGCTCGACGAGCCTGAGGAACGCGATACCGGAACCCTGATGCCCGAGCGCCTGCAGGGGCGGATACAGCTCGAACAGGTGCGCTTCGCCTACGGAGACGATCAGCCCGAGGTGCTCAAGGGCATCGACCTGGACGTGCGCAAGGGCGAGATGGTGGCCATCGTCGGCCGCTCGGGCAGCGGCAAGTCGACCCTGGTCAGCCTGTTGCCGCGCTTCTACCGACCGACGGGCGGGCGTATCCTGATCGATGGCACCCCCATCGAGGAGTACCAGCTGACGGCGCTACGACAGCAGATTGCGCTGGTGTCCCAGCAGGTCACCCTGTTCAACGCCACCATCGCCGAGAACATCGCCTACGGGGTCCCCGATGCCGATCCTGCTGACATCGAGGCGGCGGCCCGCGCCGCCCACGCCCATGAGTTCATCGAGCGCATGCCCGGCGGCTACCAGGCGCTGGTCGGAGACAACGGCGTGATGCTCTCCGGTGGTCAGCGTCAGCGCATGGCGATCGCTCGGGCGATCTTCAAGGATGCTCCCATCCTGATCCTCGACGAGGCGACCTCGGCGCTGGACACCGAGTCCGAGCGCCATATCCAGGCAGCCCTGGAAGAGGTCTGCAAGGACCGCACCACCCTGGTCATCGCCCACCGCCTGTCGACCATCGAACGGGCCGACCGCATCCTGGTCATGGAGCAGGGCGAGATCATCGAGCAGGGCTCCCACGCCGAGCTGCTGGAACGCGACGGCGGTGCCTACGCCGCGTTGCACCAGCTGCAATTCCAGGAGGCGTAGATGGGGCTTGGGCAGCGCTGGCTCGAGGCGGCCTATCGTGGGGCTCCCTGGCTTGCCGTCCTGCGGCCGCTAGAGGCGCTCTATCGCCGCGAGGTACGCCGGCGAGCCGACGCCTTTGCGCGTGGCGACAAACCGGTGTGGCGCGCTTCGGTACCCGTCATCGTGGTCGGCAACCTGACTCTCGGCGGCACCGGCAAGTCGCCGCTGGTCGCCTGGATGGGGCGGCACCTGGCCGAACGCGGCTTTCGCCCCGGGATTCTGTCACGGGGCTACGGTGGCAAGGCCGATGGCTACCCCCTGCACCTTGCCGCCGATACACCAGTAGCGGCCAGCGGCGATGAGCCGCGAATGCTGGCCGATCAGACCGGGCTGCCGGTGGTGGTCGACCCGGACCGCCCGCGTGGGGCCCAATGCCTGATCGACGCCGGTTGTGACGTCATCGTCACCGACGACGGTCTTCAGCACCATGCCCTGGGGCGTGATCTCGAGGTGGTGGTGGTGGACGCCAAGCGAGGCTTCGGCAACGGGCGCTGCCTGCCGGCAGGGCCGCTGCGCGAACCGCTGGAGCGGCTGGAGCGCATCGACGCACTGATCGTCAACGGCGAATCGTCGAGCGCGCTTGCCGCTGACGGCTTCACCATGCAACTGGAGCCCGCCTGCTGGCGCAGGGTCGGTGACGACGAGCGGCGTCCACTGACGCCGCTGCCTTTCGCCACGCCGGTCACCGCGGTGGCAGGGATCGGTCATCCGGAGCGTTTCTTTACCACCCTGTCGGAGCTGGGGGTCGCCCATCGACCGGCCCCCTTTTCCGACCACCACCGGTTCAGCCCGGCCGACCTGACCACCAGCGACCAGCGACCTGTGGTGATGACCGCCAAGGATGCGGTCAAGTGTCGAAGCTTTGTTCCCGACGATTGCTGGGCCCTGGATGTCGAGGCTAGACCCGAGGCGTCCTTCGTGGCCTGGTTCGATCGGCGAGTGTCCGCCTGGCGAGGCACCGACGATGCGCGGGTCGCTCATGATACCGGGATCGCGCAGCGGCAGAGTGACTGAGCGCTGCCGCCGAAGGCTCAAATTCAACAGGAGAAACGATGATGGACAAGGAACTACTGGCGATGCTGGTGTGCCCCCAGTGCCAGGGCAAGCTGCGCTACGACCGCGATGCCGGCGAGCTGTGCTGCCAGTTCGATGGCCTGGCCTATCCGATCCGTGACGGCATCCCGGTGATGCTGGTCGAGGAGGCGCGGGTCATGGAGGTCGACGAGACCCTCAAGACCAACCCCGGGCGGGGCGCCTCCAGCACGGACCAGACGTGAAGGAGCGCTAGCCGATGCAGGATTTTATCGTTGTCATACCGGCGCGTTACGGCTCGAGTCGTCTGCCCGGAAAGCCGCTGGCAGATATCGCCGGCCGCCCCATGGTCGCCCGGGTCTGGGATCAGGCCCGGCGCTCCTCGGCGAGTCGAGTGGTGATCGCCACCGACGATGCGCGCATCGAAAGCGTGATGCTCGAGCTGGGCGCCGAGGTGGTGATGACCCGCGAGGACCATACCACCGGGACCGATCGGCTGGCGGAGGTGGTCGAGCGCCTGGCGCTGCCGGACGAGGCGGTGCTGGTTAACGTCCAGGGGGACGAACCGCTGTTGCCGCCCGAACTGATCGATCAGGTGGCGGGGCGGCTGATGCGCGACGAGGGCGCCTCGGTCGCGACCCTGGCCGAGTCCATCGGCGACGTCGATACCTTGTTCAACCCCAATGTGGTCAAGGTAACCCGGGCCGCATCGGGCAGGGCGCTGAGCTTTTCTCGCGCCCCGATGCCCTGGGACCGGGAGGGCTTTCGTGAGCCGCCAGCGCTGCTCACCACCGACGCCTGGCTACGCCATATCGGCCTCTATGCCTATCGAGCGAGCTTTCTGCGGGCCTTCAGCCAGTGGCTGCCGGCTCCCATCGAGCAGCTCGAACAGCTCGAGCAGTTGCGCGCGCTGCACTATGGGCACGCCATCCAGGTGGCGCTGGCCGAGCAGACGCCCGGGGCGGGGGTGGACACCGCCGAGGATCTTGAGCGGGTTCGCGCCCATTTCGCCGGCCAGCAGACGTCGCCGGACCAGTGAAGGCCAACGATCAGGAGACAAGCATGCGGGTACTGTTCGTATGTCTGGGCAATATCTGCCGCTCGCCCACCGCCGAGGGGGTAGTGAGGCAGCGACTCGAGGAGCACGGTCTGGCGGACCGGGTGGTGCTGGATTCCTGCGGCACCGGGCCCTGGCACGTGGGTGAGCCACCGGATGCCCGCGCCCAGCAGGCCGCGTGCAAACGGGGTATCGACCTGTCGGCCCTGCGCGGTCGCCAGCTCGAGGCCGCCGATTTCGAAACATGTGACTACCTGCTGGCGATGGACGCCGACAACCTGAGCGTGCTCGAGCGCCAGGCGCCGGCGAATTGCCAGGCCCATATCGGCCTCTTGATGGAGTTCGCCGGGGAGCCCGGCGTTGCGGTGCCGGACCCCTACTACGAGGGCGGCTTCGATGGTGTCTACGCGATGATCGAGCGTGCCGCCGATGGCCTGGTGGCCACCTTGTCGCAGCGTCTGGGGGCGTCGTCTTGAGGCCCGTCATAGGCCTCGATCAGGACTTGACCCGAGCCAACACCCTGGGGCTGCCCTGTGTCGCCGAAGAGGTCGTCGACGTCTTCAGTCGTGATCAGCTCGCCTCCCTGATCAGGCAGGTCGGAGACCGCCGATTGACCCTGCTCTCCGGCGGCAGCAATCTGATTCTGCCCGACTATCTGCCGGGGATGACGCTGCGACCGCGGCTCGATTACTGGTGGGTCGAGCGGCGCGGACAGGATGCGTTGGTGCATGTCGGTGCCGGGGTCAACTGGCATCGACTGGTCATGGCGCTGGCGTCGAAGGGGTGGTGGGGCATCGAGAATCTGGCGCTGATACCCGGGCACTGTGGTGCGGCACCGGTACAGAACATCGGTGCCTATGGGGTCGAACTGGCCGATGTGCTTGAGTCGGTGACCCTGGTCCATCGCGACAGTGGTGCGGTGGAAAGCTTGCCGGCTGGTGCCTGTGGCTTCGGCTATCGGGAGAGCCGCTTCAAGGGGGAGTGGGACGGCAAGGTCATCATCACCGACCTCACCTTGAGGGTCAGCCGTCACGGCGCGCCGAAGCTTGGCTACGGCGATCTGGCGTCCCGGGTGGGGGAGGCCCCCGCTCCTCTGGCGGTGGCCGAGGCGGTCTGCCAGGTGCGCCGCGAGAAGCTGCCCGACCCCGAGCAGCTCGGCAATGCCGGCAGCTTCTTCAAGAATCCTGTGGTCGAGGCAGCGCGTGCCGGGGCACTGCGCGAGCGCTATCCGGGTATGCCGGCCTATGAGCTGGAAGACGGACGGGTAAAGCTGGCGGCGGGGTGGCTGATCGATCAGTGCGGCCTCAAGGGCTGGCGACAGGGTCACTTTGGCGTCCATGATCGTCAGGCGCTGGTGCTGGTGCACCACGGTGGCGGCAATGCCACGGAATTGCTGGCGTTCGCCGACCAGGTGTCGGCGCGGGTCGCCGAACGCTTCGGTGTGACGCTCGAACGAGAGCCGCGCCTGGCCTGATTTGTAGCACCTGACTTGGCCGGCGCCGAAGGCGCTGTGTGAGTATCGAAAGCGCATAAATGAAAACGCCCGCGTCCTTGGACGCGGGCGTTTTGCTTTCCGGCGAGTGATCAGCTGTTGTGGCCGTCACTTGCCTTTTCGGCCTCGAGCTTGCGACGCTCGCGCGGGTCGTTGTGGGCCCGGCGACGGCGACGGCGGCGAGGCGCCTGGCCATCATCAGTGGCGCCACTCAAGGCGTCGTCTTCGGCCTTGGCTTCTGTCTTGGCTTCTGTCTTGGCTTCTGTCTTGGCGTCGTCGGCCTTGGCGTCAGTCTTGGGCGCCTCGGCTTTCTCTTCCGCCTTGGCATCGGCCTTGGGTGCCTCCGCTTTCTCTGCAGCTTTCGCTACGGCTTTCTCTGCAGGTTGGGCGTCAGCCTTGGGAGTCTCGGCCTTGGGGGCGTCAGCCTTGGGAGTCTCGGCCTTGGGAGTCTCAGCCTTGGGAGTCTCGGCCTTTGGCGTCTCGGCCTTTGGCGTCTCGGCCTTGGGGACCTCAGCCTTGGCTTCGGCTTTCGGCTCGGCTTTCTCGTCAGCTTTCTCTGCAGGCTTGGTGTCAGCCTTGGGGGCCTCAGTCTTGGGAGCCTCGGGCTTGGGAGCCTCAGCCTTGGCTTCGGCTTTCGGTTCGGCTTTCTCTGCAGGCTGCGCGTCAGCCTTGGGAGTCTCGGCCTTGGCTTCGGCTTTCGGCTCGGCTTTCTCTCCAGGCTGGGCGTCAGCCTTGGGAGCCTTGGCTGCAGCTTCAGGCTGGGCGTCAGCCTTGGGAACCTCGGCCTTGGCTTCGGTCTTCGGCTCGTCCTTCTCTACGGGCTTGGCGTCGTCCGACTTGGGAGTCTCGGCGTTGGCGACGGCCTTGTCGTCAGCCTTGGGAGCCTCGGCTTTGGCACCGGCCTTGGCGTCAGCCTTGGCAGTCTCGGCTTTGGCATCGGGCTTGGCGTCAGCCTTGGGGGCCTCGGCTTTGGCGTCGGCCTTGTCGTCAGCCTTGAGAGCCTCGGCTTTGGCATCGGCCTTGGCGTCAGCCTTGGGGGCTTCAGTCTTGGAGGCTTCGGCCTTGGCGTCAGCCTTGGGGGCTTCGGCCTTGGCTTCGGCTCTTGTTTCGGCTTTTGCTTCAGGCTTGGTCTGTTCGGCCGTAGCTTCCGCAGCGCTTGCCTGGCCCGCATCGGGCTGAGCTTCCTGAGCCGCGGCCGCGGCCGCGGCCGCTTCCGCCTGCAGGCGTTGCTGCTCTTTCAGCGCCTCGGGGTTGATGGCCTGCTTGCGGCTGCGGTTGCGCGGATTGTTGCGGGTGCGCTTGGGCTTGCTGTCCTTGGCAGCATCGCTGCTGCCAGCATCTGCCTGCTGCGTTTCACCGCGGCTGGCCGAACGGGGCGACTTGTTGTCGTCGCTCTTGCGGCTATCCGGCTGGCGGTTTTCCTGCTGACGACCCTCCTGCTGACGACCCTCTTGCTGACGTCCTTCAGCCTGGCGGTTGTCCTGCTGACGATTGTCGTCGCGGCGAGAGCGCTGGCGGTTGTCGTTGCCGTCATTTCTGTCGGCTCGAGTGTCTGCCTTGCTGTCGGTGCGTGCGTCGTTTCGAGTCTCGCTGCGAGCGTCGGTGCGGCCGTCGCTCTTGGCGGCCGGCTGACGGCGATCCTGCTGGCGACGGTCCTGGCTGTTGCCATCGCTACGGTTGGATCTATTGGTGCTCTGACGCTGGCCGTTCTGGCTGCCACCACGGCGATTGCGCTGGCGCGTGTCGCTACCGCGCTGCTGGCCGTTGTCGCTGCGCTGTTGGGCGCCGCGCTGAGCATTGTCGTCGCGACTCGAGGACTGAGTGCGAGTGCTGCTCGAGCCTTGGCTGCCGCTCGCGGCGCCGTTACTGGTTTCTTCCTCGCCGCCGAGGAAGCGAGCGAAGCCCTTGACCAGTCGACCGAACAGGCCGGCGTTCTGAACCGCCTGACGAGACTCTGCGGGGCTCTGACGGCCTGACTGGCGATTAGCCTGAGGGCTGCTCTGCCTGCGGCTGGACGACGAGGCCTGGCGACCGGATTGAGCGCCCTGAGCGCTGGGCTGACGACTGGGCTGTGCGGGCTTGTCCTCGCTGGCGGCCTCTTCCTGGCTCAAGGAAGCGGGGGCAGGGGCGTTGTGGACCACGCTCTTGACCGCGGCTTCGGCGCGTTGCACCGGCTTGCCGAAGGCGGCGTCGGGCTCCTTGCCGACCTCGGTGTCGGTGGACAGCTCGAAACTGGAGGCGTTGGCGGTGCCTTCCTCGTCGACGTGGTCGTCGCGCAGACGCTGGACGTCGTAGTGGGGGGTGTCCATGTCCGGGCTTGGCAGGATGACCACGCGGACGCCCTGGCGACGCTCGATATCGGCCAGGATGGCGCGCTTCTCGTTAAGCAGATAGGTAGCGACAGGCACCGGCAGGATGGCGCGGATCTGAGCGCTGCGCTCCTTCATGGCCTCTTCTTCGATCAGGCGCATGACCGACAGCGAGAGCGAACGCACGTCACGGATGGTGCCCTGGCCGTCACAGCGGGGGCATACCACGCCGCTGGTTTCGCCGAGGGACGGGCGCAGACGCTGACGCGACATTTCCATCAGGCCAAAGCGCGAAATACGGCCGATCTGTACCCGGGCACGGTCGAGCTTGAGGGCGTCGCGAGCGCGGTTTTCGACCTCGCGCTGGTTGCGTGCTGGCCCCATGTCGATGAAGTCGATGACCACCAGGCCGCCGATGTCACGCAGGCGCAACTGGCGAGCGATCTCGTCGGCCGCCTCCAGATTGGTCTGCAGCGCAGTCTCTTCGATGTCACTGCCGCGTGTCGCTCGCGCCGAGTTGATGTCGATGGACACCAGTGCCTCGGTGTGGTCGATCACGATGGAGCCGCCGGAGGGCAGCTTCACTTCACGCTCGTAGGCGGTCTCGATCTGCGACTCGATCTGGAAGCGCGAGAACAGCGGCACCTCGTCGGCGTACAGCTTGATCTTCTGCTGGTAGGACGGCATCACCTGGCGAATGAAGGCCAGCGCCTCTTGGTGCACCTCGGGGCTGTCGATCAGTACCTCGCCGATATCCTGGCGCAGGTAGTCGCGCATGGCGCGAATGATGACATTGGACTCGCGGTAGATCAGGAAGGGGGCGGCGCGCTTGCCGGCTTCCTCGGTGATGGATTCCCACACCTGTACCAGGTAGTCGAGGTCCCACTGCAGCTCTTCGGGCGACCGACCGATACCGGCGGTGCGCACGATCAGGCCCATCTTGTCGGGCACGCTGAGCTGGCCCATGGCTTCCTTCAGCTGGGCGCGTTCCTCGCCCTCGATGCGACGCGAGATGCCGCCTGCGCGGGCGTTGTTGGGCATCAGCACCAGGAAGCGACCGGCCAGGCTGACAAAGGTGGTCAGGGCGGCGCCCTTGTTGCCACGCTCTTCCTTGTCGACCTGAACGATGACTTCCTGACCTTCCTTCAGTACTTCCTTGATGCTGGGGCGGCCGGAAGGCTCCTTGACGAAGTACTCGCGAGCAATTTCCTTGAGGGGCAGAAAACCGTGGCGTTCGGCGCCGAAATCGACAAAGGCGGCTTCGAGGGAGGGTTCCACGCGGGTGATCTTGCCGCGATAGATATTGGCTTTTTTCTGTTCCCTGGCACCGGATTCGATGTCCAGGTCGTACAGGCGTTGTCCATCCACCAGGGCGACACGCAGCTCTTCGGGCTGGGTCGCGTTGATGAGCATCCGTTTCATGTTGTCTCGCAATATGGGCGCGCCGGAGGGCGCCCATGGGCAACGGCAAGGGTGAACCGTTGGTGCAGCGTGCTTGTGCTCAGCGCATGTCGCGGAAGCTGCGCCCGGCCGCGACGTTACTTCATCAGGAACGTCACGGCATGATCATGTTGAGTACGGGGCGGAGGGAGGACGTGTCTCGGTGGGGCCTTGCCCATCCGGTCCTGCCGTCACCGCCAACACCTGGCATTCATCGATTCACCGCTGCCGGCCTCCGGCACGGTGTTGTACGTCTCCCGGCGACGGCCCACCCCTTCGGAAAGGTATCCAGCTGGGGTGGGGCGCGCCGGGCTCGGTGTTGTCACTTGACATCGGCGGCGGGACCTCTGTGGGTCGTCGCGGCCTCTGTGGCAAACGCTGTGTCAGTCACGTTTCGCTCGGGCCTGCGTGTCTAGTCGTGCAGGCGCTTGCAGGGGTCAATCGGACCCGGGGAGCGAACAAGCAATATAACAGCAATGCCAGGGGTCAGCAATTGGCGACAAGCTGCGCTAGAATGGCGCTTTATTGCGGGTTTCGAGTGGGGTGACAGCGTGGCCGAAGGGCGTGAAGTGCAGTGGGTGGAAGTGACCGAAGGCCAGGTCGGCCAGCGCGTCGACAATTTTCTGATGAGTCGCCTCAAGGGCGCCCCCCGTTCGCTGGTGTATCGCATCGTGCGCAAGGGTGAGGTGCGCGTGAACAAGAAGCGGGTCAAGGCGGATACCCGTCTGGCGCTTGGAGACCTGGTGCGTATTCCCCCGCTCAAGCTGGCACCGCAGGAGGCAGTGCGCGAGGTCAGCGATAATCTGCGTAATCTGCTGGCCGGCAGCGTGCTGCTGGAAGGGCCTGACTGGATGGTCTTGAACAAGCCGTCGGGACTGGCGGTGCACGGCGGCAGTGGTGTCAAGATCGGACTGATCGAGGCGCTGCGGCAGGTGCGCGAGGACCTGGACTTCCTGGAGCTGGTGCATCGGCTGGATCGGGATACTTCAGGGTGTCTGCTGCTGGCCAAGTCCCGGCCGGCGCTGCTTGCGCTGAACCAGTCGCTCAAGCAGCACAAGATGAACAAGCAGTATCTGGCGCTGGTGGCAGGCCGCTGGCCAGCCCGTCGGGATTTCGTCAGTGCCCGCCTGGATCGCTACGACGCCGGCAACGGCGAGCGTCGAGTCAGGGTCGATCCGCAGGGCAAGGTGGCTCGGACCCGCTTTGGTGTGCGTGAGACCTTTGCCGGTGCAACCCTGGTGGAGGCGGAGCCGATCACCGGGCGTACCCATCAGATTCGCGTCCACGCTGCCCACGCCGGACACGTGCTGTTGGGCGACGACAAGTACGGTACCCGAGAGGGCGCTCGCCTCGGGCGCGAACTGGGGCTGGATCGCCTGTTTCTGCATGCTGCCTCGCTGACCTTCCCCGAGCCGACCAGTCAGCGGCCGGTGCAGATTCGCGCTCCCCTCGACGATGCCCTGGAAACTGTGCTCGACAAGGCTCGGCGGCGACAGTGAAAGATGTCGCCTGCGGCCTTGCCTGGTGCCGGCCTTGTGGCAAGAAAGACTGAAATTACAGTGCGCTAAATGAGCAAGTGTGGGTGAATCGCTGTGTCTGGCGGACATGGTGAGCCCGCGCCGGGCAGGCGAGCCAGGTTGCCAAACGATCGTCCTCGGCCAAGGATTCAGGTAAGGCATCGGCGGTTTGTGCCGGCGATGCGCCCATGAGTCTTCGGAGGGTAGGACGGTCATGCGTGTCATCAGCGAAAGAGAACAGTTTCCCGGTCACGACGGCAACCAGCTGGCGGCGAGGTTCGACCGGCCGGAGGTGGGTGAGCCCCAGGCGGTGGCGATCTTCGCCCATTGCTTTACCTGTACCAAGGATATCCTCGCCGCCAAGCGTATCGCGGCACGACTGGTGTCGCGGGGCGTGGCGGTACTGCGCTTCGATTTCACCGGTCTTGGTCATTCCGAGGGTGAGTTCGCCAATACCCATTTCAGCTCCAACGTGGATGACCTGGTGGCCGCCGCCAAGCATCTCGAGGGGCGTGGGCTGTCACCGTCTCTGCTGGTCGGTCATTCGCTGGGCGGTGCGGCGGTGATCGCCGCCGCCGAGCGACTGCCCGGGGTCAAGGCGGTGGCCACCGTCGGGGCGCCTTACGACCCGGCTCATGTAGTGCACAATTTCGGCTCGAACCTCGACGTCATCGAACGCGAAGGGGAGGCCGAGCTGGTCCTGGCAGGCCGTCCCTTTACCATCCGCAAGGCCTTTATCGAGGATCTCCAGAGTCAGCGTCAGCACGAGCGCATCGAGAACCTGGGGCGTCCGCTGCTGGTGCTGCACGCGCCCAACGACGAAACGGTGGAGATCGAAAACGCCTCGGCCATCTTCACCGCCGCTCGTCATCCCAGAAGCTTTGTTTCGCTGGATGACGCCGATCATCTGCTGACCCGGCCCCAGGACGCCGAGTACGCCGCCGAGGTCATCGTCGGCTGGGCGTCGCGCTATCTGGGCCTGGAGGCGCCGAAGCCCCCCGCGGGAGCGCCTGAAGGCGTCACCCGAGTATCCGAAGCCGATCCTGCAGGTTTTCGTCAGGACGTGGTCGCGGGTGCGCACCACCTGCTGGCCGACGAGCCGCTTTCCTACGGTGGGACCAATCTCGGTTTTACGCCGTACCAGTTGCTGGCGGCGGCGCTCGGCTCCTGCACGGCGATGACCGTGCGCAGCTACGCCAGGCGCAAGAAGCTTCCGCTCGATGATGTCACCGTGGACGTCTCCCATGACAAGATTCACGCCAAGGATTGTGGCGAGTGCGAGGCGACCAGTGGCAAAATCGACCACTTCGAACGTGTCCTTTTCCTGACGGGGGATCTCGACCAGGAAGCCCGCGACAAGCTTTTGGCCATCGCTGACCTGTGTCCGGTGCATCTGACGCTGGAGGGCAAGGCCAGGGTGGTGACTCGGCTGGCCGACTAGCCCTGGCGGGCGCATGCCGCTGTCACTGCTAGTCGTGGCGTCTGGTTCTCTGATGCTGCGCCGAGCCGGCCTGCGTGCTTGAGTGACCCATCATCGGGGAAGAGGCATTTATCCATGGGCGATGGCGTGGACGCCGTCGTCTCTCGAGGAGTTGTCTCTTGCGCTATGACCTGACCATCTTTGACTGGGATGGCACCCTGATGGATTCCATCGCCCGGATCGTATCCTGCATGCAGGCCGCTGGCCGCGAGGCCGAGTGGGGCGAGCTGGGGGAGGGAGAGATTCGCGATATCATCGGTCTCGGTCTGCCGGAAGCCATCGCCACACTGTGTCCGGGTATCCAGCCGGAGCAGGCCGAGCGTTTGAAGGCACGCTATGCCTGGCACTTCGTCGAGGGTGATGCCACCCCGGTCACCTTCTACCCCGGCGTCGAGGCAGGGCTGGCCTCGCTGGCCTCGACCTCGGTGCTGGCCGTGGCCACCGGCAAGAGCCGTCGCGGGCTCGATCGTATCTTCCGCCAGAGCGACACCGGTCGCTTCTTTCGTGCCAGTCGTACCGCCGACGAGACGCGTTCCAAGCCGGATCCCCTGATGCTGGTCGAGCTGCTCGAAGAGTGCGGCGTCGACGCCTCCCGCGCCGTCATGATCGGCGATACCGAGTACGATATGGAGATGGCGCGTGCCATCGGCATGCCGCGCATCGCTGTCTCGTATGGTGTGCACGATGTGCAGCGGCTGTCGCGCAGTGAGCCGCTGCTGGTGGCGGATCGCTTCGATCAGGTGCTGGATCACCTGGCTGGCTGAATCGCGTCGATCGTCTGGCAAATCGTTTTCTATTCCTGGTTGTCGCCAGGCTTGCAAGGAGTGGTGGGATGTCGGATACCCCCAAGGATGACCCCTGGACCCAGGGGGAGATGTCGTCTTCCAGCGGCAAGGGAGCGGCTGCGGCAGCCGGCGGTAGTGGGCCGGACAAGAGCGGCGGCAGCGGGTCGGCTGAACCCGGTGGCAACGGGCCGGTTGGATCGTCCGGCGGCAGCGGGCCGGTTGGATCGGGCGGCGGCAGCGGGCCGGCTGAATCGTCCGGCGACAGCGCCGAAGTATTGCGGGAGCGCCAGCGCCTTGCCCAGATCGAGAGCATGGACCGCTGGATCCAGAGCGTACTGGTCGAGCAGCGGCGCAGTCGGCGCTGGAAGCTGTTCTTTCGTTTCGCCTGGCTGGCGCTGCTGCTGGGAGTGGCGGCGCTGGTGGGCTTTGCACTGCTGATGGTGCCTGGCGATGAGCGAGAGCAGGCCAGGCATCTTGGGGTGGTCAAGGTCGACGGTGTGATCGATAGCGAGTCGCCGGCCAACGCCGAGCGCCTGATCGAAGGTATCGAAGCCGCCTGGGAGTCGCCCAGCAGCGCCGCGGTGGTATTGCATATCAACAGTCCGGGCGGCAGTCCGGTGCAGTCCCAGCGGGTCTACAAGGCGGTGATGGCCCTGCGCGAGCGCGGCGACAAGCCGATCGTCGCGGTGGTCGAGGACCTGGGGGCCAGCGGCGCCTATTACATGGCGTCTGCGGCGGACGAGATTGTCGCTGCGCCGTCCAGTCTGGTCGGCTCTATCGGCGTCATCTACGCCGGCTTCGGGCTGGAGGGGGCCATCGATGAGCTGGGTGTGGAGCGGCGCGTCTTCACCGCAGGCGACAACAAGGCCTTTCTCGATCCCTTCTCCGAGATGCGTCCCGAGCAGCAGGCCTTCTGGCAAGAGGTGCTGGATACGACCCATCAGCAGTTCATCGATGCGGTCAAGGCAGGGCGCGGTGATCGTCTGGCCGATGATCCCCGGATCTTCAGCGGCCTGATCTGGACTGGAGAGCAGGCGCTGGAGCTGGGCCTGGTGGATCGCCTGGGTACCCTGGACGAAGAGGCCCATGAATGGCTCGACCAGCCGCGAATAAAAGACTACACCCCATCCCAGGACCCCTTCGACCGCCTGGCTCGGCGCTTCGGTGTGGGCGTGGCCCAGTGGATGGGGCTGCCCCAGGCGTCATCGCCGGTGCGTTATCAGTTGCCCTGATCGCCGTTCGCGACATCGGTGGCGGATGCCGCCAGGGGGTCGGCGCCAGCCTCGCGCAGCCACCGGCACAGCAGAATCAGAGGGAGGCCGATCAGGCTGTTCGGGTCGTCACCCTCCAGGCGCTCGAACAGGGTGATGCCGAGGCCCTCCATGCGAAAGCTGCCAGCGCACTGAAGCGGCTGCTCGCGGGCGACGTAGGTGCTGATCTCGGTGTCGGTGAGACGACGAAAGACCACGTCATAGTGCTGGTAGCCGACCCAATGGCGATGCTCGGCGGTGTCGAGCAGCGCCAGTCCGGTGACAAAACGCACCCGTTGCCCCGAGAAGGCTCGCAGTTGTGCGCAGGCGCGCTCCTGGGTGTGGGGCTTGCCCAGGATCTGGTCGTCGAACAGGGCTACTTGGTCGGAGCCGATGATCAGGTGGCGCGAGTAGGCGTCGGCCAGCGCTTCGGCCTTGGTCAGCGACAGCCGCTGCACCAGTGATGTGGGCGTCTCGTCCGTGCGGCGAGTCTCGTCGATGTCCGGGCTCGCCCAGGAGAAGGGCAGGCCCAGCCGTTCAAGCAGTTCGCGGCGCCAGGGTGAGCTGGAGGCAAGCACCAGTGGGGTCATGCGTCCTTCCTTGCAATGTGTGGAGTCGTGTCGGGGAGGCCCGCTATGGGCAGGTTGTGCTCGTCGGGTTCGAGCGGATCCCGGGACATGGTAACCTATTGAGCACAGGGCTTTGACAGGGGCGGAGCGAGTGCCTATCATTGCGCGCCTATGTTGACCTCACGATTGCCCGGCCGGGTCGAGCCCTACAAGCTCGCCGCCCAAGCCGAACACCTCGAAGGCCTGGTGGCGCTGGCCGACATGAGCCGCCTGACCGAAGAGGTCGGCGCTCAACAGGGCGATGCCAGCGCCTGGCTGGAATTCGCCATCGACGCTCAGGGGCGTCGGGTGATCCGGGGGCGCCTGGAGGCCGATCTGCAGCTGCCGTGTCGCCGCTGCCTCGAGCCCATGGCCCAACATGTCACGAGCGACTTCCTGCTCGGGCTCGTCAGCAGTGACGACCTGGCCGCCGATCTGCCGAGCACCCATGAACCGGTGCTGGTGGAGAATGAACAGCTGGACCTGCTGGGCGTGGTCGAGGATGAACTTATCCTCAGTCTGCCCCAGGTGGTCTACCACGACGAGTCAGAGTGTCCTGTCTCGCGCGACCAGCTGAGCAGCGGGGCGGATGCCGAAGTCTCGGAAGCGCCCTCTGGCAGTCCCTTTGACGTGCTCAAGCGCCTCAAGGGCAACACCGATACCTGATCGATTTTTTGTGGAGTGATTTCCCATGGCAGTTCAGCAGAACCGTAAGACCCGTTCCAAGCGCGGCATGCGTCGTAGCCACGACGCCCTGAGTGCACCGACCCTGTCCCAGGACAAGGAAACCGGCACCACTCACCTGCGTCACCACGTCTCCCCGGACGGTTTCTATCGCGGTCGCAAGGTCGTCGACGTATAAGTTGACGACGCCTCGATAGCGCCTGGCCGCCGGGATGCGGATTGCCGTAGATGCCATGGGCGGGGACAAGGGTCCCCGCGCCACCGTGGCGGGGGCGGCCAGGGCAGTCATCGAGGACCCGCAGCTCGACATTCAGCTGTTTGGCCCTGCGGGCCTGCTGGATGACGAGATTTCACGCCTGCCGCGGCCTCTGGCCGCGGCGGCGTCGCATCTGCACCTGTGTGACGCACCCGATATCATCCCCGCCGATATGCGCGCCTCTCAGGCGCTGCGCCGAGGCCATGCTTCAAGCATGGCTCGCATGCTTGACTGTGTGGCGGCGGGTGAGGCCGATGTCGGCGTCAGTTCCGGCAATACTGGCGCCTTGATGGCGCTGTCGCGCCGCGCCCTTGGCATGGTTCCGGGCGTGCCGCGCCCGGCCATCAGTACCGCGATTCCGACGCGAGGCGACGGACGCTGCTATTTGCTTGATCTGGGTGCCAATGTGGATGTGTCGGCGGAGCGCCTGGTGGACTTCGCCCTGATGGGCGATATCATGGCGCGCCACGTCGACGGTCTGGCGGCTCCGCGGATTGCCCTGCTCAACGTTGGGGTGGAGTCGACCAAAGGCTCCTTGGCGGTACAGCAGGCCGATGCGGCACTGCGCCAGGTGGCCGGGATCGACTATCTTGGCTTTATCGAGGGCGATGGCGTGTTTGCCGGTCAGGCGGACGTCGTGGTCTGTGACGGCTTTGTCGGCAATGTGCTGCTCAAGGCCAGCGAGGGCCTGGCCAAGATGCTGGTCGGTCGCGTCCAGGCGACCTTCGAGGCGCACTGGGGGAGTCGGCTGGTGGGGATGCTGGCCCGTCCAGCGCTCAGACGATTGAAGAGTGAACTGGATCCGGTTCGCTACAACGGCGCCAGCCTGCTGGGGCTGGCGGGTATTGTGATAAAGAGTCATGGCAGCTGTGACGCTCAGGGTTTTTACTACGCCCTGAAGCGCGCCTCCCAGGAGGTCAGCCGTGACTTGCCGAGCCGGCTGGAGGCCGAGCTCGACCATCGTCGTCCATCTTCCGGTCCCTTGTCAGGGGGCAGTGTGGATATGGATGATGGCCAACAAGAGCTATAGGTGATCAAGATGACTCAACCGCTTGCCCTTATCTTCCCTGGGCAGGGGTCGCAACAGGTCGGCATGCTGCGCGATCTGGCCGAACGCTACAGCGTGGTGAGGACGACCTTCGAGGAGGCCTCGGAGGCGCTGGGTTACGACCTGTGGCAGGTGGTCCAGGAAGGTCCTGCGGAGGCGCTCAATGCCACCGCCTGCACCCAGCCGGCACTGTTGGCCTCCAGCGTGGCGATCTGGCGCGTGTGGCAGGAACTCGAGGGCCCGCGCCCCGGTGCCATGGCCGGCCATAGTCTCGGCGAATACAGCGCCATGGTGTGCGCCGGCGCGCTTTCCTTTGCGGAAGGGGTTCGTCTGGTTCGCCTGCGCGGCGAAGCCATGCAGCAGGCCGTGCCGGCCGGGCAGGGCGCCATGGCAGCGATTCTCGGTCTGGACGACGCGGCCGTCGAGCAGGCCTGCGCCAAGGCGGCCGACGGGGACGTGGTCTCTGCTGTCAACTACAATGCTCCCGGGCAGGTGGTGATCGCCGGCAGCAAGGCCGCCGTGGATCGTGCCATCGCCGCCTGTCAGGAGGCCGGGGCCAAGCGCGCGATGCCGTTGCCGGTATCGGTGCCTTCCCACTGTGACCTGATGCGGCCGGCCGCCGAGCGGCTAGAGCAGGCGCTTGGTGATATCGAGCTCAAGGCGCCGCGCTATACCGTGGTGCAGAACGTCGATGCCCAGGCCCATGCCGATGTGGCCACCCTGCGCACTCGCCTGATCGAGCAGCTCTACCAGCCGGTGCGTTGGGTCTCCTGTGTCGAGAAGATGGTCGACGGCGGTGCCGAGGTGTTCATCGAGTGCGGGCCCGGCAAGGTCCTCACCGGCCTCAACAAGCGTATTGCCCGGGGCAGTCGCGGACTGGCGGTGAATGATCCCGACAGTCTCAGTGCAGCCCTTGAGCTGGCTCGCGAGATCAACTGATCGAAAGCCTCCTGGCCCGGCGCTGTGCCGGGCGACAACGACGAAGCAATGGAAGTGACCATGACAACCGAGCCTAGAGTCGCCCTGATTACCGGGGCCAGCCGCGGTATCGGCCGTGCCATCGCCCACGAGCTGGGGCGGCAGGGTCGCATCGTGATCGGCACCGCCACCACCGATGCCGGTGCCGACCGCATCGATGCGGACCTCAAGGAGCAGGGGTTTCAGGGCGCAGGGCGCCGCCTAGATGTCACCGATCCGACCAGCGTCGAAGCACTGCTGAAGTCGATCAATGACGAGTTTGGTGCGCCGACCATCCTGGTCAACAATGCCGGTATCACCCGTGACAATCTGCTGATGCGAATGAAGGAAGATGAGTGGGATGGTGTACTCGACGCCAACCTCAAGTCGGTCTTTCGCCTCAGCAAGGCGTGCCTGCGTGGCATGAGCAAGGCCCGTTGGGGCCGTATCGTATCCGTCAGTTCGGTGGTCGCCACCATGGGCAACGCCGGCCAAAGCAACTATGCTGCCGCCAAGGCGGGCATGGAAGGCTTCACCCGGGCGCTGGCGCGCGAGGTGGCCTCCCGTGCCATCACCGTCAACGCCGTGGCGCCTGGCTTTATTGCCACCGACATGACCCAGGCGCTGTCCGAGGATCAGCAGACGATGCTCAAGGGGCAGGTGCCTCTGGCGCGTCTGGGGCAGCCCGAGGAAATCGCCGCGGCGGTCGGGTTCTTGACCAGCGATAGCGCAGCCTATATCACTGGCGAAACCCTGCACGTCAATGGCGGGATGAACATGCGCTGAATGCGCTTCCTGCGTGTGTTGCGTCGACCCGAAGGGGTCTATAAACTACCCCGCAGTTTACTTGCGGAATTAACCAGCTGGTCATCAGAACGGCTAACGTGAACGACTGGAGTATGTCTAAATGAGCACCATCGAAGAGCGCGTGAAGAAAGTTGTGGCAGAGCGCCTGAACGTCAAGGAAGAAGATATTCAGAACTCCTCTTCCTTCACCGAGGACCTGGGCGCTGATTCCCTGGACACCGTTGAGCTGGTGATGGCGCTGGAAGAGGAATTCGATACCGAAATTCCTGATGAAGAAGCCGAGAAGATTACCACCGTTCAGGAAGCGATCGACTACGTCAACGCCAACCAGTAAGACCGGCTCGGTGTTCCGAGTCAGTCTGCCGGTGGCGGCGATGGCCGCTTGCTGAAAGGCGGGGATGCAATCCCCGCGGAAGCCGTCCTGGTTCGCCAGGGCGGCTTTTGCGTGTCCAGGCCTCGAAGGCAGGGTCCTGTGCCAGCGTTCCCGGTAAAGCCTCGGCGCCGGGGGGAGCACAGCGGCCTGTGTCTCGGGTATAATGCGCGCAACCGACGGTCCTCCACAGTTGGGCCGTAACTTTTTGGATGTCTGGAGGAAAGCTGATGTCTCGTAGAAGGGTAGTGGTGACGGGCCTCGGCCTGGTCACACCGGTGGGCAACACCGTCAAGGAAAGCTGGGACAGCATCCTGGCCGGCAAGAGCGGTGTGGCGCCCATCGAGCACTTCGATGTCAGCGGCTTCAACACGCGCTTCGGCGGTTCGGTGAAGGATTTTGATATCAGCCCCTACCTGAACCCCAAGGATGCCAGGAAGATGGACCTGTTCATCCAGTACGGTATCGCCGCGGGGGCTCAGGCCATCGAGGACGCCGGTATCGAGTGCACCGAGGAAAATGCCGATCGCATCGGCGTGGCCATCGGCTCGGGGATCGGTGGGCTGCCGATGATCGAGCACAACCACAACGCACTCAACAAGAGCGGCGCCCGGCGTATCTCGCCGTTCTTCGTGCCCGGCTCCATCATCAACATGATCTCGGGCAATCTGGCGATTCAGCACGGCTTCCGTGGTCCCAATATCGCCATCACCACCGCCTGCACCACCGGTACCCACAATATCGGCTACAGCGCCCGCACCATCGCTTACGGCGACGCCGACGTGATGGTCTGTGGCGGTGCCGAGATGGCGACCACACCGTTGGGGCTGGGCGGCTTCTCCGCCGCGCGGGCGCTGTCCACCCGCAATGACGATCCCCAGGCGGCCAGCCGCCCCTGGGACAAGGATCGCGACGGCTTCGTGCTGTCCGACGGCGCCGGCGTGGTGGTGCTGGAAGAGTACGAACACGCCAAGGCACGTGGGGCGACCATCTACGCCGAGCTGATCGGTTTCGGCATGAGCGATGATGCCTACCACATGACCCTGCCGCCGGAAGACGGTCGCGGCGCGGCGGCCTCCATGGCCAACGCGATCAAGGACGCCGGCATCGACGCCAGCGAGATCGACTACATCAACGCCCACGGCACCTCGACCGCCGCCGGTGACCTGGCCGAGAGCCGGGCGGTGGAGAAGGTCATGGGCAGCGCCGCCGAAAGCGTTGCGGTCAGCTCCACCAAGTCGATGATCGGCCACCTGCTCGGCGCCGCCGGTGCGGTGGAGGCGGTCTTCAGCATCCTGGCGATTCGTGATCAGGCGCTGCCGCCCACCATCAACCTGGACAATCCCCAGGAAGGGTGCGTGCTCGACTACGTGCCGCATACCGCCCGCGATGCCAAGGTCGACGTGACCCTGTCCAACTCCTTCGGCTTCGGCGGCACCAATGGCACCCTGGTGTTCAAGAAGGCCTGATGGATGAATAGGCCGCCCGAGCCGACATTGCCCCTGAGTGATCGGGGGCTGGCCTACGGCGATGGCCTGTTCGAGACGGTGCTGGTGCGCGATGGCACGCCGCTGTTGTGGTCTGAGCACCTGGCACGACTGCTGAAGGGCTGCCGGGTGCTCGACCTGCCCCCGCCCCGTACAGAGGCCCTGGCATCCGCCCTCGCTGGCGCGGGGCCGGGGCTTGGTGTGCTCAAGCTGGTCTACACCCGGGGCAGCGGTGGACGGGGCTACGCGCCGCCGGCGTCCTCAGACCCCAGGCTTGAGGCGGTGTGGTCGAGCTTCGCACCCGATCAACAGCGTTGGGCAGCCGGGGTCAGGGTGCGTCGCTGCCGCCTGCGCCTGGCACGCCAGCCCGTGCTGGCCGGGATCAAGCATCTGGCCCGCCTCGAGAACGTGCTGGCACGAGCGGAGTGGCGGGATCCCGACATCGCCGAGGGGCTTCTCGAGGATGATCGGGGCCAGCTTGTCGAAGCCACCGCCATGAACGTGTTCTTTCTCGCCCGGGGCGCCGAACAGGTATCGACCCCGCCGCTGGATCAGTGTGGCGTGTCAGGTACCCTGCGGGCCGCCTTGCTGGAACAGGGCGCGGTGGTGGAGGCGCCGTTGCTGGCCGACGAGCTTTCGTCCTGCGAGGCTGTATGGCTTGGCAACAGCGTCCAGGGGGTGTGGCCGGTCGCGCGGCTCGACGACAGCGAAGGGCAGCCCCAGCATGGCTGGGAGCTGAGTGATGTCCATCGCGCCTTTCAGCACCGAGCCCACCGCCTGCTGGGGTATGCCGGGGCCGACTGAGTCACCCGGGCGCTTCCGGCCGGGGTGCCTGCATCCGCTTTGCCGTACTATTCTGACCGCTTCAGACAAGCGCCGTGCGCCGGCGCGACCAGACTAAGGAACTTCCATGCGCACCGCGCTCAAGGTCTTGCTCACTCTTGTCGTCATTGCCGCTATTGGCGGCTACGGCGCTTATCACTATTGGCAGACGCGTCTGCAGGCCCCGATCACCCTCGATGAACCGATGCTCTACGAGGTGCCGCCCGGGGCCGGTTTCAATCGGGTGGTGGATGATCTCGAGGCCCAGGGTGTGCTGGCCGACGCCTGGGCCTTCAAGCTGTTGACGCGAGTGGAGCCTGATCGTGTGCCGTCGCTGAAGGTCGGCGAGTACTCGCTGGAGCCAGGCATGAGTGGCATGCAGGTACTCGATAAGCTCGCCAGCGCCGAGGTGGTCACCTACAGCGTGACCATTCCCGAGGGCTGGACCTTCCAGCAGATGCGCGCGGCCCTGGCCGAGGCCGAGAAGCTGGCCCACGCCAGTGCCGAGATGAGCGACGACGAGATCATGACGGCGCTGGGCCACGAGGGCGAGCATCCGGAAGGGCGCTTCTTCCCCGATACCTACACCTACCACAAGGGGGTGGAGGATCTGGAGATTTTGCGCCAGGCCAATCAGAGCATGGAAGCCCTGCTTGAGGAAGTGTGGGCCGATCGCGCCGAGGATCTGCCCATCGATACGCCGTATGAGGCGCTGATCATGGCCTCGCTGATCGAGCGTGAGACCGGCGCCCCCGAAGAGCGGCGTCAGATTGCCGGGGTGTTCAAGCGCCGCCTGGAGCGTGGCATGCGGCTGCAGACCGATCCAACGGTGATCTACGGCATGGGCGATCGCTTCGAGGGCAATATCACTCGGGCCGACCTGCGCGAGGCCACCCCCTACAACACCTACGTGATCGATGGCCTGCCGCCGACCCCGATCGCATTGCCGGGGCGGGCTGCACTGGAGGCCGCCGTCGACCCAGAGGAGGGCGACACGCTGTACTTCGTCGCCAAGGGAGATGGCACCCACCACTTCTCCCGCACGCTGCGTGAGCACAATAACGCCGTCAATCGTTATATTCGGCGCCGTTGACGCGGACGTCTCCCGAACCAGGAGTGGTATCCATGACGCAGACACAACCGGCCGAGCCCACCTCTGGCGCGCGCGGGCGCTTCATTACCCTGGAGGGCGGAGAAGGCGTCGGCAAGTCCACCAACCTGGCCTTCGTGGTCGCCGCCCTCGAGGCGCGTGGCATCGAGGTAGTACAGACCCGCGAGCCTGGAGGGACGCCTCGGGCCGAGGCCATTCGCGAACTGCTGCTGGCGTCCAGCGACGAGCCGCTGGACAGTGACGCCGAGCTGCTGCTGGTGTTCGCCGCACGGGCCCAGCATCTTGCCCAGCGCATTCGCCCGGCCCTGGAGCGCGGCGCCTGGGTGGTCAGCGACCGCTTCACCGACGCCACCTTTGCCTACCAGGGTGGCGGTCGAGGCCTGCCGTTCGAGCGCATCGTCCAGCTCGAACGTCTGGTCCAGGGAGAACTGACGCCGGATCTGACGCTGTTGCTGGACATGCCGCTGGACGCGGCGGAGCGTCGCCTGGCGGGTCGTCTGGACCGCACCGGCACGCGCAAGGATCGCTTCGAGCAGGAGCGCCGCGACTTTTTCGAGCGGGTGCGCCTGGCCTACCTGGCCCGGGCCGAGCAGGCACCGCAGCGGATGGTCAGGATCGACGCTGACGCCAGCCTGGACGAGGTGCAGCGGCGGATCGCGCGGGTACTGGACGAGCGGGTGGCGCAATGGACGTGAATAGCAGCGTCGCCCAGCCGCCGATGCCCTGGCTGGCACCGCGCTGGCACGAACTGGTGCGACTGATGGACGCCGGTCGTCTGCCCCATGCCGTGCTGCTGTCGGGCCCCCGCGGGCTCGGCAAGCAGTCCCTGGCCGAGGCACTGATTGCCCGCGCCCTGTGTGCCCGTCCAGGAGAGACCGCCTGCGGAGAGTGCCACAGTTGCCATATGCTGGCCTCGGGCTACCACCCTGACCTGCTGCGGGTGGCGCCGGAGGAGGGCAAACGGATGATTCGCATTGACCCGATCCGTCAGGTCAATGGCTTCGTCTCCCAGACCGCTCAGCAGGGCGGGCACCGGGTCATCGAGATCCGTCCCGCCGAGGCGATGAACGTGGCCGCGTCCAACGCCCTGCTGAAGAGCCTGGAGGAGCCGGGGCAGGACACCCTGTTCGTGCTGGTCTCCGACATGCCGTCCCACCTGCTGCCGACGATCCGTTCGCGCTGCCAGCAGTGGACGCTCAAGCCGCCGGAACTCGAAGACTGCCTGGACTGGCTGTCGAAGGAACTCGGTTCCGAGGACGAAGCACGCTTCTGGTTTCGAGCCGCCGGTGGGTTGCCGCTGGCAGCGCGACAGCTGGCCGAGCCGGGCTCGCGGGCGCTGCGTCAACAGCTGCACGAGACCTTCGACGCCCTGGTACGTGGCGCCGAACCGGTGGCCGAGGCGGCCCGGCTGGACCGCCAGGCCATCGATGCCATCCTGTGGTACGGTATCGCCTGGCTGGAGGATCTGATTCGCCTGGGGCTTTCCGGCGAGCCTGAAGGCCTCAGAAACCCCGACCTGGCACCGCTCTATCGTCAGGCGGTGAAAAATGGCCGGGTGCGCGACTGGTTCCGCCTGCTCGACTACGCCCGTGAGCAGCGTCGGTTGCTCAGTGAAGGCGGCAATCCCAACCCGCAACTGGTGCTCGAGGCCTGGCTGGTCCGCTGGGCGGCCCTGTTGCGTTCCTGAGCGACGTCGTGTGCCCAGACGTCCTCCCCGGAGGCTCGCTGGCGTCTCTGATCATCGTCGCCGGTATTCGTCCCTGACATCCGTATTCAAGCCCCGAGAGATCTTCATGTTCGTCGATTCCCACTGCCATCTCGATCGCCTTTCTCCTGATACCCATGGCGGCGATCTGTCGCGGGCCCTGGACGCCGCCCGCGAGCGCGGCGTCCAGCAGTTCCTGGCCATCAGCGTGACCCTCGACGGCGTACCCGAACTGGCCGCAATTCGCCAGGCCCACGACGATGTGGTGATCTCCGCCGGGGTGCATCCGCTGCATCAGGTGGAGCACGAACCCGGCGTTGCCGAGATTGTCGCCTGCGCCAAGGAGCATGGCGCCGTGGCCATCGGTGAATCGGGACTGGACTATCATTACGACAGCGTTCCCGACGAGGTGCAGCACGAGCGTTTCGCTCGCCATCTGCAGGCTGCCACCGAGCTGTCGCTGCCGATCGTGGTGCATACCCGGGAAGCGAGGGAGGACACGCTCTCGCTGATTCGTCAGTACAGCGATCCCGAGGTCGGCGGGGTACTGCACTGCTTCACCGAGGACCTCGAGATGGCGCGGGATGCGGTGCGCCTGGGCTTTTATATCTCCTTGTCGGGGATCGTCACCTTTCGCACCGCCGAGGCGCTGCGCGAGGTGGCCAGAAAAGTCCCGCTGGATCGTCTGCTGATCGAGACCGACAGCCCCTATCTGGCGCCGGTGCCGCACCGTGGCAAGCCCAACGAGCCGGCCTGGGTGGTCGACGTGGCCCAGTGCATCGCCGACGAGCGGGGAATCAGCGTGGAAGAGGTGGCGATGCAGACCACCGCCAACTTCTACCGGCTGTTTCCCAAGGCCCAGCCGGCCGCCCCGGAGGACCTCAAGCAGGCCCTTCGCGACGCAGGTTTTGTGGAACAGGGCTAAGCGGGCTTTGTTGTGACCAGGCCGATGGCCCCGGTCGGCACGGGCACCGGTCTGTTGGCCGGGCCTTGAGCGATAACTCGACGAGGTAGCCTCCATGCAACTCGATCACATCCTGAACGGCATCGCCGAGCTTGGTGAGCGTCCGCCCTTGTCCGACTGGCAGCCCGAACCGAGCGGCGAGATGGACCTGGTGATCGCCCGAGACGGGCGCTGGATCCACGAAGGCAGTCCGATCCAGCGTCCTGAGCTGGTGCGCCTGTTCGCGCGCATCCTGCGACGGGAGGACGACGGCCACCATTACCTGGTCACGCCTATCGAAAAGTGGCGGATCAGCGTCGAGGACACCGCCTTCGTAGTGCTGGAGGCGGAACTGGCAGACGAACAGCGGGAAGGCCAGTCAAAAGGCCAGCCAGAAGACCACGTAGACAAGCGCTGGTGGCTGACCACCAACGTCGGCGAGCGTATCGCCCTGGGTCAGGAGTATCGACTGTCGCTGTCGACGACACCGGCGGGCGAGGAGGTGCCCCAGGTGTGCCTGCCCTATGGCGTGAGTGCTCGACTCGGGCGTAACGTCTTCTACCGTCTGGTCGAACAGGCCGAAGCGCGCAGCGACTGCGGCGAGCTGGGGCTTACCAGCGACGGCGTGTGGCAGCCGCTGGGACGCCTGGAGGGTGACGCGCACTGATGGCTTCACCTGCATTGGAGCGGCTCGCGCTGACGCCCGAACAACGCTGCGTTGTCGCCCACCCGGCAGGCCATGCCAGGGTCGCGGCGGTGGCCGGAGCGGGCAAGACCACCACCCTGGTGGCCAGGGTGCTGCACCTGCTGTCCCACGGAGTCAGCGCCCGGCGCATGATGGTGCTGATGTTCAACCGCGCCGCCCGGGAGGACTTTCAGCGCCGTCTGGTGGCCATGGCCGAACCCGGCATGGAACTGCCGGAGGTGCGTACCTTTCACTCTCTCGGTCATCGTCTGAGTCAGAGCCTGACCCGCTGGGGCGCGCTGCCACGGCGCGAACTGCTGACCGCAGACTGGCAGCAGGAGCGACTGCTGCGCCAGGCGACCCTGGAGGCGTTGGCCCAGGTCGACGAGGATCGCGACGCCGCGCTCGAGCCCGATCGCATCGAGGAACTCGCCCACTTCTGTTCGCTGGTCAAGGCCGAGGTGATCGACCCCCAGTTGCTGTATGAGCGGCTCGAGCTCGGCGAGGGGACTCGCCACTTCGTCGTCGCCCACCAGTGTCTCGAGACCTTGCTGGCCGATCAGGGGGTGATGACCTATTCGGATCTGCTGTATCGACCGCTGCTGGCACTCGAAGGTGATCCCTCGCTGCGCCAGCGGGTTCAGGGCTTCCTCGACCATGTGATCATCGACGAGTATCAGGACATCAATGCTGCTCAGCAGCGGTTGTTGGCGGTGCTGGCCGGCGACCAGGCCTCGGTGATGGCGGTGGGTGACGCCAACCAGTGCATCTACGAATGGCGCGGCGCCCACCCGGAGGCCATGCTCGAGAACTTTACCCGGATCTTCGGTGCCGCCACCGACTACCCCTTGTCGACCACCTTTCGCCATGGTCACGCCTTGGCGCTGGCCGCCAATCATGCCATCGCCGGCAACCCGCGTCGCCCGGACCAGCTATGCCTGGCGGCGCCCACCAATCCGCGTACCGAGCTCAAGGTCGCACGGGGCGCCAGTGCCTTCCTCGATGGACTCAAGCGCTGGGTGGAAGCCGGCCGTCGTCTCGACGAAGCCTGTCTGCTGGTACGTAGCTGGACCCTGTCGGTGCCGATGCAGCTGGCGCTGTTGCGCGAAGGCATTCCCTTTCGCCTGGCCCGGGAGGATCGCTTCGTCTTTCGCCTGCCGCTGGTAGAGGCACTGGCCGGCTATCTATCGCTGGCGCTGTCGCCCGAGCAGCTGCGCGACCCTGGCGCGCTGATGCCGATGTTTGCCCAGCCGACCTGCTTCGTACCACGTGAAGTGCTCGCTGGCCTGGTGCAGCGCCTGGCCGACACCCAGACCTGGCCAGGGCCGGGCGACGCGCTGCTGGCGCGACTGAAGCCGCACCAGAAGCGCACCCTCAAGCGTCGCTGGCAACTGCTGTGCGAGCTGCCGAAGCTTGCCCATCTGTCCGCCGACGCGCTGCTCGAGCATGTGGTCGCGGAGGTCGAGGCGGAAAAGGTGCTCAAGCGCGCCGCCTCCCGCCGCGACAAGGGCGAGGAGGACGTGCGCCTGCTCGACGTCCTGATCGAGCAGGCTCGGGAGGTCGGTGACATCGCCACCTTCATCGAGCTGCTGCGGCGCCCGGTGCAGAACCGCGACGAAGGGGTGTTGATCAATACGGTTCATGGCGCCAAGGGCCTGGAGTGGCCGCTGGTGATGGTGGGGGCGGTCAATGAAGAGGACTTTCCCCACTACAGTCGTGACAACCCCCTGTCCCCCGAGCGTCTCGAGGAAGAGCGCAGGCTCTACTATGTGGCCATCACCCGGGCCATCGAACGCCTGGTCATCCTCCACGATGGCGGCGATCATCGTCCCAGCCGCTTTATCCAGGAGAGCGCCTGCCGCGACGCCAGCGCCGTGGCCAGGGCGCTGTACCGATGCGCTGACGGAGCCGACCCCGAGGAGGTGAGCGTCGCCGAGCCGGCACTGGTGGGGCGCTATCTGAATGCCCTGGGGCAGCCGCTGCCGATCAAGGCGCTTGAGCGAGCGCCAGGCAATGGCCATTACCAGGTGGGTGAGCGCATTCGCCACGGCGTCTTCGGTGACGGTGAGGTCGCCTTGGTGGAAGGCGACCCCGCCAATCCGGTCATCGAGGTGCGCTTCGATCGTGCCGGCAAGCGCCGCCTGATCGCCCATCGCGCCCCGATCGAGCGGCTGTCGAGCGCCTGATCAGGGCGCGGGCCACTTGTCGAGACGCGCGAAAGCGCTTCGATACGATAAGGCTCCGGTGCGATAAAGCCTTGCGCCACCAGACAGTGTTCTGACATGAGAAGGAGTTCGTCATGACCCATCCCTTGATCGACGCCGATAGCCTGCGACACGCGCTAGACGGCGACACCCCGCCGCTGGTGCTGGACTGCCGCGTGCGCTTGAACGACCCCGATGCCGGGGCGGCGCTGTGGCGTCAGGCCCATGTTCCCGGCAGTCTGCACCTGGATCTGGACCGTGACCTGTCCGGACCCAGGGACGTTGGCTCCGAGGCAGGCGGACGACACCCGTTGCCGAGCCACGCCGACTTCACCGCGACCCTTCAGCGGCTGGGCGTTGCGCCTGAGCGCGAGGTGGTGGTGCTCGATGATGCCGGCGGCCAGCTGGCGGCGGCACGGGCCTGGTGGATGCTGAGCGAGTGGGCCGGCCACCCGCGGGTGCGCCTGCTCGACGGTGGCCTCGCCGCCTGGGAGAGCATCAATGGCGACTGGGAGGTGGGGGAGGGTGCACCTCCTGCGCCGTCGCAGTGGACACCCGAATTCGACGACAGTCGTTTCGTCGTCCTCGAGGAGATGGCGTCGACTGCGGCGCTGAAGGTGGACGCCCGGGCCGGTGAGCGCTATCGCGGCGAGGTCGAGCCGATGGACCCCCGAGCCGGGCATATCCCTGGTGCGGTCAATCGCCCCTGTAGCCTCAATCTCGACGACAATGGACGCTTCAAGTCGCCGGAGGCTTTAGCAAGAGAACTGCCCCAGAAGTCGCAGCAGGATCCTGGCGTGATTGCCTACTGCGGCTCCGGCGTTACCGCCTGCCATGACATTCTCGCCTATCGCCTGGCGGGTCTGCCGGCCCCGCGGCTCTATGTCGGCTCCTGGAGCGAGTGGAGCGTCGATCCCGCACGCCCGGCCGAGACCGGCCCCGCCGCCGCTTCCTGACGCCACTGCAGACGCCCCTTGCTGACGTCCCTTGCTGGCGCCGCCATGTGGCGCCTGCAGCGGTCCTTCAGCGTCAACACCATCAACGAGCACGGCCCCGTCATCAGGTGACGGGGCCGTGCTCGTTGGACTATCAGCATGGCGCTGAATCATCAGTACCTGGTCGAGGTGGGGCCTGGCTCTCCTGCGCAGCCGGGCCCTGTCGATTCATCGTCTAGCGGCCTGCCTCGCTGGCGCCTGTCTGGCCAGAGTCTGGGTGGGCGGCTGGGTGGGCGGCATGGTGGCGGCCCTCCAGACGGCTCAGCAGCATGGCGTTGGCGGTATTGCCCATCACGTTCAGAGAGGTGCGGAAGCCATCGGTGAAGCGGTCCACGCCGGCGACCACGGCGACGCCCTCCAGTGGCAGCCCTGCAGCCGACAGCACGGTGCTCATGGCCACCAGGCCAGCGCCCGGCACGCCAGCGGTGGAGAAGGATACCAGCAGGCCGGTGGTAAAGATGGTGGCGGCCAGGGTCAGGGTCACCTCGACACCGAAAAGCTGCGCCACGAAGAGCGCATTGAAGCCCTGGAGCACGGCGGCGCCGTCGCGTTTGAGGGCGGTCCCGAAGGGCAGGGCGAAGGCGCTGAGCTGGTGTGGTGCACCGTAGGCCCGGGCATTGTTGAGGGCGATCGGCAGGGTGGCGTTGGAGCTGGCGGTGCCAAGGGCAAAGCTCAGGGCCTCGCCGAAGTGGCGCAGGTAGGCCAGGGGGCGGGCACCTGTGATCGCCAGCAGCGCCAGATAGAACACCGCCATGGCGCCGATGGCCGCCAGCAGGCCGATCACGTACAGGCCGAGCTTCAACAGCAGGTCGAACCCCTGGGTGGCCACCACCGAGGCGATCAGCGCGAACACACCGATGGGGGCGAGCTTGAGTACCATCGACAGGATCTTGAGGGTCACGTCGTAGCCGCTCTGCAGCAGCGAGACCAGCGGCCGGCTCTGTTCCGGCAGCTGGCGGGCGGCCACGCCGACCAGGGCGGCGGCCAGGATGATCTGCAGCAGGTTGGCCTCGGCCAGCGCCTCAAAGGGGTTTTTCGGTACCAGGCCCACCAGCCACTGGGCCAGCGGGGTCGGGTCGCGGGCCTCGACGCCGGCGGCCTGAGCGCTGTCCACGCCGAGGCCCGGGGTCAGCCAGGCGGCCATGCCCATGCCGATGGCCAGGGCCACCGCGCTGGTCAGCACATAGAGCATCAGCAGCTTGCCGGCGTAGCGTCCGACGCTTTCGCTGCGATCGACCTGGGTAAAGCTCAGTACCAGAGCGCAGAACACCAGCGGCACCACGATAAACTGCAGAAGGCGCAGAAATACCTGACCCAGCGGGGTCAGCAGTTGTGTATCCAGGACGCCCGCCCACTGGGGCAGGAACAGATTGACGGCGCCGCCGGCCAGGATCCCGAGGATCAGGGCCAGCAGTATTTGACGGGTGTGGGCCATGGTATCTCCCTGTAGCGGCCTCGATCACGGCTGCCCTGTCCCTGGCCCTGGCCTGGAGTTCGGCCGGATAGGCCGATGACCAGGCGGGTGTTCGGCAGGGGGGGGGCGATCGATAAGGGGGCACACTATTAGGGCTCGGCGATGTCTTGGCAAGAAGCCCAATAGACCGATTTGTTATGACGTTAAGTGTATGCCCTGCAATAAAAAAACGGACGGGGCTGGGCCCGTCCGCTGAGGGTGTTGGCTAACGGGCGTGTCAACGCCCTGGGTCATGGTTGGGCCGCGTTCGGCAGCGACGCGGCCCGCCCGCGATCACATATTGGGATAGTTGGGACCACCGCCGCCTTCCGGGGCGACCCAGGTGATGTTCTGGGCGGGGTCCTTGATGTCGCAGGTCTTGCAGTGGACGCAGTTCTGGAAGTTGATCTGGAAACGCGGCTGGCCATCGTCACCCTCGACCACTTCGTAGACCCCGGCGGGGCAGTAGCGCTGAGCGGGCTCGGCGTACTCCGGCAGGTTCTTGTGGATCGGAATTTCCGAATCTTCGAGCTTGAGGTGGCAGGGCTGGTCTTCCTCGTGATTGGTGTTGGACAGGAACACCGAGGAGGGCTTGTCGAAGGACAGCTTGCCGTCGGGCTTGGGGTAGTCGATCTTCTCGAACTCGCTGGCGGGCTTGAGCGCCGCATGGTCCGCAGTGGTGTCGTGGACCCTGGGCAACTTGCCGCCGAGCAACTGATCGACGAAGTTGTAGGCGCCACCGCCCACGGTGCCGTACTTGTGGATCGCGGGACCGAAGCTGGCGGTCTGCTCGAGTTCCTTGTAGGCCCAGCTGTCCTGCCACCTGGCCTCGAACGCCTTGAGTTCGTCGCCGCCCTCGTTGCCGTCCTTGAGCGACTCGAACACGCTTTCTGCCGCCACCAGACCGGACTTCATGGCGGTGTGGATGCCCTTGATCTTGGCGAAGTTGAGGGTGCCGGCGTCACAGCCGATCAGCAGCCCGCCGGGGAAGGTCATCTTCGGCAGGCAGTTGAGGCCGCCCTTGGCGATGGCACGGGCCCCGTAGGCCACCCGCTTGCCGCCTTCCAGGTAGCGCTTGAGCACCGGGTGGTGCTTCATCCGCTGGAACTCGTCGAACGGCGACAGGTAGGGGTTCTGGTAGGCCAGGTCCATGATCAGGCCGACCACCACCTGCTGGTTCTCGGCGTGGTAGAGAAACCAGCCGCCGTGGGTGTTCTTGTCCAGCGGCCAGCCGGAGCCGTGCAGCACCAGCCCTGGCTCGTGCTGTTCCGCCGGTACGTCCCACAATTCCTTGAGACCGATGCCGTAGTGCTGGGGATCCTTGCCCTCGTCCAGGCGGAATTCGCGGATCAGGCGCTTGCCGATGTGGCCACGGGCGCCCTCGGCGAACAGAGTGTATTTCGCACGAAGCTCCATGCCCGGTGCGTAGCCACCTTTCTCGCTGCCGTCGGCGGCCACGCCCATGTCGCCGGTCAGGATGCCGCGTACCACGCCGTCCTCGACGATGGCGTCCTGGGCGGCGAAGCCCGGGAAGATCTCGACGCCCAGGGACTCTGCCTGTTCGGCCAGCCAGCGGCACAGGTTGCCGGCGCTGATCACATAGCGGGTGATGTCGCCACCGGTGTTGTGCATGCTCTTGGGCACCAGCGCGTTGGGCAGCTTCTGGGCCTTCTCGGCGTCCTTGAGCAGGTACAGCTCGTCACGCACCGCCGGGGTGGTCAGCGGGGCGCCACGCTCCTCCCAGTCGGGGAACAGCTCGAATAGCGCGCGGGGCTCGAGCACCGCTCCGGACAGAATATGGGCGCCCACCTCGGAGCCCTTCTCGACCACGCAGACGGTCAGCTCCTGCTCGGCCTCGTTGGCCTGCTGCATCAGTCGGCAGGCGGCGGCCAGTCCAGACGGACCGGCGCCGACGATGACCACGTCGAACTCCATGGTGTCGCGTTCTACTTGTTCTGCCATCGGGTGCTTTCCTCCTCGGCGTGACGTCGGGGTGCCACCAACGTCGTACAGATTTTAAACGGTCGTTTGCTTCACGGTGTGTCCCATGATAGGCATAATAGCGTCGTCGGGTCATCCTTACGATGGTCGACCCTCCACAATGGTCGACTCGGCATGCGGGGATTGTTGCCAAGGCCCGGCCTGTGGCACATTGAAGGTACGCACCGAGCCCCTATCAAACGCTTGCATGAAACGCATAAGGGCATAGCGAAAAGTTCTCAATCGTGGTGTCCTCTCGGGACACGCGATGCGTAAATCGATGCGGTGCCCGTCACCGCCAACGTGTTGATGGTTCCTTCCTTACATTCAAGGTTCCCCAGATGAACCAAGCGAGGACAACATGAAAGTACTCGTCGCGGTCAAACGCGTCATCGACTACAACGTCAAGATCCGGGTCAAGCCGGATGGCAGCGACGTTGACTTGACCAACGTCAAGATGGCCATGAATCCCTTCTGCGAAATCGCCGTGGAAGAGGCGGTGCGCTTGAAGGAGAAGGGCGTGGCGACCGAGGTGGTGGCGGTGACCGTGGGGCCGAAGGCGGCGCAGGAACAGCTGCGCACGGCCCTGGCGCTGGGGGCCGATCGCGCCATCCACGTCGAGAGCGACGAGCGCGTTGAATCGCTGGGCGCGGCCAAGGCACTGGCCAAGGTGGTCGAGAAGGAAGCGCCGCAGCTGGTCATCCTCGGCAAGCAGGCGATCGACTCCGACAACAACCAGACCGGTCAGATGCTGGCCGCGCTGACCGGCATGGCCCAGGGTACCTTCGCCTCCGAGGTGGAAGTCGAAGGCGAGACCCTCAAGGTCATCCGCGAGATCGATGGCGGACTGCAGACGGTGTCGCTGAAGCTGCCGGCGGTGGTCACTACCGACCTGCGCCTGAACGAGCCGCGCTACGCCAAGCTGCCGGACATCATGAAGGCCAAGAAGAAGCCGATGGACGTGATGACCCCGGCCGATCTGGGCGTCGAGGTGGCCAGCCGTCTCAAGCTGGTCAAGGTCGAGCCGCCGGCCGAGCGCCAGGGTGGCGTCAAGGTGGGCTCGGTGGACGAGCTGGTGGACAAACTGAAGAATGAAGCGAAGGTGATTTCATGAGCATTCTGGTTCTGGCAGAACACCACGACGGCCAGCTGGCCGACGCCACCGCCCACGTGGTGGCCGCCGCCCAGGCTATCGGTGGTGATATCGACGTGCTGGTTGTCGGTCAGGACGTGGCCGCCGTGGCCGATGCCGCCGCCAAGCTGGATGGTGTCAGCAAGGTGCGTGTCGCCGACGGCGAGACCTTCGCTCACCTGCTGGCCGAGCCCACCGCCGACCTGCTGGTGGCCCTGGCCGACGACTACAGCCATGTGCTGGCGGCCGCCTCGACCACCGGCAAGAACGTGCTGCCGCGCCTGGCGGCGCTGAAGGACGTGGCCCAGATCTCCGAGATCATCGCGGTGGAGAGCGCCGACACCTTCAAGCGTCCGATCTACGCCGGCAACGCCATCGCCACCGTCCAGAGCGAGGACGCGCTCAAGGTCATCACCGTGCGTTCCACCGCCTTCGACGCCGTCGGCCAGGGTGGCTCCGCTGCCATCGAACCGGTCGAGGCGAGCATCGACAACAGCCTGTCGAGCTTTGTCGGTGAAGAGCTGGCCGAGAGCGATCGTCCCGAGCTGGGGGCTGCCCGCGTGGTCATCTCCGGTGGTCGCGGCATGGGCAGCGGCGAGAACTTCAAGATCCTCGACAACATCGCCGACAAGCTGGGCGCCGCCATCGGCGCGTCCCGTGCGGCGGTGGATGCCGGCTTCGTGCCCAACGACATGCAGGTCGGCCAGACCGGCAAGATCGTGGCGCCGGACCTGTACATCGCCGTGGGCATCTCCGGTGCCATCCAGCACCTGGCCGGGATGAAGGACTCCAAGGTCATCGTCGCCATCAACAAGGACGAGGAGGCGCCGATCTTCCAGGTCGCCGACTATGGCCTGGTGGCCGATCTGTTCGAGGCCATTCCGGAGCTCGACAGCAAGCTCTGAGTGCAAGATGTAGAAGCGGTGTGCCGGCTAGGCCGGCTAGGCCGGCAACGCTGACAAACGCCGTGGCGGCCAACGCCACGGCGTTTTTATTGGTGGGTGTCTGGCATCGATGTGCATGGCCGCCAACCCCTCGCCAGGCGTGCCGATCCGCTGTCGGACAGGGGCGTCGATGCCCTTGCCCGAGAGGTGTTGACAGCGATGAACTCGGGGTAGAGGCACCTTGCTCGCATTGATAACAATTCGTGTTTCGGGTACTGTCGTGGCATTTGACGCGGCGCCCCAAGGCGGCGCGAGAGCAGGTCGGAGGCCTTGGAATGGCGAACAAGCAGATCAACGGGCGGCCCTTCGCCGGGCCATCACAGGCTAGCCCCAGCGATGTGGTGACGGCTGGCGCAGCGGCAAGGAACAGCCTGCTGGGCGTCTCCTGTGCGCTGGCGCTGGCGCTGGGGCACAGCGGGGTAGCCCAGGCACAGAACACGGCGGACAATCTCGGCGACGAGGCCCTGGCGGCCCAGACGACCCAGGCCGAGCTGCAGGCGCGGATCGATCAGGCCGACGACGAGGTGCGTCAGCGTATCGAGGCGCTGCGCCAGGCCGAGCAGGAGGCCCAGCGGCTTCAGTCCTACAACCAGGCGCTGGCCCCCCAGCTCGAGCAGCTCAAGGCGACCCTCGAGCAGCGCAGTCAGGGCATGGCGACCATGGCCGAGACCCGCGACGCCCTGCCGGGCCTGTTGAACGACATGACCCGCCGCCTCGACGCCTGGGTCGATCAGGACGTGCCATTCCTCCATGGCGAGCGCAAGGCCCGGGTGGCGTCGCTCGAGGCCTCCCTGGCCAACCCCGAGCTGACCGCAGCCGAGAAGCTCGAGCGGGTGCTGGCGGCCTGGCGTGCCGAGCTCGACTATGGGCGCGATCTCGATGCCTGGCGCGGCACCCTGGAAGAGGGCGATCAGACCCGCGAGGTCGACTTCCTGCGACTGGGACGCGTGGGCTGGTACTACCTGACCCCGGATGGCCAGAACGGTGGCGTATGGAACGACGGAGATTGGCAGTCGCTGTCCGCTGCCGAGCGCGACCAGGTGGAGAAGGGCCTGCAGATCGTGCGTGACCAGCGTGCACCGGAACTGTTGACGCTGCCGCTGACCCAACCGATCGAGGAGCGTTCCTGATGGTGTCTTTGACGGATTTCCCGGTGTCGCTGAACCGGCATAACTCGATGGGCAAGGGCCTCGCCCGCAGGCTGGTGCTGGGTGCCGCCGTGACCGCGCTGCTGGCCGCCGCTGCGCCTGCCGCCATGGCCCAGCAGGACGGCGATAGCGACAGCGTACTGTCGAGCTTCAAGCTGGAGCGAGAGGCCGCCGAGGCGCGTGATCAGGCGAGGTTGGCCGAGCTGGTGGAGGACAGTGAAGCGCTGTCCGCCGCGCTCGAGGAGGCCGAGGCCCGTCGTGACGGCGCCCGGGAAGAGCGTGAGCGGCTGGAGGCCGAGATGGCCGAGGCGCGTCAGGCGCTGGACGAGATCGGTGCACAGCGTGATGCCGAGGGCGGCGACCTCAACGCGGTGTTCAGCGCGGTGGCCGGCACCAGCGGTGAACTGAGAGACGATCTCGGCCAGAGCCTGCTGACCCTGGGCGCCGACGTCGATTTGCCGCCGCGGCTGGACGACGACGCCATCCTGACCGTCGCCCAGATCGAGACCCTGGCCGACAGCCTGATGGGGCTGACCGCCGAGACCGGACTGGTGCGCCGATTCGAGGCGCCGGTGGCCGCAGGCAGCGGTGAGGTCGCGCCACGCCAGGTGACCCGTGTGGGTGACCTGATGGCCTTTGGCGGCGGCCAGTTGCTCGAGCGGGTCGGCGACGAAGGGCGGCTCTCCGCCCTCGAGCACACCCCGGAGCGCGTCGGCGCTGTGCTCGACGCTTATCAGTCAGGCGATGGCCAGCTGCTGCCGGTGGATCCCGTCGACGGACGGGTGATCGAGGCGCTATCGCGCCAGCCCACGCTGCTCGAGCGCTTCCATCAGGGCGGTGCGGTCGGCTATGTGGTGGTCACCCTGGGCGCCCTGGGCCTTTTGATCGCCCTTGGCCAGTATCTGTACCTGCTGCGGGTCAGCATGACCACCCGTCGCCAGCTCGCCAACATGGATGAGCTGTCCAATGACAACCCCCTGGGCCGGGTGCTTCAGCGCTTCCACGCCTTCGGTGCCGGCCATGCTCCCGAAGCCCTGGAGGCACGTCTGGACGAGTCGATGCTGGCCGAGCAGCCGCGTCTCGAACGCGGCCAGGCACTGGTCAAGATGCTCGCTGCGGTGGCGCCGCTGCTGGGCCTTTTAGGCACGGTGACCGGCATGATCGTGACCTTCCAGTCGATCACGGTGTTCGGCACCGGCGACCCCCAGTTGATGGCCGGCGGTATCAGTCAGGCGCTGGTGACCACGGTGCTGGGCTTGATCACCGCGGTACCGCTGCTGTTCGCCCATACCGCCATGTCGTCACGCTCGCGCGCCCTGATCGGCACCATGGAAGGCCGCGCCAGCGCGGTGCTGGCCGACCGTCTGGAAGCCGATCGCAAGGCGCTGCAACCGGCCACCGACGCAAAGCAAGGAAGCAGGCGCCATGCCGATGCACCCCTGGCTTGATCCCCTCGTCCGGCTGATCGACGCCGGCGGGCCGGTGCTGGTGGTGATCGCCGTGGTGGCCATGCTGCTGTTCTCGGTGGGGCTCGAGCGCTGGTGGTTCTTTCGCTTCCACTATCGCCCGGCCCGGGCCGAACTGATGCGCCGCTGGGTCGGGCGGCCCGATCACCAGAGCTGGAGTGCCCGCACCCTGCGCGAGGTCTGGGTAACGGAGCTGATCAGGCGCCTGCGTGGCCCCTTGCCCTGGTTGAAGCTTTTGGTCGTGATCTGCCCGCTGCTCGGACTGCTCGGCACCGTGACCGGCATGATCACGGTATTCGACAGCCTGTCCATGGCCGACAGCAACCAGGCCCGCGCCATGGCCGACGGCGTTGCCCGGGCCACCTTGCCGACCCTGACCGGGATGGCGGTGTCGGTGGTGGGGCTTCTGTTCATTACACGGCTTGAACATATCATTCGGCGCGAGGATCAGCGGCTGCACGACCGCCTTGCCCGCGCCGCGGAGGATGCACATGCGTAGACGTCGACTGTCCGCCGGCGCCGAAGAGGCCAGCGAGGTCAACCTGACCCCGATGCTGGACGTGGTCTTCATCATGCTGATCTTCTTCATCGTGACCACCAGCTTCATCAAGGAGAGCGGGGTGGAGATCGAGCGCCCCGAGTCCAGCGCCGCCTCTTCCCGTCCCGACGTCCAGGTGCTGGTGGCGATCACGCCGGAAGGCGCCTTGTGGGTGGACGGTGAGCCGGTGGACATCCATCGCGTCGGCACCACCGTCGCCGGCATGCTCTCCGAGGATGGTTCGGTGGTGATCCAGGCCGATCGCAACGCCGCTACCGGGGTGCTGATCGAGACCATGGACCGGCTGCGCGACGCCGGTGTCGACAAGGTTGCCGTCGCCGCCGAAAGGAGCTCCGACGCATGAGGCGAGTGGTCTCTCTGGCGGCGGGTAGCCTGCTGACCCTGGTACTGTTCGCCCTGCTGGCGCTGCTGGTGGTGCCACCGGAGGCCGAGCCTGAGCTGCGCGAGGAAATCACCCTGAGCCTGGCCGAGGCGGTGGCGCCCCAGGCCGAGGCCCCGGCGGAGGCCTCCGCTGCTTCGGCATCGGCGCCGCCACCTCCACCACCGGTGGCCGCCGCGCCGCCGCCGCCGAGCCCGGCCCAGACCGCTGTCAGCGAGATCCAGTTGCCGGACCCCGAGGTGGTACCGCCGCCACGCGAGCCCAAGGCGCTGGACAGCGCCTTGCCGGAGTTGACCGAGACGCCGCCAGAACCTGAGCCTGAGCCCGAACCTGAGCCCAGGCCCGAACCGAAACCCCGGCCGGAGCCGACGCCGCAGCCCGAGCCCGCACCACAGCCATCGCCAGCGCCAGCGCCCAGCGTGGCCACCAATGCGACCAGCAACACGGGCAGCGCCAGCGCGGCAGGGGCCGGCGCCGCCGCGCCTGCCTCCAACGAGCCGGTGGACGTGGGCACCTCGGCCCGGGCCACGCGCAAGGTGCCGCCGGAGTACCCCCGCCGGGCCCAGCGTCGTGGGCTCGAGGGCTATGTGGTGATGCAATTTATCATCCGCGCCGACGGCAGCGTCGATCGCGGCAGCATTCAGGTACTCGAGGCCAGCCCCCGCCGGGTATTCGAGGACGCTGCGCGTCAGGCCATCGCCGGCTGGCGCTTCGAGGCGGCGTCAGGGCTTCGGCGGGCGCGTCAACGACTCGAGTTCCAGTTGAGATAGATGTCGAGATAGACATCGAGATAGCCACACAAGGGGTCGATCGCCATGGCAGTACTGTTGAAGACCACCCCGCTGGGGCGCTACCTGCAAGGCACTGGTGCCGCCCTGGCGCTGGGCCTGATGGCGGGTCTGGCCGGCGCACTGGCAAGTCCTGCGGCAAGCGCCGCGCCGACCCTGTCCGGTGGCATCATCGCCGACCTGAAAGGCCTCGAGCAGCGCCTGGCCGACGACCCGGCAGGGGTCGAGGCCAAGGCCGAGAGCCAGGCCGAGCGGCTCACCGGAGGCAACGCCTCGGACCGCTGGGCCAGGTCGCTCTACCTGCAGCTTGCCGCCGGGGCGGCGTCGGCCCAGAACCGGCCCGAGGAGGCCGCCGATCACCTGGCAAGCGCCCGCCGGATCGATGGGGTCGAGCAGGCCCAGCGAGATCGCTGGCTGCGCCAGGAGATTGAACAGCGCATCCAGGCGCAGCAACGTCAGCAGGCGAGAACGCTGTTGGAAGACTGGCTATCGCGCCACGAGGATGTCGAGGCGCTGTGGACCCTGGCCGAGCTGGCGGCCGCCGATGAGGACTGGGAGGCCGCCGCCGACGGGGTCGAACGGGCCAAGGCGGCGGACCCGCAGCCGAGTCAGGCGCGGCTCGATTTCGCCGGTGGCGTGATGCACAAGAGCGGTCGTCTCGATCAGGCCCTGGCGGCCCTGGAGGCGCGGCTTGCCACCGATCCTGCTGATGCCGATGCCTGGCGCCGGGCCGCGGCCATGGCCCAGCGCCTGGGTGATCCGGTCCGGGCCGCGGCGCTGTGGGAAGCCGGCTGGCGTCAGGGCGCCCTGTCCGGCAACGATGACCTTGAACGTCGCATCGAGCTTCACCTGGCCGCCGGTACCCCCGCACGCGCCGCCGAGCTGCTCGAACGGGCGCTGGCGGAAGGCGTCCTCGAGGATAGTGAGCAACGTCGCCGGTTGCTGGCCGAGGCCTGGTTTCAGGCTCGCGACCATGACCAGGCGCTGGACGCCTGGCAGACCCTTGCCGAGCGTTCCGACGCTGGCTCGGACTGGCTCCGGTTGGGACAGATTGCCGCAGGCTGGGGCCGCGAACAGACCGCGCGCGAGGCATTGAACCGCGCACTCGCCAAGGGCGAAGACGAGGCGAAAACCTGGCTGGGCGCGCTGTCCGCGGGCTCGCAGACGGGGCAGGGCGCGGCCGCTGAACCTGGCTCCGGCGCCACGGATTCACCTCGACCCTCCGATGAAGGCGCTGGCTGAGGCGGCTCGCTGCCTTGTGGCAAAAATGACCCTCAGCGTAGAATTCGCCCCATGAAGAATTCCAGAAGCCTCATATTGCTGGTCATCGTTCCCGCGGTGGCCGTGGTGCTGCTCGCGGCGGCCATCTTTGGCTCCCAGGCGATGTCCGACAGCCGTCTGGACGATGACGCGCGCGCCGCCCTGGCGGCGTCCCTTCAGACCTCGGCACCGATCGAGCTCGCCAACTTGCAGGAGGTGCGCTACGGCTATGGCGTGTGCGGCTCCTATCGGCTGGCATCGGACGAAGGCTTTGCCTCCTTCTATCTTGATACCCAGAGCGGCGAGGTGGAGCTGGACGTCAACTCCCGTCGTTTCAATACCCACTGTGGCCTGTCGGCGCTGTGCTGATGGCATCCATCGACGGTGAACGGTGTTGGTCGGCGGTTGACGACTGAGCCACCTTCGTCGACACAGGCTCGTGCCGGCACTTTCTCAAGGAGACGTTTTCATGCGCATGTTCAAGGGCACCCTGGTTGCCGGACTGCTGTCGCTGCTTGCGGCTACCCCGGTACTTGCCGCCGAGCTAGAGATCAGCGACGCCAGGCTGCGCATGCTGCCCGGCGACCGCCCCGGTGCCGGTTACTTCAAGCTCTACAATGCGGGCGACGAGCCGGCAGCGGTGGTCGGAGCAGAGACCGACGCCTACGCCTCGGTGGAGCTGCACATGAGCATGGAGAAAGACGGCATGGCCATGATGCACGGCGTCGAGCGCTTCGAAGTGCCCCCCGGCGAGACCCGCGAGTTCGCCCCCCAGGGTTATCACCTGATGTTTATGAAGCCGCAACAGTCGCTGAACGTTGGCGATGAAGTCGAGGTCCGCCTGATCCTCGAAGGGGATGAGCGCGTCGAGACGACCTTCGAGGTGGTCTCGCCGGCGGCGCTGTAACGACGGTCTTGAGACGGCTGAGACAGCTGAGACAGTTAGGTCGGCAAAGTGATGTCGAGAGAACGGTGTCGGGAGCAGGGGCTGCAAAGTAGAGCCGAGACAACGGCCCATGAAATGAAAGCTACGAGGTTGGCAATGCGACAGGGCAGGACCGGCGGCAATGGCAGGGTGCAGAGAAGGGGAGCTGGTGCGAGCCAGGCAGTCGTCAGGGCTGGTGCGGCACTGCTGCTGACGGCTGCGCTGTTTGCCCTTGCCGGCTGCGAGGACGTCAACTGGCGTGGCACCGACATCTCCGACGCCATGCCGGCGCTGGACTTCGAACTGATCGACGAGAACGGCCAGCAGGTCGATGAGGGTGACTACGCCGGCAAGACGACACTGGTCTACTTCGGCTTCACCCACTGCCCGGACGTCTGTCCCACCGCGCTGGCTCGCTTGTCAGCGGCGATTCGTGAACTCGACGAGCCGACCAGAGACGCCGTCAGGGTGCTGTTCGTCTCGGTGGATCCCGAGCGCGACAGTCCCGAGGTGCTCGACGCCTATACCGAAGCCTTTGGGCCGCGCTTTATCGGCCTGACCGGCGACAAGGCGGCCCTCGACGCGGTCACCAACCGCTACCGCGTCAGCTATCGTCTAGGCGAACCCGAGGCCGACGGCAGCTACGACGTCGACCATTCCAGCGCCATCTTCGCCTTCGATTCAGGCGGCGACGCCCGTCTGCTGATGCGTGACACCGATCCGGTGGACTCCATCGCCGCAGACATCCGAAGGCTGGTGGAGAAGGGGTAGAGGTCCCCATCTTCTTGCAAAAATGCAGCTGGAAAAGCAAAGGGCCACCTGAAGTGGCCCTTTCGCGTCTCGATGGTAACGCGCCTTCACGCCTCGCTGCGTGGCAGCTTGATGCAGTCTCTGGTGCCGCGCGTGGTGTTGTGAAGTTCTAAAGATCCAGTTCGGTCCACACCGGGGCGTGGTCCGAGGGTTTTTCCATGGCGCGCAGGTCGTAGTCGATGCCGGCGTCGGTGACGCGCTCGGACAGCGATGCCGTGGTCAGGATATGGTCGATGCGAAGGCCCCGCTTGGGTTCGCGATCGAAGCCCTTCGAGCGATAGTCGAACCAGCTGAAACGATCGTCCACCTCGGGGTAGAGGCGGCGATAGCTGTCCTCGAGGCCCCAGGCCTTGATGCCATCCAGCCATTCGCGCTCGATCGGCTGAAAGCTGGTCTTGCCTTCGCGCAGCCAGCGCTTGCGGTTGGCCTCGCCGATGCCGATATCGATGTCGGCGGGCGAGATGTTGAAGTCGCCCATCACCGCCAGGCGTTCGCTGGGGGAGTGGTCCTCGTCGAGCAGGCGCTGGAGCTGGGCGTAGAAGGCGCGCTTGTGGGGAAACTTGGTCGGGTGCTCGATGTTCTCGCCCTGGGGGAAATAGCCGTTGTAGACCCATACAGGCTCGCCGTCGGCGGCGCGCAGACGCACGCCGATCATGCGGCGCTGGGCGTCTTCACCGTCGTCGGGAAAGCCATAGCGAACCTCCTCCGGGGCCTCGCGGGTCAGCATGGCGACGCCGTAGTGACCCTTCTGGCCATGGAAGTGCACCTGGTAGCCCATGGCTTCCACCGCCTCGCGGGGGAATTCACTGTCCTGGACCTTGGTTTCCTGCAAACCGATCAGGTCGGGCTGGTGGGAGGCGATCAGCGCCTCGAGCTGGTGCAGGCGTGCGCGGATGCCGTTGATGTTGAAGCACACCAGGCGCATTACTGCTCTCCCTTGTTGCTGTCGCTGTTACTGCTGTCCGGCCCCTTGCCTTCGGGGTGAATCTCGATCGACGGGGCGGCGCGCATGCGCTCCAGCCGGCGTGCGGCCTGGGCCTTGCGCTGCTGGCGCTTCTTGGCGGAGAAGCGCCGTGATGAGGTGACCTCATCGGGATTTTCGTGGCGCCACTGCTTGTAGTCCTTGCGCCGACCGGTACGGATGGTCACCTTGTCGGCCAGGGAACGGGTCTTCTTGCGGCGTGTCATGACGCGGGGCTCCTGTATTCAATGGGCACATTCTATCAGTGCGGGGCCGCCAGGACAGCCGCTAGACACGATTCGATGCGCATCGGGCAAGCCCAAACGGCCAGACGCTGGTACAATACCCGGCTTGAGGAAACTCGAGGGGGCCCTGTGCCGTTGCCTCGACGCTTTCCGCTTTCCTTCAACTTCTCTTCGAGACGGACACACAGCACAGCCTATGAGCGAGTCGGAACAGACCACCGCACCGGCCGAGAGCCGCAAGCCCAAGCGTCGTCGCCGCAAGCCGAGGCGCCGCCAGTCCAACTGGGATCTGCGCCAGTTTCAGGTGCCCGCCGTGGCGGGCAAGTGGCGGTTCCACGACTTCGATCTGCCGCTGCCGCTGATGCGCGCCATCCATGCGCTCGGGTTCGAGTACTGCACGCCGATTCAGGCCGAGGCCCTCACCCACACCCTGATGGGTGGAGACGTGGTGGGCAAGGCCCAGACCGGTACCGGCAAGACCGCCGCCTTCCTGATTTCCATGATGGCCTACTTCCTCGAGGAGGAGGTGCCGGATGGCCAGAAGCCGGGGACGCCGCGCGCACTGATCGTGGCGCCGACCCGCGAGCTTGCCTTGCAGATCGAGAAGGACGCCAAGGCCCTGGCGCGCTTCACCTCGCTCAAGGTGACCAGCGTCGTCGGTGGCATGGACTACCAGAAGCAGCGCGAGGGGCTTGCCGGCAACGTCGATATCCTGGTGGCCACTCCGGGCCGCCTTCTGGACTTCCAGCAGAAACGAGACATCGACCTTGGTCAGGTCGAGGTGCTGGTGCTGGACGAGGCCGATCGCATGCTGTCGATGGGCTTCATTCCCGACGTCAAGCGCATCATCCGCTACACGCCGAAGACCGAAGAGCGGCAGACCTTCCTGTTCTCCGCGACCTTCACCGAGGACATCCTCAACCTGGCCAGCCAGTGGACCCATCAGCCGGCCCACGTCGAGATCGCGGTCACCGTGGATAACGCCGCCGATATCGATCAGCGGGTGTACATGGTGGGCGACGAAGACAAGCAGCGACTGCTGGTCAACCTGCTGCAGCAGGAGTCGTTCGACCGGGTGATGGTGTTCGGCAATCGCCGCGATCTGGTGCGCAAGCTGCTGGAGCTGCTGAAGAAGGCCGACATCAATGTGGCCATGCTGTCCGGCGATGTGCCGCAGAACCAGCGCATCCGCACCCTGGAGCAGTTCCGCGAGGGCGAGATTCAGGTGCTGGTGGCCACCGACGTGGCCGGCCGTGGCATCCATATCGAGGACGTCAGCCACGTGATCAACTACACCCTGCCCGAGGATCCGGAGGACTACGTCCACCGCATCGGGCGCACCGGCCGTGCCGGCGCCAAGGGCGTGTCGATCAGCTTCGTGGGTGAAGAAGACGCCTTCTCGCTGCCCGAAATCGAGCGCTTCATCGGCGATAAGCTGCCCTGCGAGCATCCGCCGGAAGGGCTTCTGTAAGCCCGTCAGGCGTTTGACGCTTGTACGCAGTCAGGGCCGGCCCAGCGCCGGCCCTTTGCGTCTCTCCCCCTTGTCCTTTTTCTCAATTGTCGTGGACCCGCCATGCTAGACGACGCCCTCAAGAGCGAGATTCAAAGCGCCTATCGTCGGGTGCTGGAGGCGCTGGAGCTGACCCCGCGCTACGGCCAGCGGCTGATGATCGCCGAGATCTCCCGCACCCTGGCCGGCATCGAGACCGACGAGGATGGCAAGCGGGTGAGCGACGAGCACGTCTGTGTGCTGGAGGCGGGCACAGGTACCGGCAAGACCCTGGCCTACCTGTTGGCGGCGTTGCCGGTGGCCAAGGCGCGCGGCAAGCGCCTGGTGCTGGCCACCGCCACGGTGGCGCTGCAGGAGCAGGTGCTGCACCAGGACCTGCCGTCGCTGAAGGCCCACAGCGGATTGTCCTTCGACTTTGCCCTGGCCAAGGGGCGCGGGCGCTACGTGTGCGTGGCCAAGCTCGACGCGGCCATGGACGGCGCCGAGGAAAACCCGACCCTGTCGCTGTTCGAGCAGAGCCTGGACGCCGCCACCGGCGATGACTTCAAGGCGCTGGTGGCCGCCATGGGAGACGCCTACGGCAACGGTCGCTGGGAAGGGGATCGCGATAGCTGGGGCGAAGCCATCGACGATAGCCATTGGCGGCGACTGACGGTGGATCACCGCCAGTGCACCAACCGCCGCTGCGGGCACTTCGGTGCCTGTGCCTTCTTTCGTGCCCGGCGCGACCTCGATCAGGCCGACGTCATCGTCGCCAACCATGACCTGGTGCTGGCGGATCTGGCGCTCGGCGGCGGCCTGGTGCTGCCAGACCCTGCCGACTGTATCTACGTCTTCGACGAGGGCCACCACCTGCCGGACAAGGCGATCTCCCACTTCACCCATCGCTTCAGCGTGGGCGGCGGGCTGCGCTGGCTGAGAAACCTCAGGGGCTCGCTGACCGAGCTGAATACGGCCCTGGGCGTGCAGCCGACCCTGGCGCGACTGCTGGGCGCACTGCCCACCGCGATGGAAGCGCTGGAGCCACGCCTGGGCGAGGTGTTTGCGCTGGGCCACCAGCTGGCCGAGCGGCCCCATGGGCTCAATGACGACGAGGACGGTGCTCAGCACCGCTTCGAGATGGGGCGTGTGCCCGAGGCCCTGCGGGCCCAGGCCGAGGCGCTGGTGGTGCCCTTCGCCGAGCTCTGCCGTCTGCTCGAGTCGATGACCGACATCCTGCGCGAGAGCCTGGACCCGGAGAAGTCCACCGGCCTTGCCCGGGAGCAGGCCGAAGCCTGGCTGCCGCTGCTGGCGCTGCTGCACGGCCGGGCGCTGGAGGCCCACGCCCTGTGGCAGGCCTTTGCCGAGGGCGATCCGGCGGACGCGCCGCCGCGGGCACGCTGGCTGACCCTGGAGCGCTTCCAGGGCGAGCCCGAGCTGATCTTCTCGGCCAGCCCGGTATCTGCCGCCCATACCCTGGCGCGTTCGCTGTGGGGGCGCTGTCACGGCGCCGTGGTGACCTCGGCCACCCTGACCGCCCTGGGCCGTTTCGAGCGCCTGCAGGAGAGGGCGGGGCTGGCCAACCGCTATCGCTACCAGCGTCTGCCGAGTCCCTTCGACTATTCCCGAGCGGTGCTCAGCGTGCCCCGGGAGGCGGTGGACCCCGCCGACCGCGACGGCCACGAGCGGGCCATCGTCGACTTCGTCGAGGCTCTCGACGACAAGGAAGCGGTGCTGGTGCTGTTTTCGTCCCGGGCCCAGCTGCGCGGGGTGGAGAAGGCCCTGTCGCGGGAGCGCCGAGAGCGAGTGCTGGCCCAGGACCGTCTGCCCAAGCGTGAGCTGGTCAGCCGCCATCGCCAGCGTATCGACGCCGGCGAGGGCAGCATCCTGTTCGGTCTGGCGAGCTTCGCGGAGGGCATCGACCTGCCCGGCGACTACCTGACCCACGTAGTGATCACGCGGCTGCCGTTCGCCGTGCCGGACGACCCGGTGGGAGCGACGCTGGCGGAATGGATCGAGAGCCAGGGCGGCAACCCGTTCATGCGCATCAGCGTGCCGGATGCCTCGATCAAGCTGGTCCAGGCCTGTGGTCGGTTGATCCGCAAGGAGGCCGACCGTGGCCGCATCACCTTGCTGGATCGCCGCGTGCTGACCCGTCGCTACGGCCGGGCGCTGCTCGACGCATTGCCGCCCTTCGTGCGCGAGATCGACGGCGTGAGCCAGGGCGGCTGAGGGACGCCGCGCCTCGCGACCCAGTCGTGATATGCCCGTCAAAAGCAAGGAGCCCGCCAACTTGGCGGGCTCCTTGCTGTCGTGGGCGTTGCTTCTGCAGGCGTCGCTGGCGCTGGGGATAACGGCGTCGCTGGCGCCTGGCGCCGGGGCCTTTCAGCCCCTTGCCCCGCGCCAGGGGCGAATCAATTCACCCGCTTTGCCAGCTCCGGCGCCAGGCGTTCGTTCATGCTGCGGAAGGCCTCCACGGTGGTGTCCCAGTCGATGCAGGCGTCGGTCACGGAGACGCCGTAGGCCATTTCGCTCAGGTCCTCGGTGATCTTCTGGTTGCCCCAGCCGATGTTGGACTCGACCATCAGGCCGATGATCGAACGGTTGCCGTCGAGAATCTGGTGGGTGACGTTGTCGAGCACCAGCGGCTGCAGGGCGGCGTCCTTGTTGGAGTTGGCGTGGGAGCAGTCGATCATGATGTTGGGCTTGACCCCGGCCTTCTTCAGCTCCTGCTCGGCCAGCGCTACGCTCACGCTGTCGTAGTTCGGCTTGCCGTTGCCACCGCGCAGCACCACGTGAGCATAGGCGTTGCCGCGGGTGCGGATGATCGCCACCTGGCCCTGCTGGTCGATACCCAGGAAGTTGTGCGGGTGAGCGACCGACTGCAGCGCATTGACGGCCACATCGAGGCTGCCGTCGGTGCCGTTCTTGAAGCCCACCGGGCATGACAGGCCGGAGGACATCTCGCGGTGGGTCTGGGACTCGGTGGTGCGGGCGCCGATGGCCGACCAGCTGATGCAGTCCTGCAGATACTGGGGCGAGATCGGGTCGAGTGCCTCGGTGGCCAGCGGCAGGCCCAGCTCGGAGAGCTCCACCAGCAGGCGACGGGCGATGTGCAGGCCTTCCTCGATCTCGAAGGAGCCGTTCAGGTGGGGGTCGTTGATCAGGCCCTTCCAGCCCACGGTGGTGCGCGGCTTCTCGAAGTAGACGCGCATCACGATGTACAGGCTGTCCTTGACCTCGTCGGCCAGGCGGCGCAGACGACGAGCGTAGTCCAGCGCGGCGTCCACATCGTGGATCGAGCAGGGGCCCACCACCATCAGCAGCCTGGGATCGGTGCCGTCGAGGATGTTCTGCACGGTCTTGCGGCCCTCGATCACCGTGGCCTCGGCCTCGGGAGAAAGAGGAATTTCCTGCTTCAACTGCTCAGGAGTGACGAGAACATCCTGGGCCAGGACGTTGAGGTTGTTCACCTGCTTGTCGGACATGAGGTCTACCTGTGTGTATCGTGTCAGCGCTGACGTTTCTGCGTGGCTCTACTATCCCTTGAGGGAGGGGTAAATTCAATCGCCTGAGGGAACCTTGTCGCGCACCCGATGTCGGAGCGGCGTCGAGAGATGCACTCAGAGAACGCTTGATGCGAGCCAAGGAAACAGGAACACTTGTGCCTTTTATCATGACGAGACCCATGACCTATACATCGCCGACAGGCGAAAGGTGGCACCCTGTTGCCAAGGGCCAGACCGAGGGTCCGGCGTCGTCAGCCCGACATCGTCGGGGAGGAGAGACATGACGCCCAAGGAAACGGACCAGCAGCTGGTGGCGCGCGCGCAGAAGGGCGATACCCGAGCCTTTGACCTTCTGGTCAAGAAGTACCAGCACAAGATACTGGGCCTGATCGGCCGCTATATCAGCGACCATGCCGAGGTGCAGGACGTGGCCCAGGAAGCCTTCATCAAGGCTTACCGGGCGCTTGGCAAGTTTCGCGCCGAGAGCGCCTTCTATACTTGGATGTACCGCATCGCCATCAACACCGCCAAGAATCATCTGGTGTCCCGCGGGCGTCGTCCGCCGGGCAGCGATCTGGATATCAATGATGCCGAGATCGTCGACATGAGTGGCCGGCTGGCCGATATCGAGACACCGGAGGCGTCCATCGCCAGGGACCAGCTCGAGGCGGCGGTATTCGAGGCGATCGAGAATCTTCCCGATGACCTGCGCACCGCCATTACCCTGCGCGAGCTCGATGGTCTTTCCTATGAAGACATCGCCCAGATCATGCAGTGCCCGGTGGGTACCGTGCGCTCGCGCATCTTTCGCGCCAGGGAAGCGGTGGATCAACATATTCAGCCGCTGATGACGACCTCGCGAAACGCCGAGTCACTTTCCTGATTCGCTATCGCTAGCCTGTGAGCTGGTCGTGGGCGCAGGGGGGAGGCAGGGCGACCCCTTTTGTTGCCGAATTCCCCATTTTTTTCAAATTGGGATGAACTGTTCGCCAGATTGGGCGTCTTACCCAGTGACCGGCCCGATGCAACAATCAACGACGGTCGTCACCTGGCGCTCGAGCCGGTGGCGAGTAACCGAGAATCGGTGGCGGAACCTGGCGCATCTCCGGTGGTCTATGGAGCTGGAGGCGCGACGCTTCGTCGAAATGAGGTGTGGAGAATGAGTCTGAACGCACGGGAATCGCTTTCAGCCCTGATGGACAATGAAGGTGACGAGCTGGAATTGCGTCGAGTGCTGAAGTCGCTCGAGAGCGACCAGGACAGCGCCGAGAGCTGGCGTCGTTACCATTTGATGCGTGCCGCGCTGCGCCGCGAGACCGATAGTGACCCCTCGGTGGATCTGTCCGCCGGTATCCTGGCTCGCCTCGAGGATGAGCCTGCGCCGCAGATGGAGGCTCCCGCCGACGGCGCGGTCGCCAAGCGCGGCGGAATGGGGCTCGCACGCGGTGCCGGTATTGCCGCGGCGGTCTCGTTGATGGTGATCAGCGGGGTTCAGTTCTACAACGGCGCCTTCGATGGCTCCATCGACGGTTCCGGTGCCGGTGTGGCCAGCAGCGGGGCTGCGGGTGGCGTAAGCGGCGGCGTGAATAGCGGCGCAGCACAGACGGCGTCCGCCGTGCCAGGTGCAGAGCTTGCCAGCGTAGCGGCGTCTCGGCCTTCGCTGATGGATCTGCCGATGTTTCAGTCCGGCACAGGCTCCAGCAATGGCCTGATGACCGTCGGCGCCCAGGTGGCCTCGCCGATGATGCTGTCGCCATCTGCCCAGCAGTCGCGGGTCAGTGACCAGGCGCAGGCCCAGTTGTTGCAGTCGTACCTCGATCGTCATGCCCAGGGGGCGGCCTTCAGCAGTGCCGACAACTGGATGCCGATGCTGCGCAGCACCCCGGCGGAAGCCCGTTGAGGTGATCGATCTGGCATCGAGATAGCAATGATCTGCTCGGCCCTGAGGGGCCGAGCGCATTCTCAGCAGTGCCTGTCAGGACATGATTTCTATGCCACATCAGGGGTCGCTTGCAGCGTTGGCCGGCTGGCTGACACTTTCCCTTGTCTGTCTTTCTCTTCCCGCCCAGGCCGTTGCCGACCCTGGTGTCGACGCCGTAACGGCGGACGCCGAGGCCTCGGCTGACTCGGTAGCTGACCCGAATAGTATCCAGAGCGTCTACGACTGCAGCGCCTTGACCGCCTTGTCACCCCCCGAGTCTCCGGGAGACTGGTTCGAGCGCAGTGTCTGGGCTTCCCATTGCTACCAGTATCAGGCGCGCGCCGTTCGCATCGTCGATGAGGAGGTGGTGACGCTGTCGGTGGCCCGCGACATCCAGCAGGGTGTCGAGCGCGATCGCCTCCACTTCCTCGATGGCCCCAGTCGCTCGCTGCTGCGAGAGGGGGGCGCCTTTCGCTTCGAACTCGGTGATAGCCAGGGGGCGGCGCCGGCCTCTCCCCAGGCGCTGGTCGAGCACCTGTCACGCTTCTATCGGCTGCGCTTCGACGGCGAGGAGCGAATCGCCAATCGTCACGCGATCCGTCTGGAACTGTTGCCGCTGGACGCCATGCGCTACGGCTATCGCATCTGGCTCGACCGCGAGACCGTCATCCCCTTGAAGCGCACCCTGATCGACGAGCGGGGCCAGGTGCTGGATACCTTCCAATTGGTGGCGATGACGCCGCCGGAACGCTACGACGGCAAGGTGGAGCTGCGCCGGCCGCCGTCCTCGGCCAGGCTCGACTGGCGCGCAGGCTGGCTGCCTCGTGGCTTTGTTGCCCAGCCGTTGATGGCGATGGCATCCGACAGCGATGGGCCTCGCCGCCACAAGTTGTACAGCGACGGCCTGTCGACCATCAGCCTGTTCGTCGAACCGGTAGCGGGTTCACGGGTACTAAGGCCGGGTGTCCATCGACTGGGCGCCAGTCACGCTGCGGTGCGCCGAGTGCAGCGTGAAGGCCAGTTGCTTCAGGTGGTGGCCGTAGGCGAACTGCCTCCCAGCGTGCTGGTCAAGGTGGCCGAAACCCTTGAGCTGGCCGAGGGGCAGTCGCAGGGTGTTAGCGATGGTGCGCGCCCTGAGGCGGTGAGCAACGTCCACCAGGAAGCGTCGTCATGAGTACCGACTGCGCGACCGCAGAGGCGCGAGTGGTGGGTTGGACGACCGCAGGGGTCAGGGTAGCGCTGGCGGCAACCGGCGGCTGCGGGCGCTGCGCTGCTCGGGGCGGCTGCGGGGCGCGTTGGCTGCTGCGCAGGAGCGACGATCGGCGTGCGCTCGAGATCGATACCGAGCAGCGTCCCGCCATCGGGCAGACGGTGACCCTGGCCCTGTCCCGGACGAGCCTGGTGCGCGCCAGCGTGCTGGTCTACGGCCTGCCGCTGTGGTTGGCGCTGGGGGCGACCCTTGCCGTCAACGTGCAGTCGCCGGATCACTGGTCGCTGCCGCTGGTGTTTATTGCGGGCCTGGCCCTCGGCGGCGTGGTGCTGCGTCGGCATCTGCGCCGCCGCGCCGAGGCGTATCGGCCGACCTTGGTGCTCTAGCCCTGTTGTGATAGCTCTGTTGTGATAGCCCTTTGCCCGAGCACTTCACGGGCCCTTGTCGCGTTATTTTGCCCGCTAATGACTGAACCTTTTGGCGGCGTGACGGTACTACAAGAAGCGACCCTCGAGGTTGCGTTCGATGCACTCTGAGTCCTATCTGAGTCTTACGCAGGAGCCTTGCATGAAGCCAATGACTCGCACCCTGTCCATGTGGATGACGCTGGTGGTGGGAATGGTTGTCGCCCAATCCAGCCTGGCCAGGGATCTTCCTGATTTTACCGAACTGGTCGAAGAGGCCGCCCCCGGCGTGGTCAACATCTCGACGACCCGGGTCACCGAGGGCTACTCCACGCCCTTCGGCGATTTCGGTGGCCAGGAAATCCCCGACATCTTCCGTCATTTCTTCGGTGATCGCTTCCCGGTGCCGCCCGGCGGAGGCGGTGGTCGCACCGAGGAACGTCAGTCGCTGGGCTCCGGCTTCGTCATCGACGCGGACGGCTACATCATGACCAACGCCCACGTGGTGGAGGGCGCCGACGAGATCATGGTGCGCCTCAATGACCGTCGTGACCTCAAGGCCGAGCTGGTCGGGGCCGACGAGAAGACCGACGTGGCGGTACTGAAGGTCGATGCCAGCGATCTGCCGACGCTATCCCTGGGTGACTCCGACGACCTCAAGGTGGGGGAGTGGGTGGCCGCCATCGGTTCGCCGTTCGGCTTCGATCACTCGGTCACCGCAGGCATCATCTCGGCGATCAACCGCACCCTGCCGCGTGACGCCTATGTGCCCTTCATCCAGACCGACGTGGCGATCAACCCGGGTAACTCCGGTGGACCGCTGTTCAACCTCGACGGCGAGGTGATCGGTATCAACTCCCAGATATTCACCCGTAGCGGTGGCTTCATGGGGCTGTCCTTCGCCATTCCGATCAATGTCGCCATGGACATCGCCGACCAGTTGCGAAGCGAAGGTCACGTCACCCGGGGCTGGCTCGGTGTGATGATTCAGCCGGTGTCCAAGGACCTGGCCGAGTCGTTCGGCATGGACCGCCCCGAGGGTGCCCTGATCGCCGACGTCGATCCCGACGGACCTGCGGCGCGTGACGGCGTCCAGGCCGGTGATATCGTGCTTGCGGTCAATGGCGAGACGGTGGAGCGCTCCAGCAACCTGCCGCGGTTGATCGGCCGTGTCGCCCCGGACAGCGAGGTCGAGTTGACCGTGCTGCGCGCCGGGGATCGCAAGACCCTCAGCGTCACCGTTGGCGACTGGCCCGAGGAACTGGCCGGTGGCAGCGGTCAGTCGCCCGGCAGCGCGTCGCCGGCACGCCTGGGTCTGGCGGTGCAGTCGCTGTCCGACGCCGAGCGTGACAAGTACGGCATCGACGCCGGCGTGCGGGTCAGCGACGTCGACCCGCGTGGCGTGGCGGCGGCTTCCGGCATCCGGCGTGGCGATATCATCGTCAGCGTCAACCAGGTCGCGGTGGAAAGCGGTCGCCAGCTTAGCCAGCTGGTGCGTGAGCTGCCTGCCGATCAGGCGGTGCCGGTCCGTCTGTACCGTGACGGTCGCTCGCTGTTCGTGGCGCTGCGACTGGCCGACGACTGAGGCGCGTCCCGCTGACCGACGACGCCCGAGGGCCGCCATGGCCCTCGGGCGTTGTCGTCCTGTGATATCGAATCGAGCCGCCGCAACGGCTTGGGATGCGCGGGGCAGGGGATGCCGGTACAATAGCGCCAACTTTTTTTTCCGCGTCATCGGGGCAGGGCGAGCCTGTCGCTGTCCGGTGCGTTCTCAAGATGGAATCATCCTGCATGTCTGATCCTGATAACCGCAAGGTAATCAATAATATACGTAACTTCTCGATCATCGCTCACATCGACCATGGCAAGTCCACCCTGGCCGATCGCCTGATCCAGAGTTGCGGTGGCCTGTCAGAGCGCGAGCTCAAGGATCAGGTGCTGGACTCCATGGATCTGGAACGCGAGCGCGGCATCACCATCAAGGCCCAGTCGGTGACGCTGGACTACCACGCCAACGATGGTGAGACCTACCAGCTCAACTTCATCGATACCCCGGGGCACGTCGACTTCTCCTACGAGGTGTCGCGCTCGCTGTATGCCTGCGAGGGCGCACTGCTGGTCGTCGACGCCGCCCAGGGTGTCGAGGCCCAGTCGGTGGCCAACTGCTACACCGCCATCGAGCAGGGGCTAGAAGTGTTGCCGGTGCTCAACAAGATGGACCTGCCCCAGGCCGACCCCGACAAGGTCGCCCACGAGGTCGAGGAGATCATCGGTCTCGACGCCACCGACGCCTGTCAGGTGTCGGCCAAGAGTGGTCTGGGCATCGATGCGCTGCTCGAGCGGCTGGTGCGCGATATTCCGCCGCCCAAGGGCGACCCCGAAAAGCCGCTGCAGGCGCTGATCATCGACTCTTGGTTCGACAACTACCTGGGCGTGGTATCGCTGGTACGGATCTTCGACGGCGTGCTCAAGAAGGGCGACAAGATTCGCATCCTGTCCACCGGACGTGACTGGCAGGCCAACGAGGTCGGCATCTTCACCCCGCTGCGCAAGGAGACCGACATCCTGCGCGCCGGTGAAGTGGGCTTCGTGGTGGCCGGTATCAAGGACATTCAGGGGGCTCCGGTGGGGGATACCATCTCCCACGCCAAGACGCCGGACGTCAAGCGCCTGCCGGGCTTCCAGAAGGTCAAGCCCCAGGTCTACGCCGGCATGTTCCCGGTCAGCGCCGACGACTACGAAGACTTCCGCGATGCGCTCGAGAAGCTGGCGCTCAACGACGCTTCGCTGGACTACGAGCCGGAAAACTCCGACGCCCTGGGCTTCGGTTTCCGCGTCGGCTTCCTCGGCACCCTGCACATGGAGATCGTGCAGGAGCGTCTGGAACGCGAGTACGACCTGGACCTTTTGACCACCGCGCCGACGGTGGTCTACGAACTGGCGATGAAGAACGGTGACGTCAGCTACGTCTCCAACCCGTCCAAGCTGCCGGACATGGCCGACGTCGAGGAGATGCGCGAGCCCATCGTGCGCGCTAGCATCCTGGTGCCCCAGGAATTCGTCGGCAACGTCATCAGCGAGTGCGAGCTGCGTCGCGGCACCCAGAAGGACATGCTGTTCCTGGGTAGCCAGATCCAGCTGACCTACGAATTGCCGATGAGCGAAGTCGTCATGGATTTCTTCGATCGGCTCAAGTCCATCTCCAAGGGCTATGCTTCGCTCGAGTACAACTTCGAGCGCTTCGAGGCGGCCAAGCTGGTACGCCTCGACGTGCTGATCAACGGCGACCGGGTCGATGCCCTGGCGGTGATCATCCATCGCGATCACGCCCACAGCCGTGGTCGTGTGCTGGTCGAGAAGATGAAAGAGCTGATCCCGCGTCAGATGTTCGACGTGGCGATCCAGGCCGCCATCGGTGGCCAGGTCGTGGCCCGTTCCACGGTCAAGGCGCTGCGCAAGAACGTGACCGCCAAGTGCTACGGCGGCGACATGACCCGCAAGAAGAAGCTGCTCGAGAAGCAGAAGGCCGGCAAGAAGCGCATGAAGCAGGTCGGTCGCGTGGAGATCCCTCAGGACGCCTTCCTCGCCGTGCTCAAGGTGAACGACTGATGCCCCAGCGGCGGTCGATCCGTCCCGGTGTGACGCCGGGACGGCTTGCCCCTCCCTCAGATACCGACTTACAAGCCACCTGGAAACACTGATATGGACTTCTCCCTGCTGCTGGTGATCGCGGTCGCCGTCACCGGTCTGATCTGGCTGCTCGACCTGGTCTGGTGGCGCCCCCGGCGTCAAGCCGTCACCGCAGCTGCCGAAACCGGCACCACCGAAGGCGTGGATCTGTCCGCTCGGGAGCTTTCGCGCAAGGACCCCTGGCCGGTCGACTACGCCAAGTCGTTCTTTCCGGTGCTGCTGGTGGTGCTGGTGCTCAGAAGCTTCGTGGTGGAGCCGTTTCAGATTCCGTCAGGCTCCATGCGCCCGACGCTGGAGGTCGGGGATTTCATTCTGGTCAACAAGTTCACCTATGGCCTGAGGTTGCCGGTGGCCAACACCAAGATCCTCGATCTGAACGAGCCGGAGCGGGGTGACGTCATGGTCTTCCGCTATCCCCAGGACCCGGCGGTGAATTTCATCAAGCGCGTGGTGGCGCTGCCCGGCGATACCCTGCGCTACGTCGACAAGCAGCTTTACGTCAACGGCGAGCCAGTGCCCAAGACGCTGCTCGACGACGCTCCGGAGAGCGCGCCAGGTGAGCTGCTGTTCTCCGAGCAATTGGGCGAACATCAGCATCAGATCTACAATAATCCCCGCGATCGCGGCCCGCTGGTCCACGACGTCGTGGTGCCCGAGGGCATGTACTTCGCCATGGGCGACAACCGGGACCACTCCAATGACAGCCGCTACTGGGGCTTTATCCCGGAAGCCAACATCGTCGGCAAGGCCTTCGCGGTATGGATGCATTGGGACGGTGGACTGCCGAGCTTTTCCAGCGTGAGGACGATCCCGTGATCGCTTCAACGCCGCTTGGTTCTTCCATCGTCAGCACAAAGAGTTAACAGGAGCGTCGTGAGCAATTCCCTGACCCCCTTCAGTCGCCGCATCGGCCATGAATTCCAGGACGCGAGTCTATTGGAACTGGCCATGACCCACCGCAGCTTCGGTGGGCGCAACAACGAACGCCTCGAGTTTCTGGGTGACTCGATCGTCAACTTTGTCATCGCCGAGGCGCTGTTCGAGCGCTTTCCCGAGGCCCGTGAAGGCCAGCTTTCGCGCCTGAGGGCGCGCCTGGTCAAGGGCCAGACCCTGGCGGAGCTGGCCCGGGAAATGCGCTTTGGCGAATGCCTGCGCCTGGGTTCCGGCGAGATGAAAAGTGGCGGCCATCGGCGTGAATCGATCCTCGCCGACGCCGTCGAGGCGGTGATCGGTGCCATCTACCTGGACGCCGGCATGGACGCGGTACGCACGCGGGTGCTGGCCTGGTTCGAGGAGCGCCTGGCGCGCATCGACCTCAAGCAGTCCCAGAAGGACCCCAAGACCCGCCTGCAGGAGTTTCTGCAGTCCCGTCAGGCACCGCTGCCTCGCTACGAGGTGACCTCGGTGGAAGGCGAGGCCCACGCCCAGACCTTTACCGTGGAGTGCCACGTCGAGATGCTCGACGAACACACCGTCGGCACCGGCGCCAGCCGCCGCCACGCCGAACAGATGGCCGCCGAAAGCGCCTTGCAACGCCTCGATCCCAAGGGAGTCAGCGCATGAGTCAGACCTGTGGATTCGTGGCCATTGTCGGCCGTCCCAACGTCGGCAAGTCCACCCTGATGAACCGTATTCTCGGACAGAAGATCTCGATCACCTCGCGGCGGCCGCAGACCACCCGCCACCAGGTGCTGGGGATCAAGACCGAAGGCGACGCTCAGGCCATCTTCGTCGACACCCCGGGTATCCATATCCTCGGCAAGGACCGCAACAAGGCGATCAACCGCTTCATGAACCAGGCGGCGGTGCAGGCCCTGCGGGACGTGGACTGCGTGGTCTTTCTGGTCGACCGCACCCGCTGGACAGAGGAAGACCAGATCGTGCTGGACCGCCTGGCCAATGTCGAGGCGCCGGTGATCCTGGCGGTCAACAAGGTGGACCGCCTGCAGGACAAGGCCACCCTGCTGCCGTGGTTGGCCGAGCTCGGCAACAAGCGCGAGTTCGCCGCGGTGGTGCCGATCGCCGCCCAGCACGGCACCAATGTGCCGGAGCTCGAGGCCGAGATCGATAAGCACCTGCCCGAGGGGATCCACTTCTTCCCGGAAGATCAGGTCACCGACAAGAGCATGCGTTTTCTGGCTGCCGAAATGGTACGCGAGAAGGTCATGCGCCAGCTCGGCGACGAGCTGCCTTATCAGATGACCGTCGAGATCGAGGAGTTTCGTGACGAGGCCCGGGTGGTGCACATCAGCGCGCTGATCCTGGTCGAACGTCAGGGCCAGAAGAAGATCCTGATCGGCGACAGCGGCGATCGCATCAAGAAGATCGGCCGTGAGGCACGCCTGGATATGGAGCGGGCGCTGGACAAGAAGGTCATGCTCAACCTGTGGGTCAAGGTCAAGCGTGGCTGGTCCGACGACGAACGCGCCCTCAAGAGCCTCGGCTACGACCTCGACTGAGCCGTTCCCCCGCGCCCCGGCAGGATCATCGATGACGATGGTCCTGTTGTGATCCTGTTGCCCCGACGTCGGGATCCCCATGCAGCCCCAGCCCGCCTTTCTGCTCCACAAGCGTCCCTACCGCGAGACCAGTGCATTGGTCGAACTGCTGACCCTGGACCACGGTCGTGTGCGCGCCGTGGCCCAGGGCGTGCAGCGTCCCGGTAGTCGCTCGCGCAGTCAGATGCAGCCGTTCGCGCCCCTGCACCTGACCTGGCAGGGCGATCGCGAGCTCAAGCGACTGCGGCTGATCGAGTCCCGTGGCCCGGCGGCGATGCTCGCCGGCGAGGGGCTGCTGTGCGGTCTCTACGCCAACGAATTGCTGACCCGCCTGCTGCCGGTGGAGTTGCCGGTGGGGCAGGTGTTCGCCTTTTACACCTCGGCGCTGGACGAGTTGGCGACGCCGGTCTCTCGCGCTGCGGCCCTGCGTCGGCTCGAATTTGCGCTACTCGATGCGCTGGACGCCGCGCCGCGTTTCACCACGCCCGACGGTGGCGGCCTGGATCCCCAGCGGCGCTACCGCTTCGAGCCCGGCAGTCGGGCCTTTGTCGTCGCAGAGCGCGGCATCGACGGGCGCACCCTGCGCCTGCTGGCCGGGGCCGACTGGGGCGAGGCCGGGCTCGCCGGGCCGGCCAAGGCGCTATCGCGTGCGGCCCTGGCGCCGCTGCTGGGCGACCGTCCGCTGCGCTCCCGTGCGCTGATGGTTGCCATGGCCGAGCGGCGCCGCCAGGCGCGCTGACCCTTGTCGCCCTGGCGCCGTTGCTGGGCGACCGTCCGCTGCGCTCCCGTGCGCTGATGGTCGCCATGGCCGAGCGTCGCCGCCAGGCGCGCTGACCCTTGTCGCCCTGGCGCCGTTGCTTGGCGACCGTCCTCTGCGCTCCCGTGCGCTGATGGTCGCCATGGCCGAGCGTCGCCGCCAGGCGCGCTGACCCTTGTCGCCCTGGCACCGCTGCTGGGCGACCGTCCTCTGCGCTCCCGTGCGCTGATGGTCGCCATGGCCGAGCGTCGCCGCCAGGCGCGCTGACCCTTGTCGCCCTGGCGCCGTTGCTGGGCGACCGTCCGCTGCGCTCCCGTGCGCTGATGGTCGCCATGGCCGAGCGTCGCCGCCAGTCTCGCTGACGCTTCAGCGCGCTGATATCGCCTGGCCTCGGGTGACCGCCGGCCTGTCGGCGGTGCTACCATAGGGCTCGTCTTTCATCCCCATGACGGAGAACCTTGATGCATCCCCCTCGACTGCTGCTCGGCGTCAACATCGACCATATCGCGACCCTGCGCCAGGCTCGCGGTACCCGCTATCCCGACCCGATTCAGGCGGCCCTGGTCGCCGAAGAAGCCGGCGCCGATGGCATCACCGTCCATCTGCGGGAGGACCGCCGTCATATCCAGGAACGCGACGTGCGCCTGCTGGCCGAGGTTCTCAACACCCGCATGAATCTCGAGATGGCCGTGACCGAGGAGATGCTGGCGCTGGCCGAAGAGGTACGTCCGGCCCACGTCTGTCTGGTGCCGGAGAAGCGCGAGGAGCTGACCACCGAAGGCGGCCTGGACGTGGTCGGCCAGTTCGACGCCATCGAAGCCGCCTGTCGCCGACTGGCCGCCGTGGGGGCAGAGGTATCGTTGTTCATCGATCCCGATCCGGATCAGATCGCCAGCGCCAGGCGCGCCGGTGCTCCGGCCATTGAGCTGCACACCGGCGCCTTCGCCGAGGCCGATAACGACAGCGATCGGGCGCGCGAGTACCAGCGCATCGTGGCCGCCGCCGAAATGGGCGTCGAGCTCGATCTGATCGTTAACGCCGGTCACGGCCTGCACTACCACAACGTCGAGGCCATCGCCGCCATCCCCGGCCTCAACGAGCTCAATATCGGTCACGCCATCATCGCCCGGGCGCTGTTCGTCGGCCTCAAGGAGGCGGTGGCGGAGATGAAGCGACTGATGCTGGCCGGCTACGAGGCGGGGCTGGTCGCGGCCATCGACGAATTTGAGCAAGAGCACGAGCATGAGCACGACCACGACCATTAGCACTGAAGCGTCGCCGATGTCAGCGCCGGCTCGAGGAGGTCTGTCTGTCGAGACCTTGCCAGGGAATACCGGGTCTCTCGGAGCCCTGGCATGATTCTCGGCATCGGCACCGATATCGCGCGGATCGAACGCTTCGACGCGGCCATTGCGCGCCATGGCGCGCGCTTCGCCGAGCGCATCCTGGGGCCGCTGGAAGCCGAGCGCTACACCGAGGCGCCACGGCCTTCGGCCTTTTTGGCCAAGCGCTTCGCCGCCAAGGAGGCCTGGCTCAAGGCACTGGGCACCGGTCTTCGCCATGGCATGCGCTGGACCGAGATACAGGTGGTCAACGATCCCCTGGGGCGGCCGGAGCTGGTGGTCTCGGGGGAAGCGCTACGTCTGGCCGACCAGGCGGGCGTCGGCGCCTGTCACCTGAGTCTCAGCGACGAGAGCGATGTGGCACTGGCCTTCGTGGTGCTCGAAAGGCGTTGATCGCTGCAGGGGGGGGGGCGCGGCAGTTGCCCGCGTCGGCTAAACCGGTCCCTTCAGTGGGGTTTCTCCACTGTCCTGCTGCCAGCGCTCGACCTGGGTCATGGCCTGCTCCAGGGTGGGCAGCAGCGGACGAACGCCGTCGATCCCGCGTGAGCGAAGTCGGGTCTCGAGGGTTTCCACCAGCAGCGCCATGCGCGGCACACCGCAGTAGCGGCAGGCACCGTTGAGGGCGTGGATGCTATCGAGCAGGGCCTCTTCGTCCTCGGCCGCCAGCGCCGCCTCGATCTCTCGACGGGTCTCGTCCAGCGATGCCCCCAGGCTCGCCAGCAATTGCCTGGCCAGCGCTTCGCGCCCACCCGCCAGGCGGGTGCCCAGGGCGATGTCGATGTCGGGCAGGTCGTTGCCCTGGTCATCGCTGTTGTCACGGGGCTGGCCCTGGTCCTTGCCAAGGTCCTTGCCAAGGTTCTTGCCAAGGTCCTTGCCATGGGCCTGGTCTGGGACGGCCGGCTCGACCGAGTCATCAGCCTCACTGGCGTCCTGTCGATACTTGTCGGTGACCGGCGAGTTCGGCGCCGGGGTCGTCTCCGTCAGGCCGCTGCCCAGCCTTTCTCTAAGCAGGCGGTCGAGGCACTCGGTGTCGAGTGGCTTGATCAGCACATCGTCCATGCCACTTTGCAGAAGCGCTCGGCGCTGGTGTTCCAGCACGTGGGCGGTCACCGCGATGATCGGTCGCTTCGCCCAGGCGGGGCTGAGTTGGCGGATCGCCTGGGTCGTCTCCACACCATCCATGCCACCCATGCGAATATCCATCAGTACCATGTCATAGAGCTGCTGCTGGGCCAGCGCCAGGGCTTCTTCCCCACTGGTGGCCAGGGTCACGCGACGCTCCGGTCCTTCCACCAGTTCTCGCAGCAGCAGGCGGTTGGTCTCGCTGTCATCGACGATCAGCAGGCTGGCCATGGAGGTTTGCGTGTCCGGCGAAGGCGGCGGGGTCTGCGAGTTGTTCCACTGGGGCGGTGCAGCCGGGGCCGCTGTCGACGTCTCGTCGGGCACATAGGGCTGGCGAGACGGTAGCGCCGGCGGGGACGTCGGCGCAGGCAGGCTCGGCCTGTGGCGAGTACCGGCGAGGGCGCCCTCCACCGCTTCCGCCAGGGTCTGGCGAGCCAACGGCTTGGACAGTACGCTCGAGCCATCGGGCAGGCCCAGTCCGGGCACATCCGGAAGTCCCGCATTGATCAACAGCAGGGTGGGGCAGTTGCGCTGCCTGAGTCGTGCGCGTAGCTCGCCGATGCGGCCCTCTTCGAGCTCCTCGATGGCGATGGCTTCCAGTGCCAGCGCAGCCTGCTGGGGGCTCGCCACAACCCGGGCGTCCCACTGTTCGAGCATATGCAAAAGGGCCCTGCGGGTGGGGCCGTGGGGTTCCTCGACAAAGATCGAGGCCTGGTCGAGCGCCAGTTCGGGCGCACGCACATGGCTTGCGGTGCTGGTCAGGGGCAGGGTGAAGTGGAAGGTGGAGCCGTGGTCGAGGGTGCTGTCCACGCCGATGGTGCCGCCCATCTGCTCGATCAGTTGCCGCGAGATGGCCAGACCCAGGCCGGTGCCGCCGTACTGGCGACTGTGTCCGGCGGTGGCCTGGCGGAAGGCCTGGAACAGCCGTCGCTGCTGGCTGTCACTGAGGCCGATGCCGGTATCGCTGACGCTGATGCGCAGGGTGAAGCGCTCGTGGCGGGACTGTTCGACCATGACCCGCACGATGATCTCGCCGCGGTCGGTGAACTTGATGGCATTGTTGACCAGGTTGGTGATGATCTGGCGCAGTCGCAGCGGATCACCTGTGATTTCCGCCGGTACGTCGTCATAGATCAGGCTGAGCAGCTGCAGGCCCTTCTGCTGGGCCAGTGGCGCCTGCAGCCCCAGCACCTCGTCGACCAGCGACTGGAGGTCCACCGGCACCTGTTCCAGTACCAGACGACCGGCTTCCAGCTTGGAGAAGTCGAGCACATCGTTGACCAGCGACATCAGGTTGTCGCAGGCCCGTTGCACCTGGTCGAGCCACTCGCGCTGACGCGGGTCCAGCGACGAGCGCCCCAGCAGCCGGCAGAAGCCGATGATGCCGTTGAGCGGCGTGCGGATCTCATGGCTCATGTTGGCCAAAAACTCCGACTTGACCCGGTTGGCCTCCACCGCCTGGCGATGGGCCATGTCGAGCTCGATGTTCTGCACCTCGATGGTCTCCATGGACTCCTGAAGTTCCGAGGTGGCGTGTTCGATCTGCTGCTGCAGGTCTTCGCGCGCCCGCGCCTGGTGGTCGATCAGGGCGTTGACCCGGCGCCCCAGCTCGGCCAGCTCCAGCGGGTGGTCCAGCGGCAGGTGGTGGGGCTGACGACCGGCGGCCAGCTGGTCGAGCAGGTGGGCGATGTCATCCAGCGGCTGGGTCAGGCGGCGGCCCAGGGTGAAGGCCACCAGAAACAGCAGAAGGCCGCAGACCAGCAGGATCATGGCGCCCCTGGCGATATCGCTGTAGGTGGCGAGCAACAGCAGCGAGGCGTCGATATCGAGGATCAGGTAGGCGCCGTCCACGGCAGTGATCGGTGTCGTCAACACCCACTGGCGATAGTGCTGGGTCAACAGCCCCTGGCTGGGAGCCTCGACGTTCAGCGCTTCGGCCCGCAGTCGACCGAGTTCAAGCACCACCTGATCCTGCTGCACCAGGCGCAGGGCACGGACGCTGGGAATATCCATCAGGCGATTGGCAGCCGCCTGAACGCCGGCGATATCGTCCAGCGACAGGGCCTCGCCCAGCTCGGGGGCCACCAGCCGCGTGGCGGTAGAGAGGTTTTCTTCCATGGCGGCCTCGCGCAGGCCATGGTCCTGATACAAGGCGAGGCTGATCGCCAGCCCCAGCAGCAGCAGCGGCAGCCCCACGAGGGCTAGCATCAACCGTGTTCTCAAACTCATAGGCGCTGCGTTCCTGGCCGGGAATAGGCGCGGACGAAGAGCGGCCACCGCCGTCTCGTACGTCTCCATGTCACCCCATGGGACCATGCCTGTCCAGTGGCGAGGGGCGTCGATATAATGGCGTCAGATGACGTTACAAGGAAAGTCTTATGGAATTCCCCTACCTCGACCAGCTGGTCGGCAAGACCCCGCTGGTCCGCCTCAAGCGCATCAGCGCCGGGCGCAACAATGTGCTGCTGGCAAAGCTCGAGGGTGACAATCCGGCGGGCTCGGTCAAGGATCGGCCGGCCCTGTCAATGTTCGACGAGGCCGAAAAGCGCGGCGAGATCGCCCCCGGCGACACCCTGATCGAAGCGACATCCGGCAATACCGGCATCGCCCTGGCCATGGTCGCGGCGATGAAGGGCTATCGCATGGTGCTGATCATGCCGGAGAACGCCTCCAGCGAGCGCAAGCAGGCCATGGCGGCCTACGGTGCCAGGCTGATCGAGGTCAGCAAGGAAGGCGGCATGGAAGAGGCCCGGGACCTGGCCGATACCATGGTCGCCCGAGGCGAGGGCAAGTCGCTGGACCAGTTCGCCAATCCTGACAACCCGCTGGGTCACTATCGCACCACCGGCCCCGAGCTGTGGCAGCAGACCGACGGTCGAATTACCCACTTCGTCAGCTCCATGGGGACCACCGGCACCATCATGGGGGTGTCGCGTTACCTGAAAGAGCAGCGCGCCGACATCGAGATCATCGGCCTGCAGCCCGAGGACGGCGCCAGCATCGCCGGGATTCGTCGCTGGCCCGAGGCCTACCTGCCGAAGATCTTCGAACCCCAGCGGGTCGATCGGGTACTGGACATCGGCCAGGACGAGGCCGAAGAACACATGCGCCGACTGGCCCGGGAAGAAGGAATCCTGGCGGGGGTGTCCTCTGGGGGCGCCCTGGCCGGGGCGCTCAGGGTGGCCGAAGAGGTCGAGAACGCGGTGATCGTGTTCATCGTCTGCGACCGGGGAGACCGTTATCTCTCCACCGGTCTGCTGGCGCCGGAGTCCTGAGGTGGCTGGACTCGGAAAACGCCGTCCGCCGCGTCAGCGCTCCGGTGTCTCGGGGCTTGCTCACAAGCGCCCGTCGGACACTCGCCGGGCCTACCAGACCGACACGTCCGATGAACTGCCCGACGAGCTCGAGATTCAGGGGCTGTCCCACGATGGCCGCGGGATTGCCCGTTCGCCCGCCGGCAAGACCCTGTTTGTCGAGGGGGCCTTGCCCGGCGAGCGGGTCAGGGTGGCGGTACATCGCACCCGCAAGCGCTACGACGAGGCCCACCTGCGTGAGCTGATCGAGGCCGCGCCGACCCGGGTGACGCCGCCCTGTCCCTACATCGAGCGCTGTGGCGGCTGTGATCTGCAGCATCTGGAACTCGACGCCCAGCGTCGTCACAAGGCCGTCGTACTGTCGGAGCTGCTGGCCCGTCAGGGCGTCGAGGTCGACCTCGAACGCATCGAGGTGCTGGCCAGTGATGACGTCGCCTATCGCCGCCGTGCTCGGCTGGGGGTCAGGGTCGATGCCGACGGCGGCATCCATCTGGGCTTTCGCGCCAGGCGCAGTCACCGGCTGGTATCGGTGGAGAGCTGCACCGTTCTGGTGCCGGAGCTGTCGTCGCTGCTGGCACCGTTGCACCAGCAGCTGGCGAGCCTCGAGGCGCCACGCCAGGTCGGCCATCTGGAACTGCTTGCCAGCGACGGCCAGGTGACCCTGGTGGTCCGCCAACTGCGTGAGCAACCCGCGGACCTGGCACGCTGGCGTGCATGGGCCGATGAGCGAGGCGTCGCCGTCGGCGTGCTGGCAGGCCGTGAACAGGTGCGCTTCGAGTGGCTGGTGACCCCGCCGCGAGGACTCCAGGTGACGGTGCCGTCGGCGCGTGGCCCGCTCAGCCTCGGCGTCGGACCGAGCGACTTCCTGCAGGCCAACGCCCAGGTCAACCAGCGCATGATCGAGACCGCGCTGGATTGGCTGGGGACACCTCGCCGGGTCGATGAACCCCTGCTGGATCTGTTCGCCGGGATCGGCAATTTCAGCCTGCCGCTGGCGGCGTCGGGCTACGCGGTGAGCGCGGTGGAAGGCTCGCCGGAGATGACCGCGCGCCTGGCCGACAACGCCGCGGGCGCGGATCTGGACGTGGCTGCCCTCCAGGGCAACCTGCATGACGAAGGGCAGGTGGCGAGGCTATTGCGTACCCATGATGCCGAGGTGGTGGTACTGGACCCACCGCGCGAGGGGGCCGAGGCGCTGTGCCGGGCACTGGCCAAAAGTACGGTGTCCCGGGTCTTGTATATTGCCTGTGATCCCGCCACGCTTTCTCGCGATGCGGCACACTTGTTGCAGGGAGGTTATCGTCTGCAACGGGTCGCCATGGCGGACATGTTCGTGCACACCTCGCACCTCGAGTCGATGGTACTGTTCGAACGCCAGGGGCCGTCGCCACGCCAAGGAGTCAGGAAAGATGGTTAAAGTGCGGGAAGACCAGCCGTTGACCGCGGATGGTCGGGTCGATATCGATCAGTGGGTCGCGCGGCTGCAGGACGACGTCAAGCTGGCCGACGCCGGTGAACTGGTCGAGGCCTGCCAGCTGGCGCAGTCGCTGGAGCAGGCCTCCGAGCGGCCCCACAAGTCCTGGTTGAAGGACGGCTCGAGCTTTCGCATGGGCCTCGAGATGGCCGATATCCTCGGTGAGCTGCGCCTGGATCAGACCGCCATCGAAGCCGCCGTGCTGTATCGCGCGGTGCGTGAGAACCTGATCAAGCCCGAGCAGGTGGCCAAGCGTTTCGGCCGCGAGGTGGCGAGCCTGATCGAAGGCGTGCTGCAGATGGCCGCGATCAGCAATACCCAGGCCACCACCGCCGGCCTGCAGCAGCAGGATCAGCAGGACAACCTGCGCAAGATGCTGGTCAACATGATCGACGACGTCAGGGTGGCGTTGATCAAGATCGCCGAGCGCACCTGCGCCCTGCGCCAAGTCCGCGATGCCCCGCGCGAGAAGCAGGTGCGGGTCGCCCGCGAAGTGTTCGACATCTACGCTCCGCTGGCCCACCGCCTGGGCATCGGCCACCTCAAGTGGGAGCTCGAGGACCTGTCCTTTCGCTACCTCCACGAGGACGACTACAAGACCGTCGCCCGGCAGCTGGCCGAGAAGCGCCTGGATCGCGATCGCTACATCCAGGAGGTGGTGGAGACCCTGAAGTCGCTGATGTCGGCCCAGGGCATCCACCAGTTCCAGGTAGACGGTCGGGCCAAGCACATCTTCTCCATCTGGCGAAAGATGAAGCGCAAGCGCATCGACTTCTCCCAGGTCCATGACGTACGCGCGGTGCGCATCCTGGTGCCCACGGTGCAGGACTGCTACACCATGCTCGGCATCGTCCACTCGCGCTGGCACACCGTGCCCGACGAGTTCGACGACTACATCGCCAACCCCAAGAAGAATGGCTACCAGTCCCTGCATACGGCGGTCATCGGCCCCGAGAACAAGGTGCTGGAAATCCAGATACGCACCTTCGCCATGCATGAAGAGGCCGAACTTGGGGTCTGCGCCCACTGGCGCTACAAGGGCCACGATACCAATGCCCGCAGCGACAGCTATGAGGAAAAGATCGCCTGGTTGCGTCAGGTGCTCGAGTGGCACGAGGAGATCGGCGAATTCGGCGACCTGCGCGAGGGCCTGACCAGCGACGTGGCGCCGGATCGCATCTATGTGTTCACCCCGGACGGTCACGTCATCGACCTGCCCAGGGTCGCCACCCCCATCGACTTCGCCTACCGCGTGCACACCGAGGTGGGCCACCGCTGTCGCGGCGCCAAGGTCAACGGTCGCATCGTGCCGCTGACCTACAAGCTCAAGACCGGTCAGCAGGTCGAGATCCTGACCGCCAACAAGAGCGCCCCGAGTCGTGACTGGCTCAACCCCAACCTGGGCTTCGTGCGCACCTCCCGCGCCAGGGCCAAGATCCAGTCCTGGTTCAAGCACCAGGCGCGTGACCAGAACCTGGAAGAGGGCAAGGCGCTGTTCGAGCGCGAGATGAAGCGTCTCGACGTCCACGACATGGACCTCGCCACCCTGGCCCAGAAGGTCAACTACGCCAATGCCGACGACATGTACGCCGCGCTTGGCGCCGGCGACCTGCGTATCGGTCAGGTGCTGCACCAGGCCCAGCAGCTGTTCGGCGACAGCGACGAGCAGGAGCACCTCGACCGGCTGCTGGCCAAGCCGCGTCAGAAGCCGGCCAAGACCCCGGACGGCGAGATCACCGTGCTGGGCGTCGGCAACCTCAAGACCAACATGGCCAACTGCTGTCATCCGGTCCCCGGCGAGCCGATCGTCGGCTTCATCACTCAGGGCCGTGGCGTGTCGATCCATCGCCAGGACTGCCCCAACATCCTGCAGCTCAGGGTTGACGAGCCCCAGCGGGTGATCGAGGTGGAGTGGGGTGCGCGCTCCAGCAGCCAGTACCCGGTGGATATCGAGATCCAGGCCTGGGACCGCTCCGGTCTGCTGCGCGACGTCACCGCCGTGCTCGGCCAGGACAAGGTCAACGTGCTCTCGGTCAATACCCTGACCAACACCGACGACGGCATCGCGCGCATCTCGATCACCGCCGAGGTGGACGGCCTGGAGACCCTGGGCCGGCTGTTCTCCCGCATCCAGCAGCTGCCCAATATCATCGAGGTCAAGCGCAAGCGCGGTCAGGGAGGGCGTCGCACATGAGCCGGCGCTATTCCATCGATGACCTGCTGACCCTGATGACGGTACTGCGGGACCCCCAGCAGGGCTGCCCCTGGGACGTCAAGCAGCACTGGGACACCATCGTCCCCCACACCCTCGAGGAAGCCTACGAGGTCGCCGACGCCATCGAGCGACGCGCCTTCGACGAGCTGCCGGGGGAGCTCGGCGACTTGTTGTTCCAGGTGGTCTACTACAGCCAGTTCGGCAGCGAGGAAGGGCGTTTCGATTTCCATGACGTGGTGCACACGCTGACCGACAAGATGCTGCGTCGCCATCCCCACGTGTTTCCCGAAGGCACCCTTGAATCCCGCCGCCAGGGCGTCAGTGCCGCCGAGGTCGAGACCCGTCAGGTCCACTCCCGCTGGGAGGCGCTCAAGGCCGAGGAACGGGAAGGGCGCAGCGGCCCGCAGCAGGGCGAGGCCGAAGCGGTGGTTTCTGTCTCGGCGCTGGATGACGTGCCGCGGACCCTGCCGGCGCTTAGTCGCGCCGCCAAGCTGTCCAAGCGCGCGGCCCGGGTGGGCTTCGACTGGCCGGACACCGACGGGGTGCTCGACAAGCTCGAAGAGGAGCTGGGTGAGATTCGCGAGGCGCTCTCGGCCGGGGATCGCGACCACGCCGCCACCGAGGTGGGCGACCTGCTGTTCGCCACCGTCAATCTGGCGCGCACCCTGGGCGTCGACCCGGAAGCCTGCCTGAGAGGCACCAATCAGCGCTTCGAGAGCCGCTTTCGCCATATGGAGCGGTCCCTGGATGCCCAGGGCACGCCGCTCGGCCGGGCCTCGCTGGAGCGCATGGAAGAGCACTGGCAGCAGGCCAAGCGTGCCGAACGCGCCGAGCCGTCCGATCCGTTCGATCCGACCATGGACTGACGAGGCCGGCCAGACCCTATCGATAACAAGGCGGGGCCGCACGCTCGGGACCCGCTGGACACCACACCCAAGGAGACCCCATGAGCCACGATCTGCACGAATCCTTGCGCGATAACGTCCGCATCCTCGGCGACAGCCTGGGACGCACCATCGCCGATGATCTCGGACCCGAGTTCGTGTCACGCATCGAGACGATTCGCGGACTGGCCAAGCGGGGCCGCCAGGGCGAAGAGGCCGGCCAGCAGGAGCTGATCGAGTACCTGCGCCGGCTGCCGGAGAAGGACCTGCTGCCGGTGACCCGGGCGTTCAACCAGTTCCTCAACCTGGCCAACATCGCCGAGCAGCACTACCGTGCCCGCTTTCGTCGGGTCGAGGACTACAAGCCGGGGATGCAGCCGGTGCTCGGTGAGCTGCTCGAGCGCGCCCGGCGCGAGGGCCACTCGTCGCGCACCCTGGTCGAGACGCTGGCCAACATGCGCGTCGAGCTGGTGCTGACCGCCCATCCCACCGAGGTCATCCGGCGCACCCTGATCCAGAAGTACGACGCCATCGATGACTGCCTCAGCGCCATCGAGTCCTCCAGCGAGTACCCCGAGCGTGCGGCCCGGGCCAAGGGGCGGCTCGAGGAGCTGATCAGCCAGGCCTGGCACACCGACGAGATCCGCCACGACCGGCCGACCCCGGTGGACGAGGCCAAGTGGGGCTTTGCGGTGATCGAGAATTCGCTGTGGCAGGCGGTGCCGGACTTCCACCGGGACCTGGATAACCTGCTGCTGGAAAGCGCCGGCGAGCGTCTGCCGCTGGACGCCGCGCCGCTGCGTTTCGCTTCCTGGATGGGTGGCGATCGCGACGGTAACCCCAACGTCACCGCCCGGGTCACCCGGGAGGTGCTGCTGCTGGGCCGCTGGATGGCGGCGGACCTGTACCTGCGTGATCTCGAGCAGCTCAAGATCGAGCTATCGATGTGGAGCACCAACAGTGCCCTGCGTGCCGAGGTCGGCAACGTCGCCGAGCCCTATCGCGAGCTGCTCAAGCGTCTGGTGGCGAAGGTCGAGGCCACCCGCGACTGGGCCAAGGCCGAACTCGACGGCAAGAGCTATGACGGCGGGCCGATCATCGAGACCCGGGACCAGCTCTATGCGCCGCTGCTGGCCTGCTACCGTTCGCTGTGCGACGTCGGCCTGGACACCATCGCCAACGGTGTGCTGCTCGATACCCTGCGCCGTGTGGCGGTATTCGGCGTCACCCTGACCAAGCTCGACCTGCGCCAGGAGGCCAGCCGCCACGCCTTGGTGATGGAAGAACTGACCCACGACCTGGGCCTGGGCAACTACCGCGAATGGAGCGAGGAGCAGCGTCAGGCCTTCCTGCTGGCGGAGCTCGAGTCGACCCGGCCGCTGATCCCGCGGCGTTGGGAGTGCTCCGCCGAGACCCGTGAGACCCTGGACACCTTCCAGGTGGTCGCCGCCGAGCACGGCGAGGCGCTGGGCACCTACATCATCTCCATGGCCGCGCAGCCCTCGGACGTGCTCACGGTGGCGCTGTTGATGAAGGAGGTGGGGGGCCGTGTCGGCATGCCCATCGCACCGCTGTTCGAGACCCTGGACGACCTCAATCGCGCCGGCGACGTCATCGATCGGCTGCTGGCGCTGCCCGGCTACCGCCAGTTCGCCGGTGATAGCCAGGAGGTGATGATCGGTTACTCCGATTCGGCCAAGGACGCCGGCCAGCTGGCGGCGGCCTGGGCCCAGTACCGCGCCCAGGAGGCGCTGGTCGATGTCTGCGAAAGCCACGGTGTCGACCTGACCCTGTTCCACGGCCGCGGTGGCACCGTGGGCCGTGGCGGCGGTCCGTCCCACGCCGCCATCCTGTCCCAGCCCCCAGGCTCGGTGAACGGCAGCCTCAGGGTGACCGAGCAGGGCGAGATGATCCGCTTCAAGTTCGGCCAGCCCGACATCGCCCTGCGCTCCATGGAGATCTACGCCTGCGCGGTACTGGAGGCGTCGCTGCTGCCGCCGCCCAAGCCCAAGCCGGCCTGGCGCGACGAGATGGACCGTCTGGCCGAGATCGCCCACGGTGCCTACGTCGGTGTGGTACGCCAGGACCCCGATTTCGTGCCGTACTTCCGTGCCGTCACACCGGAAGGGGCGCTGGGCCGCCTGCCGCTGGGCTCGCGGCCGACCAAGCGGCGTCAGGACGGCGGTGTCGAGACCCTGCGCGCGATCCCCTGGATCTTCGCCTGGACCCAGATCCGTCTGATGCTGCCGGCCTGGCTCGGCACCGGCGAGGCCTTCGCCACCCGCCTGGCCGAGCCCGGCGGACTCGAGGTGTTGCAGGAGATGCGCGAGCAGTGGCCGTTCTTCGGCACCTACCTGGACATGCTCGAGATGCTGCTGGCCAAGGCCGACGTGGAACTGGCCGCCTACTACGAGCATCGCCTGGTGGACGAGCCGAGTCTGGAGGCCCTGGGCAACCGCCTGCGCGAGCGTTTCGGCAGGCTCAACGAGGAGCTTCTGAAGATCCTCGATCAGCAGGAGCTGCTCGAGAAGACGCCGCTGATTCGCCAGGCCATCGAGGTGCGAAACCCCTACATCGACCCGCTGCATGGCCTGCAGGCCGAGCTGCTGCAGCGTAACCGCGACGCCGACGGCGCCATCAGCGCGGACCTGTCCCGCGCCCTGATGGTGACCATGGCGGGGATCGCCGCTGGCCTTCGCAACACCGGCTGACGCGACCGCGAGCGTTACCCTGAACACCCAGCGCCCGGCCAGATGGCCGGGCGCTGGCGTCTTGGGTGAGCGTATCGGTTGGGTGTGTCGGTCGGGCGTTTCGGGATGTGTTGTGGATGCCGACGTTTCAGTCGGACGAGCTCGACCGATCGCGCTTGAGCCGTCGCATCAACCAGGACTGGCTGACGCCAAGGTCCTGGGCTGCCTTGCGGGTGCTGCCGGCGCGGGACAGAGCGTCATCGATGGCCTGGCGTTCGATCTCGGCCAAGCGCTCGGGCAGGGGGCGGGAATCGTCCAGTGGCAGCGACAGAGCACCGTCGCTTTGGCCGTCGTCTTGCCAGGAGCTCTTGCGCGGGCTGTTGAGGGAAACGCGGTCGGCAAGGCTAGCGGGCACAAGCTCCGGGTGGTCGAGGGCGAGATCGTCGATGCCGATGGTGTCGTCTTCACAGAACACGCTGAGCCGCTCGAGCAGGTTTTCCAGTTCGCGCACGTTGCCAGGCCAGGAGTGGTGGGTCAGCGCCCTCAGCGCGTCGCGCTCCAGGGTGATACGGCGCTTGTGGCGGCGGGATATCCTGGCCAGCAGCTGATTGGCCAGACCGGGGATGTCCTCGGCGCGCTCGCGCAGCGGTGGGATCTCGATGGGCACGATATTGAGCCGGTAGTACAGGTCGGCGCGGAAGCTTCCATCCTGCACCCGGGCGGCCAGGTCGGCGTTGGTGGCGGCGACGATACGCACCTCGGCCTTGCGCGGCTTGCCGCCCAGCGGGTGGTACTGACGTTCCTGCAGCAATTGCAGCAGTTTGGGCTGAAGCGTCAGCGGCAGTTCGCCTATCTCGTCGAGAAACAGGGTGCCGCCCTCGGCCAGGGCCACGTAGCCGACCCGCCCGTCGCGATGGGCGCCGGTGAAGGCGCCGCTCTCGTGGCCGAACAGCTCGGCTTCCAATAGGGCCTCGGGGATCGCCGCGCAGTTGACGTGAATCAGCGGCTTGTCCGAGCGCGGGCTGAACTGGTGCAGGCGATTGACCAGCCAGCTCTTGCCGACGCCGGTCTCGCCGCTGAGCAGTACCGTGGTGTCACTGGCGGCGGCGCGCTCGAGGCGCTCCAGACACCGGCGATAGCGTGGGCTGCGGCTGGACGAGGCGGGGCTGGCCTCCGTTGCTACCTGTTCCTGACGGATGCGCTTGAGCTGATGCATGACGTGATCGAGCAGCGCCTGGGTGGTGTCCGGCGAGCGCGAGGCCAGCACGTCGCGGTCCAGGTTGCGGGCCTGGACCAGCACCGCGTCGGGTTCACCGGAAGGGTCGCCGCCCAGGTGAAACAGGCTGCCGTTGACCAGGTAGTCCTTGCCGCGATAACGGTGGACCACGCTGACCGGTCGCCGCTCCTCGATCACGAAGCGGGTGACCGAGGGCGAGAATACCCCTTCCTCTTCGAGCCGGTAGACGTCGCTCTGGTAGAGGTGCTCCGCGCTGGCATCGAGCTGTGACAGGCTCGCCTGGTTAACCCACAGCGGGCGTCCCTTGAGATCGGTGATGAAGATGCCGTCCTCGAGGGCGTTGAGGATGGCCAGTAGCTGTCGGGGCATGAGGGGGCCGTGGTTCATCGAGGCTCCAGGCAGGGTCCAGAACGTCAATGGTGTGCCGGGAGCGCGTGTTAGTAAAGCCAGGCCGGCGCCTCACGGCGCCGGCCTGGTGGATCAGTGACAGCAGCGGTGACGGTGGGCTCAGGTCCCCAGCTTGCTGAACAGATAGCCCCACAGGGCGCCTGCGATGATCACGAACAGCACCATGATGCCCCACACCTGGCGGTATTCGCGCACCAGCTCGCGGGCGCCATCGGGACGGGCCAGGATGTCGCGGATGGTGGTATCGGACAGTCGCCTTGCACGCATGTCGTCGAATACCTTGAGCTCGTACTCGGAAGGCTGGCTCTTGAGTCCCACCGCGATCAGCGCCAGGGTGCCGAGCAGGATGGCCACCTGCAGGTTGTCGATATGCAGCGGCAGGCTGACCAGGCCGTGGCGCTCGAGTTCGCCCACCACGATGAAGGTGATCGAGCCCACCAGCATGCAGGCCAGCGCAGCGTTGGCGTTCATCCGACGCCAGTGCATGGCGGCGACGATGGTCGGCAGCCAGGCCACGGCAAAGATCGCGCCGGCGTAGATCGATATCCAGTAGATACCCGCCGGGCGCGAGATCGCCACGGCGCACACTACCAGCGCTACCACCGCCTGGGAGATGCGGCCGAGTACCACGCCCTTGCGTTCGCTGACCTCACGGTCGAACAACTTCTCGTAGAGGTCGCGGGCCAGGGCGAAGCCGGTCAGCACGAACAGTGTCGAGGCGGTGGACATGATCGACGCCATCAGGCCGGCCAGACCGATACCGGCCAGGGTCGGGTTGGTGTGTTCCATGAAGCCGACGATCATGGCGCGGTCGGTGGGCTCGATGCCGGGCTGGATTACCTGCATGGCGCTGGCCGCCAGAAACACCAGCAGCTGCATGGCCGGGGCGAAGAACACGCCGATCACCGCCACCTTGAGGATGACGAAGTCGTTCTTGGCCGGAAAGACGCGGGACACCAGCGCCGGGGTGCAGGCAAAGAACAGGATCCACACCAGGAACTGGGAGATCGACCAGCCCAGCGGGCGGTCGTTGGCGCCCCCCACGGTCCAGAAACCGGGCAGGGTCTCGCCGAGGCCCTTCATCGCCTCGAAGCCGGCGTCGCCGATCAACATCGGTGCGATGACGAAGGCGATGGCCAGCATGGTGAAGAACATCATGGTGTCGGTGTAGACCACCCCGTACATGCCGGACAGCGAACAGAACGCCAGCAGCGCCAGGGTGAAGGCGACGATGATCACCGGGAAGGGGATATCGATGATCTCGGCCAGCACCAGGCCGGCGCCGATCAGCTGGATGATGCCGTAGCCGAGCAGGCCGATCACCATCAGGATCAGTGCGACCACGCTGACCCACTTGTTGTTAAAGCGGTAGTCGAAGAAGTCCATCATGGTGCGGCAGTTCAGCGCCTTCAGCTTGCGACCGATGAACACCACCGCGATCAGGGTCCCGACCCAGGCGCCGAAGGAGCCCAGCGCCGCGATCACCAGCGGGCCTTCGCTGTAGGAGATGCCGGCGATCCCCATCAGGGTCACGGCGCTGAGGAAGGTGGCGGCCAGGGTTCCGACGATCAGCAACGTCGAGCCCTGCTCACCCATGACGTAGAAGTCGTCCTTGTTCTTGATACGGCGTGCGAGCAGGGCCGCCACCGCCACGTAGGCGGTCAGTACGATGGCGAAGATGGCCAGGGTCATGACAGGTCTCTCAGGTCAGATGAAGTCTTGTTGTGGTTGGTGGTGTCGGCTGAAGACGAAGCCGCTGCCTCGTCCTTCAGGCGACGAATGGTCGGCCGGTATTCGCGCAGCAGGATGACGCCAACGATGACCACCGACAGGGCGGTGGTCAGAAAGGCGTTGGCAAACAGCAGCAGCACATGGGAGTTGATGTCCATAAGGTATCTCTTGTTGTGAATGGCCTGAGCGTCCGGGGAACGAGTCGGCTGATCGGGCAAAGGGCCTTTGATGCTATTTCGACTCGATGAATCGAAATCGATTCATTCTGGGTTGTTCAGGGCGCTGATGGCGATCTCAGTCGCGCTCGGCGCGTGCCAGCACCGCGTCGCACAGCAGTTGGGTGCCCAGCGCGCAGTGCTCAGGCTCGGCGTATTCGGCCTCGTTGTGGCTGATGCCGTCGCGGCAGGGCACGAAGATCATCACCGTGGGGGTGACGTGGGACAGGTGCACGGCGTCGTGCCCGGCACCGCTCATCATACAGGGGGCATCGAGCTCGCGCGCCTTGACGGCCTCGCGCAGGGAGTCGATCAGGGCGTCGTCGAAGGGGGTGACCGGAGAATGCCAGCGGCGCTCGAACGTCAGCTCCACGCCCTCGACGTCGGCGGCGTCCCTGGCCAGACGTTCCAGTTCGGCATCCAGTGCATCGAGGCGTTCGTCGCTGACGTGGCGCAGGTCCAGCAGCAGACGGACCTCGCCGGGGACCACGTTGCGCGAGGGCTCGACCACCTGGAAGTCGCCCACGGTCAGGCGCGCAGCGCCGTCAGGATCCGCCATGACCACCTCGCGCATGCGCTGGATCATGGCGGTGGCGGCGAGCAATGGATCACGGCGATAGCTCATCGGCGTGGGGCCTGCGTGGGCCGACTGACCGCGCAGACTCAGGTCGTACCAGCGGATGCCCTGGACCCCGGTGACGATGCCGAGGGGATGGCCCTGTTCCTCGAGCACCGGGCCCTGCTCGATGTGCAGCTCGAAGTAGGCGTCGAGTTCGGGTTCGCCCAGGGGCAGATCGCCGGCCTCGCCGCAGGCCGCGATGGCCTCGCCCAGGGTGACGCCCTTGCTGTCGCTGGCGCCGAAGAAGGTCGCCTCATCGAGGCGGCCGGTCCAGACGCCGCTGCCGCCCATGGCCGGGGCGAAGCGGCTGCCTTCCTCGTTGGTCCAGACGATCAATGACAACGGCCGGCGGGTGGTGATGGCGTTGTCGTGCAGGCTGCGCAGCACCTCCAGGCCAGCCAGTACCCCCAGCACGCCGTCGAAGCGTCCGCCCAGCGGCTGGGTGTCCAGGTGGCTACCCATGGACACCGGGGGCAGGTGGTCCTCGCGTCCGGCACGCCGGATAAACAGGTTGCCGGCCTTGTCACGCTGCCAGGTGCAGCCCAGCGCCTCGACCCAGTCCAGCAGCAGGCGGCGCCCATCGGCGTCTTCAGGGGTCATGGCAAGGCGGCGGCTGCCGCCGTTGGGGGAAGGGCCGACCTCGGCCATCTGCATCAGGCTGTCCCACAGGCGGTTGGCGTCGATATCGATGGAACGGTGGGGTGTCGATGACATGGCAGGAGATTCCTTTTGATTTGGTGTTATGCCAAACCACAAAGCTATTCCCATGCCGTATTGAGAAAAAATCTTTTAAAACAGCAGAATAAAGATGAGGTGTGGCGCAAGGGGACGTCAAAAGTCACTGCGTGTAACGCGATCGAGTCGATTCAGACTCGGTTTGCCGGCGGTGTTAGGCTCAGTCCGAAAAGTCGACGAGCGAAGGTTAGACAAGGCAAAAATCGGTGAGACAGCGCAGTTTACGTGGTGTAAATGAGCATGTTGACCGGGCTGGCGCACCAGCCGATTTTTAACGCCGTATTACCGAGCGCAGGCACTTTTCAGACGAGCCCTAGAAAGGGAGGTGGAACGAGGCCGTAATCATATTCAGATGCTCAAGCTCGGGGTCATTGACCTCCTCGAACTCGACCTGGCCGATCCAGCTGCGGGTCATCCAGCGGGCCCCGAGACCCTGGACCCGGGTGGAGCCACTGGTGGAATCGAAGGTGTTGCGACCGGTGACCGGATCGCTGACCCACTGGGCCATGCCGGTCTTGCCGTAGACGCCGAAGTGGCCGACACGGAAGCCGGCGACCAGGCTACCCCCCAGGCTGGTCACGTCCTGGACATGCTGGCTGTCGCTGGAAGACATGGGGACGTCATCGCTTTGTCGATAGCGCAGCTCGGCCCCCAGGTCCCAGCCGGTTTCCTGCTGTGGCGCCATGCCGGCGGTCAGGCGGAAGCCGGAGGTGTAGCCGTCGGGAGTGTGGACCTTGTCGCCCTGCACCAGGACGCCACTGTCGAGCCTGACGATTTCCTGGCCCATGCCGGAAAAGGCCGGGGTGGCCGAGTGGGCGGCGTCATTGTCGGCCAGCGGGTCGGCAGCGTCTTCGCTCGCCAGGACAGGGGCCGAGAAGGCGACAATGGTCAGTGCCGCAAGCATACCCGCCAGCAAGGTGTGCGACGTGGGGCGTCGAGCGGGGAGAGAGGGCAAGCGACAAGCAGTCATCATGGTTGTCCTGGCGGAATAGCCTCCGCGGGTGGCACCTGATCGATCATGCTTCGGTTTTATTCAAGGGCTCGGCTCTCAATTCTAGACTCAGCCAACTTAAATCTCAGCAACCTCAGCTCTCACCTTGGCTCTCAATCTTGACGCGGCTCATTTTGACCGAGTTTTGAACGAGGCTGATTGAGAACACGGCGCAGTGTGAACGCAGCTCGTAGTGAACATGGCTCACAAAGGCAAGACCGCATGCGGGGACACGGACTTGTTCGAGGGCCGGCCCGGCAAGGTGATTCGAGTCGATATTCAGGTGGGAGTCGAATCACTGCCAACCGTTAAAATAGCAATCGCTTTTGTGTACCGCCAGCCTGGGCTTGCTCGTTTCAGGCATTCAGAAAGCGCCAATGCGCGTCGAGCTGGGGGCAAGGGAGGCCCAGGCGTGTGGCAGCCTCGCGCAGCGGGCCGAGGATGGCGTCGTGTTCGGTGGGCCGGCCGGCTTCGATATCCTGCAGCATCGAGGCACGGTTGGCGGCGGTCCGCTCGATGACCTGCCAGACCAGGGCGCGCCAGGCGTGGGTGCCATCGTTGACGTCGCTGGAGAGAACGTCGCTGGAGGGAACGTCGATGGCGGGAGCAGGGATCTCCAGTGACGCCAGGATCTGCGCCACCTCGTCGACGGTGGCGTCGACCATGTCGCGGTAAGGATGCCCGCGCAGCTCGCCATTACGCAGTCGGTAGCGTGCCACCAGGGGGTTGATGGCGGCGTTCACCGCCAGCTTGTGCCACAGCCGGGTGGCGATATCGTCCACCGCCTCGGTGGCCAGGCCGGCGGCGCTCAGGGTGGTGGCCAGCGAACTGGCCAGGGCTTGGGTCTGGAGGGCTTGGGACTGGAGGGCGTGAGTCCGGAGGGGTTGGGTATGGGGGCCGTGGCCTTCGCCTGGATGGCCGTCGAGGCCGCCGTCGAGATGACCGATGACGGTCTGACCCTGGCCGGCGTGGACGACGCTGTCGTCGGCGTCGATGAAGGCGCCCTCGGTGGTGGAGGCGCACAGCACCGGCCCGCTCCAGGTATCGGTCAAAGGTCGCTGCACGCGCAGCCCGTTCTGCCACAGCACCAGCGGTGTGGCGGCAGGCAGATGGTCGGCCACCGCAGCGAAGGCTGCCCTGGCGGCGTAGGCCTTGGTGGTCAGCATGACCTGGTCGACATCGACGCAGGCAAGGCGTGGCTCGGTGGTGGTGGCCAGTTCAAGGCGCTCGGTCGTGCCATCCGGTGAGGTCAGGGTCTGGATCGTCGGCAGCGGTCGCCGCCCCAGCAGGCGCACGCTCTGGCCGCCAGCGGCAAGCCGACAGGCCAGCAGGCGGCCGATGGCGCCGGGACCGATGATCAGTGTAGTCATGTGGTGCTGCCTTTACGGGAGAGGCGGCGTTTACGCCCGGCGCTGCGGCGTGGCGAGTTGGTGCGGCGGCCTCGCTTGCTGGCGGGGCCGGCTTCCGGCGACTCGCCCTGGGCGGCGCCGAGGGCGGCACTCAGCCGCTGACTGTCGGCGCTGCCCACCAGCTTGCGAAGGTCCTCGACCAGCTGGGCGACGAAGGGTTCCGGTTCGGCCTGGGCCTCGGCGATGCCTTCCAGACGCTGTTCCCACAGGGCGGTGCGCTCCGGGCGGCTGACCGCTTCGGGCAGCGAGTGGATCAGACCCACCCCCAGGCGTGTGGCGCGCAGCGCCTTGGCCTTGCGCACCAGATAGCCGCGCTCCAGCAGCGTCTCGATGATGCCGGCACGGGTGGCCTCGGTACCCAGACCGTCGGTTTCCCTGAGGGTGCGGCGTACCTCGGGGTCCTCCACGTAGCGGGCGATATTCATCATGGCCTTGATCAGGCTGGCATCGGTAAACGGCTCCGGTGGGCGCGTCTCGCGCTGTTCGACCTGGGCCTCCAGTGCCTGACAGGCCTCGCCCTCGACCAGCGCCGGCAACGGCGGTGGCTCGTCACGGGTGGTGAACAGGGGCTTCCAGCCGGGCACCAGCAGCGTCTGGCCGGAGGCCTGGAAGCGCTCGTCCAGCAGGCGGAACTCGGCCTTCACCTCCTGGGTTTCCAGCGCCGGATAGAACTGGGCCAGCACGTTGCGCGCGATCAGACGGTAGACGTCGGCTTCCTGACGCGACAGGCGCTCGGCAACGAAGGGCTTGCCGGTGGGGGCCAGGGCGTGGTGGGCACCGACCTTGGCGTCGTCGAAGGCGCGTGAGCGAAGCCCCATGTCGGCGTTGGCCAGCCAACCGGACAGGGTGGTGTCATCGCGACAGGCGCTGGCCAGTTGGCCCGGCAGGCTCGCCAGGTGTTCACGCGGCAGGTAGCGACAGTCCGAGCGCGGATAGGTGATCAACTGATGGCGCTCGTAAAGGCGCTGGCAGATGTCCAGCACCGCCTTGGCCGAGAGCCCGTGGCGGCGTGCCGCATCGACCTGCAGCGCCGACAGAGAGTAAGGCAAGGGCGGCGGCTGGCGACGACGACGGGAGTCCACGCTGCTCACCTGGCCTTCAGCACCCGGCAGGCGCTCTGCCAGCGTCTGAGCAGGAGCGGCGTCGAGCAGCCGACCGCGCTCGTCCAGGCGATGGGGCTCGCCGGGGACCCACCAGGCCTTCAAGGTGCCGGCGCCGACGCGCAGGTGAGCCCACAGCACATAGAAGGGGTAGGGCGTGAAATGACGGATCTCCTCATCGCGGCGCACCACCAGGCCGAGCACCGGCGTCTGCACGCGCCCCACCGACAGCACGCCATCGTGGCCCGCCTGGCGGCCGATCAGGGTCCAGGCGCGGGTCAGGTTGATGCCGTACAGCCAGTCGGCGCGGGCGCGGGTCTGGGCGGCGCGGTAGAGCGGGTAATACCTGGCATTGTCCTCGATCCGCCCGAGTGCTCGAGCCACCGCAGGCCGGTTGAGGTCGTTGATCAGCAGACGCTGGACGGGCCCCTTCCAGCCCAGGTGCTCGATCACCTCCTGGACCAGCAGCTGGCCCTCGCGGTCGGGGTCGCCGGCGTGCACCAGTTGGCGTGCCTGTTTCAGGCGCGCACGAATCACCGACAGCTGACCGCGGGCCTTGGGCCTGGGCACCAGCTTCCACTGACCGGGCACGATGGGCAGGTGGTCGCGTCGCCAGGGCTTGAAGGCCGGGTCGTAGGCATCCGGTGGGGCTTGTTCCAGCAGGTGGCCGAGGCACCAGGTGACCTCGGTGTCGCCGACGGACAGGTAGCCGTCTTTTTTCTGTGCTGCCCCGGGCAGCGCCTCGGCGATGGAGCGAGCCAGGCTCGGTTTTTCCGCAATGATCAATCGCATAGCGCACCGGTGCGGGTGAATCGTCTGGATATTCTTCCAGTATGTGTGATGAGATGCCAGGTGTACCATGGAGTGAAAAGTGTACAAGTCCTATATCATTTTTGTGTGCAGATGCGGGTAAGGTGACCGTCTTGTGACGCGCTATCCTCCCGGTGAGGCCAGCGTTGCCAGCATCTTGCAGGGCGCCCGTACGGGCAGGAGGCAGCATGCGTCAGTCAGGCCGGACACGCCGGATGCTCGGGTTGTCCGCTCGTACCGGATCGACCCTGCTGCGCTCGAGAATCGGCGGCAAGGCCGATTGGCAGGCGCTCGGCGAGTCGCTGTTTGAAGGCCTTTCCGAGCTCAAGGGTCCGGCGATGAAGATCGCTCAGGTCATGTCCCAGTGGGATGACCTGCTGCCCCCGGCCCTGGCCGAAGAGCTTGCCCGGCTGCAGAAGGATGCTGCACCGGCGCCCTGGGCCGAGATCAAGGTGGCGCTTGAGGCAGAGCTCGGCGACCTCGATGCCCTGTTCGACGAGATCGAGCCCGAGCCCTTTGCCAGCGCCTCCATGGGACAGGTGCATCGAGCCTGGACCCGGGACGGTCGTACCCTGGTGCTCAAGGTGCAGTACCCGGGGCTCGATCGGGTGCTGGAACAGGACCTGGTGCAGGTCAGAAGGCTGCTGCGACTGGGTCGCTGGCTCAAGGTGTCCCAGGCACGCCTCGATGCTCTGTTCGACGAACTCGCCGATGGACTGCGGCGCGAGCTCGACTATCGCGCCGAAGCGGACGCACTGGAGCGCTACCGGCGGCGCTATGCCGATCACCCCGACCTGGTGATGCCGCAGCCCGTGAAGGAGCTCAGTGGTCCAAGGGTGCTGGCGATGGAGTATCTGCCGGGGACGCCCCTGCGTGACCTCGAAGGTGCCGACGATACCCTTCGTCAGCGGGTGTCGCGCACCCTGGCGGACTGGATCACCGAGGAGCTGTTCACCCACCATGAACTGCACGCCGATCCCCACGCCGGCAATTTTGCCGTCGATGAACAGGGCCGGCTGGTGGTGTATGACCTGGGCGCCGTGATCGCGGTCCCCCGGGAGCGGCTGGCCGGTCTGGTGGCGCTACTTGGGGCAACCCTGGACGGCGACCCCATGGCCATGGATGAGGCCGTGCGCGGGCTCGGCGGTCGACAGGGAGAGGGCGCGCCGCTGGCGCTGTATCGCGAATCCGCGGAAGCGGTGTCGCCGCTGTTCGCGCCCGGTGAGCAGGACTTCGGCGATGTACGGGTGCATCGGCGTCTGCGCGAGCTGAGCCCCCGGGTGTGGGGCGCGCTGGACCGCCTGCAGCCCCCTGCCGGCATGCTGTTGCTGGTGCGTACGCTCAATGGTCATTACTGGAACCTGGTGCGGCTCGAGGGGCGCCTGGACATGCATTCACGGAGTGCACAGTTGCTGGATGCCTACGCCGTCTGAGGCGCGGGTCTGCCCAGCCGGTGCATGCACTGTTAGACTGTGCCGTTTTCAATTTCGGGGAGATAGCGATGCTGGCGTTATGGGTGGATCAACTGCTGGGTTTTGCCGCGGGCGCCCTGGCAGCCATTCGGCAGGATGAACGCTATCCGAGCTTGATGAGCTGGGCGCGCGAGGAGGGGCCTGCCTGCGTGGGCGGTGACAAGGCCCTGGCCCAGGCGCTGGCTCCCGAACTGTGGTCCCAGACGCCCCTGGCACGTCTCGACTTCGCCTGTGAAACCCTGGCACGCCCTGGCCGCAACGAGCCTTGCTGGTGCGACTCTGGACGCAAGATGAAGCAGTGCTGCGGTGCCGTCAGCCTGCCCGGTCACCTGCCACCTCATCTGATGTGGATGCTGTCGCTGCGCGAGTGGAAAGGGGAGACGCTGAAGGCTGCCCTGGCCAGTGGTCGCGCCCCTGCCCAGGCGCTGTTGGAGGCGGGGCTGATCGCCGCCGAATCGGGCCAGCGAGGACGTGCCCAGCAGATCCTCGAGTCACTGTTCGACAATGCCGACTGGGAGCGCCTGCCGGAACAGGCCGAGCCCGCCTTCGAGATCCTGCTGGACCTTTTCCAGGAGCGCGGTTTCCACCGCAAGCGCGAGGCGCTGCTGGACGAGGTGCTGGAGCGGGGACCGATGTTCCTGCGTGGCGTGGCGCTGGAGCGGCTGTGTCTGATGCACCTGGACAACGACGATCTCGACAGTGCTCGCTCGGCCTTCGTGCGTGCCCAGCAGGCCCTTCCCGATTCGCCGACCCTGGCCTATATCGAGGCCATGCTGCTGCTCCACGAAGGTCACGACGAGGAAGCCATGGAGCGCTCGCGCTTCTGGCTGCGGCGGCTGACCCGCCAGGGTGATCTCGACCCCGACCAGCTGCAGTTCCTGGCGGACCTGGCCGACAACCCCGGCGCCACCCTGGCCGATCAGCTGCTGTGCGCCGAAGAGGATCTCGGCGAGCCCCTGGTAGGCCTGCAGACCCTGCTGGCGGAGTTGCCGCCGCCCCCGCCGATCAAGGTGGTGGAGGAAGACGGGCAGTTGCTGTATCGCTCCACGGCGCGGGAGGACACGCTGTTCGCCGCCTTCCAGGAGGGTTTCCAGGTCGACGTGGACCCGGATGCGCCGATGGGCTTTCTCGGAGATCCCTGGTTCAATGCCGCAGCCTGGTTGCCGGCGCTGTGTGCCAACCCCGAACAGCTTGATTCACCGGCGGTACTGCAGTCGGTGTCGCTGGCGCTGACCAGCCGTTTTGGCAGTCTGCCGTGGATGGCGCCGAGTCTGTTCGAGCCCCTGGCCGAGCGTCTCGAGCGCTGGCTTCTGCAGATTCGTCAGAGTGGCGACGGCGCCTTCCAGTGGGACCAGGAAGACAACGCCCAGCTGCTGCGGGCGGGGCTTGCACTGGTAGTGGGTATGGAACGTGGCTCCCGCCAGCACTCGCGGGAACTGGCCGAGCTGCTGCTGTCGCTGGACGAGCAGGACAGTCTGGGGCTGCGCGAGCTGGTGCTCGACCAGTTGCTGCGCGAAGGCCGCGACGACGAGGCGCTGGAGATCAGCCGCCAGGCCCTGGAGGTCGGTCCTGCCGATGACGAGACGCCGCTGCTGGGCATGTACATGGGGCAGGTGCTGGCGCTGTACCGACTGGGCCAGCTCGACGACGCGGCCCTGGCATTGGAGAGCGCCCAGCGCCACAACGCCCACGCGGTGGCGCTTCTCTGCAGCGACAACCCCAAACGTGGCGCCATCCCCGGCAATGGCCAGCTGGCCGAGCCCGGCACCCGCGCCGAGGCCTGGCAGTACCGTACCCTGATGCGCGATCAGTGGCGCAGCACACCGGGCGCGCTGGCCTGGCTTGAGGAGCGCAGCGGACGGCGCGGTTGATCGCAAGCCCTGTTCAAGGGATGCACTACAAGGCGGGCTCAGCAAGGTGGGATTGGTCACGTGCCTGCGCTGGATAACGGCTCCGGCTGAGCCTGGGGGCGCGTAGCGCCGAAGTTCTACTCAGACCCCCAGGTACGGGGCCAAACGCTGAAGTACCATGGAAAAAGAGGGCCGACAATGTCGGCCCTCTTTTTGTGATGCACACTGCATCGATGGCGTCATGGCTTGTCGAGGCTGACGGCGTGATCCCCTGGCTCGCGCACATGGTGTCGCCAGACCCACAGCGCCATCAGGATGGCCGGTACGCCCAGCGCCGAGGCCAGCACGAAGAAGCTCGGGTAGCCCATTCCCTCCACCACCAGGCCGCCAAAGCCTGACAGGAACTTTCCGGGCAGGGTCATCAACGACGAGAACAGGGCGTACTGGGTGGCGGTGTAGGCCCGCGAGGTCAGGCTCGACAGGAAGGCGATGAACACTGCGCTTGCCAGGCCATTGCTGAGGTTGTCGCCGACGATAGTGAGCACCAGCAGCGAGTGCTGGGCGCCACTGAGCGCCAGCCAGGCGAACATCAGGTTGGTCAGCACGGTGGCCGTAGCGCCGAGCACCAGGATGCGTCCGATGCCGTAGCGCACCACCAGCACCCCGCCGACCAACCCGCCGAGGAGACTCATGATGACGCCGAACACCTTGGTCACGGTGGCGATGGTGTCGAGGCTGAAGCCGAGGTCGACGTACAGCGGATAGGCCATCGAGGCCATCGCCAGGTCGCTGATGCGATAGATGCCGATAAACAGCAAAAGTCCCAGTGCGCCCAGTCCGAAGCGCCCGAAGAAGTCGAGAAAGGGGCAGACCACGGAGCCGATCAACCAGGCGCCGGTGCGCCGGACCCATGCGGGCCGGCCGCGGCTGGCGCGCAGGAAGGCGCGCACCCGGGGCTCCTTGGCCAGGCGACTGGCCAGCGGTTGGCGCGGCGGCTCGGGACGCAACAGTACGGTGATCATGCCCACCGCCGTCAGTGCCGCCATGCACTGGTAGGACACCTGCCAGGAGAAGGCCGACGCCAGATACAGCGCCCCTGCACCGGCCATGATCAGGCCGCCGCGATAGCCGATGATGTAGGTGGACGCCATCGCTGCCTGGACCTCGTCCTCGGCCGACTCGATACGAAAGGCGTCGATGGCGATGTCCTGGGTGGCCGAGCCGAAGGCCACCATCAGCGCAAACAGCGCCACCGCGCCGAGCTGGGAGGCCGGGTCCAGCGACGAAAGGCCCAGCAGGCCGCCCATGATCAGCGCCTGGCCGGCAAGCATCCAGCTGCGCCGCTGGCCCAGCAGGCGGGTCAGCAGCGGCAGGCGGAAGGCGTCCACCACCGGTGCCCAGAAGAACTTTATCGAGTACAGCAGTCCAATCCACGAGAAGAAACCGATGGCGGCGACCTCGACCCCGCTGGTACGCAGCCAGGTGGTCAGGGTGGAGAACACCAGCAGAAAGGGAAGGCCCGCAGAAAAGCCCAGAAACAGCATGGCCAGCACGGGTAGTCGCAGGTAGACGCGCAGGGCGTCGACCCAGGGATGCTGGCCGGACGAGGTGGGCATGGATAGCCTCCTTGCAGTTGGTCGGCCACAGGCCGCCTTCCGAATGGTAAAATGCGCGCAACATCTCGGTGCGGCTCGACGAATTGTTGCAAAGCCGCAGGGGCGATACCAGCGGTGATCATCAAGGGTCGTCGGCAACGCGCCGGGAACCGCGTCAATGACAGGCGATACTGCCGGCTTGGTGGCTGGTGGTGGTTGAGTCTGGAAGGAGTCACATGAGTCACAGCAATATCGAGGCGGGCCTGGTGGGCGATGCCACCCCGCGCTGGTACGTGGTCCAGTGCAAGGGCGGAGAGTCGTTCCGGGCCGCCGAGCATCTGGCCAACCAGGGATACGAGCTCTTTCATCCGGTGCTGGAGGTGCAGAAGAAGCGCCGCAACAAGCTGACCTGGGTCGAGGAGCCGTTGTTCCCCTACTATCTGTTTTTGCGGCTCGACCAGGTCGAGAGCAACTGGCGCCCGATTCGCTCGACGCGCGGAGTGTTGAAGATCGTGACCTTCGGGCTGTCGATGCCGGTGCCGGTCAGCGATGAGCTGATCGACCTGCTGCGCCAGCACGGCGAAGCCAAGGACGACGATCCTGGCCAGCTTTACTTCCGGGCCGGAGAGTCGGTGGAGATCACCGACGGACCCTTCAAGGACCTCAAGGCGGTGTTCGAGAGCCACAAGGGCGAAGAGCGGGCGATCGTGCTGCTCAACATGCTGCATCGCCAGCAGCGCCTGGAAATGCCCGTCGCCGCGCTCAAGCGCCAGGACTGATGTCGACCCCAAGGAGCCCGAGATGAGAGTTTCTCCCCAGTGTGTGGTGCGCCTGCACTATGTCCTGAGCAACCAGCAGGGCGACGTCCTGGACGATTCCTGGAAGCGCGATGAGCCGCTGGAGTATCTGCACGGCCACGGCAACCTGATGGAAGGCCTCGAGCGGGCCCTGGTCGACGCCGAGGTCGGCAGCCGCCTCAGCGTCACCCTGTCCCCGGCCGAGGCCTATGGACTGCGCGACGAGTCGCTGGTGCGCGAGGTGGGACGCCAGGCCTTTCCCGGTACCGATCTGCGCCCCGGCATGTGCTTCCAGACCCCCGGCGATGCTGGCCCACAGATCGTCAGCGTGGTAGAGGTCAAGGGGGACAGCGTGGTGGTGGACACCAACCATCCCCTGGCCGGGGAGACCCTGTCGTATCGCCTCGAGGTGCTCGATATTCGCCAGGCGACCCGCGCCGAACTGGCCAAGGGGCACCCGCTGCCGCCCGGCACCGAGGCCTCCGAGGTGGAGGACCGCAAGGTCCTCTAGGGTCCCGGCAGTGGTAGCTGGAGGCGCTCTCGCTGAAAGGGTGCCACAGACGACGAAAAAGCCGCCTCTTGAAGGCGGCTTTTTCGTCGTCATGGCGGGCCGATGTCTCGCGGTCACCCTTGACGCAGGTCAGCACAATTCAAGGGCCGACCGGGTACCATGAATTCATCGACACAGAGACAGGAGGACAGCGCCATGTACGTCGACAACGCCGTCATTTTCGGGCTGGGTGCCGTCGCTCTCTCTGTGGCCTTCATGGCCGGCTGGATCGCTTTTATCATCCGCGACGCTCACCGTCGCAAGCGATAGTCGTCAACCAGCGTCAGGGGAGGGGGAGTCATCCCCCTTTTTCAACCGACCCTTCGGGGTCGGTTTTTTTTTGCATTATTGCACCTGAGCGCACCTGAACTCGCCTGAATTCCTCTGGACCCGCCTGCCAGGCGCGCCGCGACAAGCCGCGGCGCGCCACGCGGGGCCTTAACGGGCGATGCGCTGCTTGAGGAACTCGACGATCTCTTCGGCGGGTACCATGGTGGCCTCGCTGTCACGGCGACCCTTGTACTCGAGCTCACCCTTGTCGAGGCTGCGATCGCCCACCACCAGTCGATGGGGCAGGCCCATCAGTTCCTGATCGGCGAAGCGCACGCCGGGACGCAGATCACGATCATCCAGCAGCACGTCGAAGCCGGCGGCGCTGAGTTCGTCGTGCAGGCGCTCGCTGGTCTCGCGCACGCGCTGGGACTTGTGGGCGTTCATCGGCACGATGGCGATATGGAAGGGGGCGATGGCGTCGGGCCAGATGATCCCGCCCTGGTCGTGGTTCTGCTCGATGGCAGAGGCCACCACGCGGGTGATGCCGATGCCGTAGCAGCCCATCCAGGGGTGAACCGCCTTGCCTTCGTCGCCCAGCACGGTGGCATTCATCGCCTCGCTGTACTTGCGACCGAGCTGGAACACGTGGCCTACCTCGATGCCGCGCTTGATCGACAGCACGCCCTTGCCGTCGGGTGACGGGTCACCCTCGACCACGTTACGTAGGTCGGCGACCTTGGGCAGGGCCACGTCGCGCTCCCAGTTGATGCCGAAGTAGTGCTTGCCGTCGACGTTGGCACCGGCGCCGAAGTCGCTCATCAGCGCCACGCTGCGATCGATGACGATCGGCATCTCGAGCCCGACCGGGCCCAGCGAGCCGGGGCCGGCGCCAACGGCGGCGCGGATCTCTTCTTCGTTGGCCATGGTCAGCGGTGTCGCCACCTCCTCGAGGTGTTCGGCCTTGACCTCGTTGAGTTCATGATCACCGCGCACCAGCAGCGCCACCAGGCCGCCCTCGTGGCCGTGCACCATCAGGGTCTTGATGGTCTTCTCGATGGGCAGGCCGTGCTGCTCGACCAGGGTGGCGATGGTCTTGGCGTTGGGGGTGTCGACCAGCCTCAGCTCCTCGGTGGGCTCGGCGCGGCGGGCATCGCTGTCCAGGGGCGCAGGCAGGGCCTCGGCCTTTTCCATGTTGGCGGCGTAGTCGGACTCGGTGGAGAAGACGATATCGTCCTCGCCGGAGTCGGCCAGTACGTGGAATTCGTGGGAGCCGGTACCACCGATGGAGCCGTTGTCGGCGATCACCGGACGGAAGTCGAGACCCAGGCGAGTGAAGATGCGCACGTAGGCGTCGTACATCTTCTGGTAGGTGTCCTTGAGCGAGGCCTCGTCCAGGTGGAAGGAGTAGGCGTCCTTCATGATGAACTCACGCGAGCGCATGACCCCGAAGCGCGGACGGATCTCGTCACGGAACTTGGTCTGGATCTGGTAGAAGTTGGCCGGCAGCTGCTTGTAGCTGGCGATCTCCTTGCGTACCAGGTCGGTGATCACCTCTTCGTGGGTCGGGCCGACGCAGTAGTCACGCTGGTGTCGATCCTTCAGGCGCAGCAGTTCCGGACCGTACTGCTCCCAGCGGCCGGACTCCTGCCACAGCTCGGCCGGCTGCACCGCCGGCATCAGCAGCTCCTGGGCGCCGGCACGGTCCATCTCCTCGCGCACGATACGCTCCACCTTGCGCAGGGTGCGAAGGCCCAGCGGCAGCCAGGTGTACAGGCCGGAGGTGAGGCGGCGAATCATGCCCGCGCGCAGCATCAGCTGGTGGCTGATGACCTCGGCGTCGGCAGGAGTTTCCTTCAGGGTACTGATCAGAAGTTCGGTGGCGCGCATGGGTCCGCAGGTTCCTTCACATCGAGTCTGGTAAGCGCTGGAGGCGAGCAGGACAGCAGGCTGTCCCGTCGATGGCCGTCGAGGGGCATCCTCGGCGACTCGCATCCGGCCATGAAAGTGACGTGCATTGTACGGGGAAGGCGTCATGCCGGCAAAAGCAACCGCCACCGTTGGTGGCGACAGGGAGCGAAGGTTGGCGAACGTGGTAGGATGCGCATGAGTTTTATCATGCTGGGCAGCGGTCGAGTCGTTGTCGGCACCGCTTTCCGTCATTTATGCCAGATTACTGCAAGAGGAAGTTGTTCATGCTGCGTCCGCCCCGTCTGCTTACCGGCCTGGTGCTTGCCACCACCCTGACCTCGCTCGTCGGCTGCGGTACCGTCTTTCATCCCGAACGCAAGGGGCAGATCAGTGGTCGCATCGACCCGGTGGTGGCGGTGGCCAACGGCGTCGGCCTGCTGTTCTTTATCGTGCCCGGGGTGATCGCCTACGCGGTGGACTTCTCCAACGGCACCATCTACCTGCCGGGTACGGGCTCCGCCAGCGTCGATTCTCTGCCCATGGGCGAGGGACGCGATCTGGCGAGCCTCGAGCGGCTGGTCAGCGAACGTGTCGGTACCGAGGTCAAGCTGAGCGACGAGCTGGTGCGTGTCGAGCAGGTCGAGAGCCTGGATGAGGCCCTGGCCATGGTGCGCATGGCCAGTGACGAGGCGACCCACGCTGGCCGTGGTTTGCCAGCCAATGCCTTGCCAGCCAGTGCCTCGCCCGACAGCGTGTCGCTGGATGGCTGAGATCGATCACGCCGGGTGCGCGCGCAGCACCCGGCGGCTGCTCCTGTGGTTCTTCCCTTGTCTTGTGATTCTTCCATCGCCGCCTGAGCGGCCGCCCCCGCAGCATCCTTCCCGCAATCTCTACCGCCCCCGACTCAGCGCCTGCGCTGCAGTCTCAGCACGATCAGCCCCGCCACCAGGCCCCAGAAGGCCGAGCCGATGCCCGCCAGGGTCAATGGCGATGCGGTGATGGCGAAGGTGACCAGCACCGCGTCCAGGTTGTCGCCGTCGCTGAAGGCGGTACGTAGCGCACCGCCCAGGGTGGCCATCAGCGCAAGTCCCGCCACCACCGCGATCATGGCGCTGGGCAGGGCGTCGAACAACGACGCCACCGTCGCCCCCAGGGCGCCCAGCAGCAGATAGCCCATTCCCGCCGCAATGCCGGCGGTGTAGCGTCGCCCAGGCTCGCGGTGGGCCTCTTCGCCAAGGCAGGGGGCCGCGCTGATCGCCGCCATGTTGACGCCGTGGCCACCGAAGGGTGCCATCAGCAGCGACGCCAGGCCGGTGGCCCCCAGGCTTGCCGCCACCGGCGGCGTAAAGCCCGCGCTTCTGACCATGGCGAACCCCGGCAGGTTCTGGGTGGTCAGGGTGACCGCGAACAGCGGTATGCCGATACCCAGGCACACCACAGGATTGAAGGCCGGGGTCACCCAGGCAGGACGGGTCAGACTCACGGCAACACCCGCCAGACTCAAGTCGCCGCGGCCCAGGCACAGCGCCACCCCCGCGGCCAGGACCGTGACGATGGCCAGGCGTGGCGCCAGGCGGCGGCACAGCATCCATACACCCAGCAGAGCCAGCGGCAGCCAGGGGTCCGTCTGCACGGTGGTGAAGACTTCCAGCACGAAGGGCAACAGGATGCCGGCCAGCATGGCCGAGGCGATCGACGCCGGCACCACCGCCATGATGCGCTCGACCAGGCCGCTGGCGGCGACGGCGAGCATCAGCAGCGATGACAGCAGGAAGGCACCGACGGCCTGGTCGAAGGGCACGCCGGGCAACTGGGTCACCAGCAACGCCGCCCCGGGCGTCGACCAGGCGGTCAGCAGCGGCATGCGATAGCACCAGGACAGCCCCAGCGATGTCACACCCATGCCGATGCCCAGGGCCCACATCCATGAGCCGATCTGGGCCTGATCGATAGCGGCGGCCTGGGCCGCCTGGAAGATGATCGCGGCGGAACTGGCGTAGCCGATCAAGACCGCGGCGAACCCGGCGGCCAGCGTGGAGGGATGAAGATCGTCGAGCACTTTCGGGCGATGCGTCTGGCCAGCCTTGGCGGCCAGTGAACTTGGCGAAGCTTTCATGAGACGGTCCAGAAAAAAGCCGGGGGAAACCGCGAAGCGGGTACATTGGTGTTTGTGCGTTATAACGTCCAAGGCTAGCAGTGGACGTTATAACGCACAAGCAGCTGAAGTGAGAGATAGAGAGACGAGAGAAGACGAACAAGAGGCAGGAGTCGTGGCGCGTGAGGTGTGGTGTGCTGACCGCAAGCGACGGCGGGCCAGCGGCGTAAACCTTGCGTATACTGGGCCGACCTTTCTGGAGGCCGCCATGCAGGATATTGCCGACCATATCGCCACCACCCTGAAGGGACTGCGCCAGGCTCAGGGCTGGAGTCTCGAGCGTGCCGCTCGCGAAACCGGCGTCAGCAAGGCCATGCTCGGCCAGATCGAGCGTGGCGAGTCGAGTCCCACCGTCGCCACGCTATGGCGTATCGCCAGCGGCTTTCGGGTCAGCTTCTCGTCGCTGTTCGGGAGCCCGACACGGGCCATGGACGGCCCCCTGGAAGAACGGCGCGTGAGCATCGACGATTCGGTATGGGGCAGGGACAGCGCCGGCATGCGCGCCAAGCTGCTGTTTCCCTATGATCCCATGCTGGGTTTCGAGATGTTCGAGATCGAGCTGGCTGAAGGCGCCGAGAGCGCTTCGAGTCCCCATGCGCCGGGGGTGGTGGAGCATCTGGTGGTGGTGGAGGGCGAGCTGGTGCTGGCCATCGACGACGACTGGCATCTGTTGAAGGCGGGGGAGGGGCTGCGCTTCTTCGCCGATCGTCCCCACCTGATGCGCAATGAGGGGCCGGGGACGCTGCGCTTTCACGATGTGATCCACTATCTACCCGGTGCCGCCAGCGACGGTTCCAGTTGAAGCTCGTCCCGTCACGTCGTCAGAGTGCTTTCCGTTGCGCTCCTTGTTCCAATTGCTCCAGCGCCTCGGGTCGATAGCGCTCGAGCAAGGCCCATAGCCTTGCCGCGCTGTCGGCGTCTGGCTGGCCATCGAAGTTCGCCGGTCGAAAGTGCAGTTGGAAGGCCCGCAGGGTGGCGCGACTGGCGTCATCCCACACGCCACTGGCGTCGATCCCGTAGCCCCAGGCGGCCAGCGCCCGCTGCCATTCGATCAGCGCCGGTGGTTCACGCTCGAAGCGGCTGCGGTAGTGGGCGACGCGCGGGGCCTCGGGCCAGGCACCGATGCCGGCCTCGTGAAGCTTGCGCCAGGGAAAGGCCGGCCCCGGGTCGAGCTTGCGCAGCGGTGCCACGTCGGAGTGCGCCAGCACGTGCTCCGGGGCGATCCGGTGACGCTCGATGATATCCCGGGCCAGCGGAATCAAGGCGTTGAGCTGGTCATCGGGGTAGCTTGCCCAGCGCACCGGGCCCTCGGGGGCGTCTAGCTCGCTGCCGACCCAGGCGCGATCGGGCCCCTGGTTGACGATCTCGATGCCGATGGAGGTGTCGTTGAGCCCCACGCGATTGCCCCAGCGGCTGGCGCCGGCGTGCCAGGCACGGCGGCTCTCGGGCACCAGCTGGAACACCACCGGGGTGTTCTGCAGGCGTCGCGTGGGCAGCGGCACCAGATAGTGGCTCGATACCCGGGGCCCGGTCAGGGCGCGCAGGGAGTCGGCCTGGTTCTCGTCGGTGTAGTGCAGGATCAGGAAGTGCACGCGGCTATTGTGGCCCCGAGCCGGATGGCGATGGTCCACCACATAGCCGTCGCGCGGCTCCAGGGCGGGGCCCCGCTGGATCAGCGCCTCGGTGGCCAGGCCGCCGGCAAGGTCGCAGCCGGCAAGCCCGATCAGTGAAACGAGCAGGGCGCCTACAAGCAGCCCAGGCCTGCGTCGATCGCGGAGATGCCCCGGCGCAGTCACGAAGACCGTGGCGTTTTTCCCTGTCCACTTCGTTGTCCTCCTGGTCAGCCACCCGGTCAGCCACCTGGTCATGCGCTTTGGCATCCGTTCTGTCATGCACTTTGGCATCCGTTCTGTCATCCGCCTTGGCCTCCGAGCCACAGTCGCACCAGCAGGCCAAGCACCAGGGTGCTGGTGACGCTGGCCAGGGTTCCCAGCAGCACATACTCGGTCAACTTGCGGTCTCGGCTCTCCTTCAGGTCACCAAAACGCAGCACGGACTTGGCCGCCAGCAGAAAGCCGACGGCGGTGAGCTGGTCGAGCAGGGTCAGGGTCAGTACCAGCAGGCGCTCGAGGATGCCGATGCGGGCGCCGGCCCGATCCAGCGTACCGGGTGCCTTGAGTTGTCGAGCCAAGGGGGCCATGGCCAGGGCGATGGCGACCGCCATGGGCCGGGTGACCAGCAGATAGGCGAGCAGCAGGAGCAGCGAGGACGGTGTACTCAGGTGTGCAAGCATCGCTGTCAGTGGCGACAGGCTACCGACGAGCCACAGCCACACCACCACGATGGTCGCGCCGTGCAGGCCCTGGTCGAGCATGAACAGGCCAAGTTGCCGGGTGGGCCAGCGTCGCGTTGCCTCGGCCTTGGCGGCATCGATCGTCCAGTGGGCGAGCCCCAGCATCACGGCCGCCAAGGTGGCGTCGATGCCGTCGTCGATACCGGCGACAGACCGCAAGGCGCACAGCACAAGCCAGGCAAGGGCAGCATGCACCAGAGCATGCAGTGCCAGACTGGGACTGCGTATGCCGCGGGCCTGTCTATCCGCTACCCAGCGGTCCGGTTGCAGCACGAAGTCGCCAAGCAGGTGCGCCAGCAGCAGGGCCAGTAGAAGCGACAGCGACGACGATGACGCTGGTGCGAGATCCAGGACCAGAGTGTTCATGTGCGCTCCTGCGCCGCCGACGCCAGACAGGCCAGGGTATCGCTCAGCAGTGCCCAACGGGCGGTCTTCAGGCGTTTGTGGACACTGGGCTGGCGGATGCCCAGTCGGTCGGCCATCTCGGCCTGGGTCAGCTCGGGCTCGGCCAGGCTGAGGGCCACCACCTGAGCGGAGGGGCTGGACCAGGCGTCGATCATCTCGTCGAGATAGCGTATCAGCAGGGCCTCGGCGGTGGTCCCGGACGGGTCGAAGCCAAGGTGAGTGCCATTGGCGGACAGACCGTCCAGGGCCTGCCCTGAGGCCATGAAGGGGGGATCATCGGCGTCGGCCAGGGGGGCGCCCGGGGCCCAGCCCGCCGGGCCCCGGGCGACGGCGACACGAGCGTCCCAGCGTTCGTGCGCTGGACTCTGGCCGATCAGGCTGGCGCGCAATGCCACCGCTGCCTCAAGGCCCCGGTCGCCCTGGCGGATGGCCAGTTGGAAGCCATCGCCACGAAAGCGGTGGAAGTCGCCGTCGTGGCGTCTGGCCAGGGCCCCGAGGGTGTCATCGAGGCAGCGGTAGAGGGCCTCGCGATCACGTTGACGAGAGGCAATCAGGTCGCCGGTGAGTACAGCGATGATGGGATCGGACATGACGCGGATGGCTCCGTGGTGAGCGCGGATAGCGCTAGAGACCTATTACGCCTATTTATAGCTCTTTTCGGCTATTTTCTCACGAAATTGCCTGATGTGGTTATTGCGGGCGACGGCTAGGTGGTGCCAACTGTCCGGTCCCCCAGCAACACCATGGTCAGCGCGCCAGTTCGCGCATCGCTTCATCCAGTCCCTCCAGCGTCATGGGATACATGCGCTCGTGGATCAGCTCGCGAATCAGCCGGGTCGAAGGAGTGTACTCCCAATAGCGTGGTGGGCTGGGGTTGAGCCAGACCAGTCGCGGGTAGCGCTCGGCCAGGCGCCTGAGCCAGACCCCGCCCGGTTCCTCGTTGAAGTGCTCCACGCTGCCGCCGGGATGGGTGATCTCGTAGGGCGACATCGACGCATCGCCGACCACCACCACCTGATAGTCGGCACCGTAGGTGCGCATCAACTCCCAGGTCGAGAAACGCTCCTTGTGGCGTCGGGCGTTGTTGCGCCAGACGCCCTCGTAGAGGCAGTTGTGGAAGTAGAAGTGCTCCAGGTGCTTGAACTCGGAGCGCGCCGCCGAGAACAGCTCCTCGCAGACGCGGATGTGGTCGTCCATGGACCCGCCCACGTCGAGAAACAGCAGCACCTTGACCGCGTTGTGACGCGGCGGGCGCATGCGCAGGTTGAGCAGACCGGCGTCCCGTGCGGTATCGCGGATGGTGGCGTCGATGTCGAATTCCTCGAGCGCCCCCTGGCGGGCGAAGCGACGCAGGCGACGCAGCGCCATCTTGATGTTGCGCGGCCCCAGCGCCTGGTCGTCGTCGTAGTCGCGAAAGCGCCGCTCGTCCCAGACCTTGACCGCACGCCGATGGCGCGAGCCATCCTGGCCGATGCGTACGCCCTCGGGATTGTAGCCGTAGGCGCCGAAGGGGCTGGTGCCGCCGGTGCCGATCCACTTGTTGCCGCCGGCGTGGCGCTCCTTCTGCTCGGCCAGGCGTTGCTTGAAGGTCTCGATCAGCTTTTCAAGCCCACCCAGCGACTGGATCTGAGCTTTCTCCTCGTCGCTGAGCTGACGCTCGAATTCACGGCGTAGCCATTCGTCCGGGATCAACGCATCGATGGCCGCATCGAGGCCTTCCACCGACCCCATCCAGGCGGCAAAGGCGCGATCGAAACGGTCGAAGTGGCGCTCGTCCTTGACCATCACGGTACGCGCCAGCTGGTAGAAGTCGTCGATATCGGCGAATACTACGCCGGCTTCGACGGCGGCGTGCAGATCCAGCAGCTCGCGCAACGAGACGGGCACCTGGTGGCGGCGCAGGGTGTCGAACAGATCGAGAAACATCAGCGACCCTGACGCCGCACCATGAAGGCGAGGCGCTCCAGCAGAGCGGTGTCCTGCTCGTTCTTGACCAGGGCGCCGGCCAGCGGCGGCAGGCTCTTGGCCGGATCACGCTGGCTCAGGGCCTCGCGGGCGACCTCGTCGGCCATCAAAAGCTTCAGCCAGTCGACCAGTTCCGAGGTCGACGGGCGCTTCTTGAGCCCCGGCGCCTCGCGCAGCTCGAAGAACACCTCCAGCGCCTGGCTGACCAGTCGCGGCGCGATATCCGGGAAGTGCACAGCGACGATGCGCTCCATGGTGGCGCGGTCGGGAAACTCGATGTAGTGGAAGAAGCAGCGGCGCAGGAAGGCGTCGGGCAGCTCCTTCTCGTTGTTGGAGGTGATCACCACGATGGGCCGGTGACGGGCGCGAATGGTCTCTCCGGTCTCGTAGACGAAGAACTCCATGCGATCGAGTTCCTGCAGCAGGTCGTTGGGGAACTCGATGTCGGCCTTGTCGATCTCGTCGATCAACAGCACCACCCGTTCGTCGGCGGTGAAGGCTTCCCACAGCTTGCCCGGACGCAGGTAGTTGGCGACGTTGTCGACGCCTTCCACGCCAAGCTGGGAGTCGCGCAGGCGACTGACCGCGTCGTACTCGTAGAGCCCCTGGGCGGCCTTGGTGGTGGACTTGATGTGCCAGGTGACCAGCCGGGTGCCGAGCGAGGCGGCGAGCTCCTCGGCCAGCAAGGTCTTGCCGGTGCCCGGCTCACCCTTGATCAACAGCGGGCGCTTCAGCGTTACCGCGGCATTGACGGCCTGCTTGAGGGCATCCGTGGCGACGTAGGTGGAAGTCGAGTCAAACGCCATGGGCGAGGATCCTGAATAACGAAGTGGCAACGAAGTGATTTCAAACGAGTGTACGGTAGCCCCGTGGGCGGAACAATCCTCGGCGTCAGTGCTGGGCGTCGTCGTCTCGATACAGGCGAATCAGCGTTGCCGGGTCCTTTTCACCCTCGCCGCGGGCGAGCCGGCTGCGCATCAGCTGGGCGGCCAGGGCCGCCATGGGCGTGGCGCTGGACTGACGATGGCCCTGGGCGGTGGCCATGTCGACGTCCTTGAGCAGGGTGCGCAGGTGCCAGCTCGGCGCCTCGAAGTCACGACTGGCCATGCGCGGGGTCAGCATGCGAAAGGGCGTCGAGTCGGCGAAGCCACCGGCCAGGGCGTCGGGCAAGCGACTGGCGTCGACCCCGCTGGCCTCGGCCAGCGCCACCATCTCGGCGATGGCCGCGGTGGTGCAGCCGACCAGTAGCTGATTGCACAGCTTGGTGACCTGGCCCGAGCCCACCGGGCCCAAGTGGGTGATGCGTGAGGCCAGCGGGGCGAGGACCTCTCGGGCCGCCTCCACGTCCGCCGCGTCGCCGCCACACATGATCGCCAGGCTGCCCGCCTCGGCGCCGGCCACGCCGCCGGAGACCGGCGCATCCACCCAGCTGACGCCCGCCTCGCTGGCGGCCTGGGCCAGCTCCCGAGTGGCGGCGGGGTCGGCGCTGGTCATGTCGATGATGCGCTGTCCCGGTCGCGCCCGGGTGATGACGCCGTCGCTGCCGAGCATCACTTCGCGCAGCACCTCGGTATTGGCCACGCAGCTCAGGATCACGTCCACCTCCGCGGTCAGCTCGGCGACGCTGTCGGCCACCCGGGCACCGGTGTCGGCGGCCACCGCCTCGGCCTTGGCCCGGGTGCGGTTATACAGCGTCAACGGATGCCCGGCCTCGGCCAGCCGGCGGCTGAGTGGATCGCCCATCAGGCCGATACCGATAAAGCCGAGGTGAGGCAGCGTAGATGATGTGGTCGAGCGGGGAAGCGGCATGACGAACTCCTGTGCAGGGGCGGGTGGTCGTGACACCCCGGTTGGCCAGTGCCAGGGGGCGTGAGTGGGGGGAAGCGTCTAGCATGCGTCAGTCGGTCGTGCTCCCTCAACTGATAGTGTGGACGCGCCCGGACGCGCGACCTAGTCTGGGGATTCACCCCATGCCCCCATCGGGGCGTCTGGCGTGTTCCTTTATTCGACACTCCATCTTTATCCAGGCCAAGACCGCGATGCTCGAGTACTCCCTGGCCCACTGGGTCACGTTTCTGTCGGCGGCGCTGCTGCTCAACCTTTCCCCGGGGCCGGACATGGCCTACGTGCTGGGCCAGACCGCACGCCATGGCCGCCGTGGCGGCTTTGCCGCCATGTTCGGGGTATGGAGCGGTGCGGGGCTGCACGTCATCATGGCGGCGCTGGGTCTGTCGGCGATCCTCGCCACCTCGGCGCTGGCCTTCAGTCTGGTGAAGTGGCTGGGCGCCGCCTATCTGGTGTGGCTGGGGCTCAAGTCGCTGCTGGCGCGGGGGACAGAGGACACCGCCACGGCGCCTGTGGTGCCTGCCAGCGGCACCCGCATCTACCGCCAGGGCATCCTTATCTCGCTGCTCAATCCCAAGGTCGCGATCTTCTTTCTGGCGTTCCTGCCCCAGTTCGTGGTGGCCGGGGCGGGACCCGTCAGCCTGCAGCTGGCGCTGCACGGGCTGGCCATCATCCTGGTGGCGGCCGTGGTCGAGCCTCCGCTGGTGATCGCCGGGGCGAGGCTGGCCAAGGCCCTGCGCGGCAGTCGCAGGCTTGGGCTATGGTGTGAACGAGGGCTGGGTGCCTTGTTCGTGGGATTGGGCGCGAGGCTGGCCCTGACCGAGCGTAACCTTTAGCCGGGAACCGGGAGGCGACACCATGCGCCTGAGAATACTGTCCGACCTGCACCTGGAACACTTCGACGGAGATCGTGAGCTGCCGGAAGTCGAGGCCGACGCGGTCATCCTGGCCGGGGATATCCACCTCGGGCTCAAGGGGCTCGAGTGGGCGGCCAGGCGCTTTGCGGATCAGCCGGTGATCTACGTGCCCGGCAATCACGAATTCTACAAGCACCGCATGGGCGCCCTGCGCCGGGAGATGGCCACACGGGCCGGGGAGCTTGGCATTCACCTGCTCGACAACGCACGGCTGGAGCTCGGCGGCGTGCGCTTTCTGGGCACGACACTGTGGACCGACTTCGCGCTCTACGACGAGCGTCCCGACCCGCAGGACATTCCCACCGAGACGCTGTCCGCTGCACTGCGACAGATGCCCGACTTCGCGGTCATCGAAGAACCCGAAGGTGAGGTCTTCTCGCCGGAACGCAGCGTCGAGCTGCACCGCGAGAACCGGGCCTGGCTGGAGGCCGAGCTCGCCAGGCCGTTTGACGGTGCCACGGTGGTGGTCAGCCACCACGCCCCCCTGGCCGAGTGCATTCCCGCCCACTATCAGGGCGACCCGCTGTCGCCGGCCTTCGCCTCGCGTCTCGAGGCGTTGATGGAGGGCGTGGCGCTGTGGGTCCACGGCCATGTCCACGACCCGGTGATGCTGACGGTGGGGGACACCCGGGTTGTGGCCGTGCCCGGCGGCTATCCCGGCGAGCGCCCGGAGGATGACCTGCGCCTGGATCGTGTGGTCGAGGTCGAGAGCATGGCGTCGGAATCCCGGCAGGCCTGAACTAGCCGCTCTGAACCAGCGACCCTGGCTAGCCGCCCTGGAGCTGTTCCTTGAGCTTGTTGGGCAGCTTCTTGATGATCAGCCGGTCGCGCTCTTCGTCGTACTCGATGCTGTTGCCGAGCAGATGGGAGTCGAAGCTGATCGAGACGCCCTCGGCGCGGCCGGTGAAGCGGCGGAACTGGTTCAGGGTGCGCTTGTCCGGCGGAATCTCCGGCGACAGCCCGTAGTCGGCGTTGCGGATGTGCTCGTAGAAGGCCCGCGGCTTGTCGTCATCCACCAGCGCGGACAGCTCGTCCAGGGTCATGGCCTCACCACGGCTGGCCTGATCCTGGGCGTAGTCGATCAGCGCGTCGGTCTTCTCGCGGGAGGTTTCCTCGGCCATGTCCTCGCGCTCCACGTAATCGCTGAACGCCTTGAGCAGGGTGCGGGTCTCGCTCTTCGGGTCGACCCCTTCGCTGGCGCCGAGCAGCGCCTGCAGGTCGTCCGCCAGCTTGCGCGCACCACGGTCGGCCAGCAGTGACAGGTACTGGCTCGACGGGCCGCCTTCCTGCCATTGGGTCAGGTTGAGGCGAAAGGCCAGCGACATCTGGCTGTGGTTGACCTGACCGGTAATGGCGACGCGGCCGTCGTCACCGATGACGAAGCCGTCACGATGGTGCACCAGCGCCAGAAACAGGTGGCGGGTTTCGCCCTGGCGCTGGTCGGCGAGGATCAGGTGCCCACCGGTGGGCAGGTGGTCGTCGACCAGTTTCTTGATCGCTTCACCCAGAGACGCCGCGAGCGTTTGCAGGTCGCGTTCGTCCTGAAGGTAGGCCTTGAACTCGGCCGGGAAGCGGCTGGACGTGGCGACCAGGCCGGTGGATTCAGCCGCGGCGTCGTCCCAGGGCGGGGTATCATCAGCCGGGGGCTCGTCAACAGGGGGCTCGTCAACAGAGGCATCGCTGGCGCCCACAGCGTCCTGCGCTACGTCGCTCACCGCGACAGTATGCTCATTGAGCCGTCCCCAGCGCTTGGCCTTGCCGTGGTAGGCATCGGTCAGGCGGGTGACCAGGCTGTCCAGGGCGTCACTGTCGGGATGCAGTTCGCTTGCGGGCACAAGGGTTGCCGGACTGTCGCTGGCGCTCTTCTCGAGGCGCTGGATGACACAGGCGGATATCGGCATGGGGACCTCGTGGGAAGGGGCGGCGGCAGATGATAACGCAATTGGGAACCACTGCATAAATTGCTGCGCTCGACATCTCGGCCGCCGGCGGTGCTCAAGCTTCTCATTTAACTATATGTAAAATCGAAACTTTCCGCTCCGGCGGCAGCTGACCTCTCTTCGCTCGCGACATTTCTTCAGCGCTTCCCTTGCTCCGTTGGGTCGAAAGGGTCCCTGGATTCAGGGCTTGAGTCGATAGCCGCTTCTGAAGATGGCGTGGATCACCACCAGGGCCACGGCCATGAACAACAGGATCATGCCCAGGCTGATCCACACGCTGACGTCACCGAGCCCGTAGAAGCTGTAGCGAAAGCCCGACACCAGATAGACCACCGGATTGAACAGGGTCACCGTCTGCCATAGCGGTGGCAGCATGTCGATGGAGTAGAAGGTGCCGCCGAGGAAGGTCAGCGGGGTGATCACCAGCAGGGGCACCAGCTGGAGCTTTTCGAAGCCGTCGGCCCAGATACCGATGATGAAGCCGAGCAGGCTGAAGGTCAGGGCGGTGAGCACCAGAAACAGCAGCATCATCAGTGGATGCTCGATGGTAAAGGGCACAAACAGGCTGGCGGTACCCAGCACGATAAGCCCCAGGACGATCGACTTGGTGGCGGCGGCACCGACAAAGCCCAGCACGATCTCCAGCGGCGAGATCGGTGCCGACAGGATTTCGTAGACGGAGCCGGAGAAGCGTGGAAAGAAGATCCCGAAAGAGGCGTTGGAGACGCTCTGGGTCAGCAGCATCAGCATGATCAACCCAGGCACGATAAAGGCCCCGTAGGGAATGCCCTCGACCTCACTGATGCGTGACCCGATGGCCGAGCCGAACACCACGAAGTACAGCGAGGTCGACAGCACCGGAGAGACCACGCTCTGCAGGATGGTGCGCAGGCTGCGGGCCATTTCGGCCCGATACAGCGTCTTGACCGAGGTGAGGTTCATGTCCGTTCCTTGACCAGATTGACGAAGATCTCTTCCAGCGAGCTCTGACGGGTGTGCAGGTCCTTGAAGGTGATGCCGGCGGCGTCGACCTCGCCCAGCAGGTCGGCGATGGCGCCTTCGCCGTCGTCGGCACCGTCGTAGCGATAGACCAGAGCGTGGCCGTCATCGGCCAGGGTCAGGCTGCGGTGGGCGAGCGCCTCGGGCAACTGGGAGAGCGGTTCGCGCAGGTGCAGGGTCAGCTCCTTGCGCCCCAGGCTCGCCATCAGTGTCTGCTTGTCTTCGACCAGCACCAGTTCGCCTGCGCGAATCACGCCGATGCGCTCGGCCATTTCCTCGGCTTCTTCGATGTAGTGGGTGGTGAGGATGATGGTGACGCCGCTCTGCCTGAGTCCACGTACCACCTCCCACATGTCGCGCCTCAGTTCGACGTCGACCCCGGCGGTGGGTTCGTCGAGAAACAGCACCTGGGGCTCGTGGGCCAGCGCCTTGGCGATCAGTACTCGTCGTTTCATGCCGCCGGACAGGGTGATCAGGCGATTCTTGCGTTTCTCCCACAGGCTCAGCTGGCGCAGTACCTTCTCGATATGCGCCGGGTCCTTCGGCTTGCCGAACAGGCCGCGGCTGAAGGAGACGGTATCCCAGACGGTGGAGAAGGCCTCGCTGGTCAACTCCTGGGGCACCAGCCCGATGCGCGAGCGGGCGGCGCGGAAGTCGTCGAGGATGTCATGGCCATCGACCAGCACACGCCCGGAGGACGGATTGACCAGGCCGCAGATGACGCTGATGAGGGTGGTCTTGCCGGCGCCGTTGGGTCCGAGCAGGGCGAAGATCTCGCCGCGACGAATCTCCAGATCGATGCCCTTGAGCGCCTCGAAACCGCCGTTGTAGACCTTGGTCAGTCCCTTGACGTCGATGATCGGGGCGCTCATGTCTGGGCCCCTTCGGCGGCGGGTACAGGCCGCCCGGGTGTGACCCGGGCGGGTAGAGATGCTGAGGGATGCGGGCGAGGCATGGAGACGTCCTTATCGATTGACCCCGCCCATCCTAGCGCGACCGCTCTGATCTGCACACAGTCGGGCGCCGTCCCGGCGCGTCTCAGTCGCGTGGGGTGACGTTGGTCATCCGCGGCAGCACGTCGGGACTGTGGCGACTGACGCGATGGAGCACTGCCATTGCCACATGGCCGAGAGCGAGAGCGAACAGGGTCCAGCCCAGCCAGCCATGGAGCAGGTTGGCGGGGGCCTCCATCCAGGCGATCTCGTCTCCTTCGAAGCCGGCCATCAGTTCGATGCCGAAAGGCGAGAAGGCGCGGCCGGAGCCGTACTGGCGAAGGAGCGCGATGGAGGGGATGAGAATCAGCAGGCCATAGAGCGCGACATGGCCAAGGTGCGACGCCAGGTTGACCCGTGCCGGGCGACGCCGCTGGTTGATCAGCGCCCAGCTCACGCGTAGCAGCATCAGTACCAGAATCGTCAATCCCACGGGCTTGTGGCTGCTCCACAGCAGTTCATCCAACCAGGAGTCCTCGAACAGGAACCTGGCGCTCGCGGTAACGAGCTGCCACACCACCAGCGCGGCGATGGCCCAATGGAAGAAACGGCTGATGCTGCCGTAACGGTCGGGAGTGTCGGTGATCGGCATAGGGGTGTCCTCATCATCGGGTAACAGATAGCGTCGCGGTCCATGGGTTCTTGTTTTTTTGCCTAGGCTAACCCAGCCCAGCGGACCAGGCGGGTGAATTCTCCCAAGGGAGTGTGCAAGAACCGGCAATCAAGCGTGGAACACACCGTTCGACGATTTGCGTTGGACAGACTTATGTAAGGAAGGCAGTGGCAGCGCCACTCAAGGATTCCCAATTCGACGGCGTCTTCGGCAAGAGGAACGATCCATGACTCGAGTGTCTCCCCTGACGTATAAAAAAAATGTGGCTGAAGCAATGGCAAGCAGTGCAATCGCAAGCGGTGCTATGGCAAGCGGTACTGTGGCAAGCAGTGCATTGGCCAGCAGTGCAATGGCAAGTCAGCCAATGGCGAGCAGGGCAGTGGCGCTGGCGCAGTCACCCTGGCGTTCGCTGGTGCTGCTGGGACTCGGCCTGGCGCTGATGGTCGCGGTCTCGCCCCGGGCGTCGGCGCAGGCGGGCGAGCAGGTGACGCCGAGCGTGTCCCAGAACATCATGCAGCAGAAGTGGGTGTCCGATGACTCGAACCTGATCTCGACCATGGTGCTGGTCACCCTGGACCCGGGGGCCAGCCTGCCGCCTCACCGTCACGCAGGGCCGGCCTACGTCAAGGTGGCCACCGGTGAGGTGATCTCGCAGCTTGAAGGGGGGGAAGAAGAACGCTTTGGCCCCGGAGACGAATGGCGAGAGCCCGAGGGCGTGCGCCACGTACAGCTGGTCAATGCCAGCGACGACACACCGGCGGAACTGATCGTGGTGATGATCCACACCCGGGGCGAACCCCTGACCCGGGTGGAATGACCTTGTCAGTGTCGCTCTGATAGCGTCGCTCCGACGGTATCGCTCTGACGGCATCGCTCTGACGGTATCGCTCTGATAGCCCCGCTCTGATAGCCCCGCTCGGATCGTGCCCTGCGGATTATTCGACAGGCCGACACGACAACGCCGCGATCTCTCGCGGCGTTGTCGTTGCTACCCAGGCGGGTCTGAGGCTCGGTCGAAAGGTCGCCAGGCGTAGGCGCCTTTCTGGCAAGCCTAGCCGCGGCTGGTGACTTCCAGCAGATGATAACCAAACTGGGTCTTCACCGGGCCCTGCACCTTGTTGAGGTCGGCGGAGAAGACGACCTCGTCGAACTCACGCACCATCTGGCCGGGGCCGAAGCTGCCCAGGTCGCCGCCCTGGCGGCCGGACGGGCAGGAGGAGTGCTCGCGGGCAACCTCGGCGAAATCACGACCGTTCTCGATCTCGGTCTTGAGGGTTTGGCACTTTTCTTCGCTGTCGACGAGGATGTGGCGGGCGGTGGCCTGGACCATGGGATGACTCCTGAACTTCACTGAAGGTTGGCTGATGTTGCGAGACGCGAGCTTACCACGGGTGCCGCCGAGGCGGCACCGGGCTTGGTTTGTGTCCAGGTCCGGTGCACCATGGGACTGTCGTCGCCGCCCTTGCGCCCTCTCTTGTGTAGAACGAGTAGATACGATGGACCCGAAATCATCACCCGCCGCCGCAGAACTGACGCCACTTCTGGTCAGCGCCTGCCTGCTCGGGGATCCGGTGCGATATGACGCCGGGCACAAGTGGCTCGGCGACGAGCGTTTGGCGCTGTGGCGTGACCAGGGACGGCTGGTGCCGGTGTGCCCCGAGGTGGCGGGAGGCCTGCCCACACCGCGGCCCGCGGCGGAGATCGCAGGAGGCAGCGGCGCTCAGGTGCTGGCAGGCGAGCTCAGGATCGTCGACATCGACGGCGGTGATCCCACCGAGGCCTTTGTGGCGGGCGCCAGGCGAGCGCTTGTCACCGCCAGGCGCTACCACTGCCGGTTGGCGCTGTTGACCGACGCCAGCCCGTCCTGTGGCAGCACCCAGGTGTACGATGGCCGCTTCAGTGGCAGCAGGATCGCCGGTGAAGGCGTGACCGCCGCGCTGTTGCGCGATGCAGGCATCGAGGTCTTCGCCCCGCATCAGCTAGAGGAATTGGCTCGCCGTCTGGTCGAGCTGGATACCGACCGGCGGCGTTGAACGCCGGAGCGCTATTCTTGAGGCAGCTGCTCCTGCTCTTGTTGCTGCTCTTGTTGCTGCTTTTGCTGCTGCTCTTGTTGCTGCTCTTGTTGCAGTGCGGGTCGCTGGTGCTGTCGCGTCCCCTCACCTCGTTCGACGTCCAGAGCGGGTTCCACGATCGGGAAACTCACCGTCAGCGTCTGGCGCTGGTGATCGCGCGTCACCGTGATGCTGGCCTGGGTGCCTGGCAGTACGCGAGGCACCATTGCCTTGAGCTGGTAGGGATGCGCGATGTCACGCCCGGCAAAGCTCAGGATGCGGTCGCCGACGCGCAGCCCCGCAGCCTCGGCGGGACTGTTCGGTACCACCTCGGTCACCACCAGGCCCGGTCGGTCCTCGCTTGATTCGACACCTACCCCGAGTCGCGGCCCCTCGTTGTGCTTGTCTTCGCGTACCACAAAGACCGCTTCGGCGAGTCCTGCTTCGGCCTCGCAGGCATCGTCGGCAGACAGCGGCAAGAGGCTCGCGACATCGGCGATACCCAGGCTCTTAAGCTGTGCCTCGATTCCCTCGCCGTGGCTGGCGTGACCCATACCCACCAGGCCCACCGCCAGGTGGCCATCTTCGACCAGCTCGGCGAGCCCCTGAGCCATGGCCATGTCCCACACCTGCTGGGCGTAGACGAAGCCGTCGATCATGTCGTCGTCGAAGCCCTGGCCAAAGCCTTCGCCACCAAGTTCCAGGGCGTGTTCCTCTAGACTCGCCTCGAGCCGTTCACGGTAGGACGGCATGGCCGCTACGGGTTCGGGTATGCCGTGGCGTTGTGCCGGCGGCAGTGTGGAGACGCCATCCTCGACCAGCCGTTGGCGCAGCTCAGGGGTGACGTTCAGGGCCTTCAGCGGCAGCGTCTGGTCCCGGGCAAAGCGCAGCATCGGCAGGTACAGCTCGGGGTCGAAGCCCCAGTAGCGGTACCACTGGCTCTGCTCGAGCAGGGCGGCCTCATCGATGTCACCGGCGATCCAGGCGTCCAGTGCCGGTTGGCTTTCCCTCGGCAGCATCTCTAGGCCAATGGCCAGATTCGGATGATGGGCGTGCAGGGCGGCCAGGCTCGCCAGCTGGAAACGATGGTGGTCGGGACGATCGTGCTGCTCACCCAGCAGGACCACCTGCTGGCGGGCGAGCATCGGCCAGCCCATCGCCGGCGCCGTATGGGCGCGAGCGTCACCGGGCGTGATCCAGTCGCCGGGCGTGATCCAGTCGCCGGGCGCCAGGCCAGCGACTGTTGCAGTGCTGGTGCAGGATGCCTGGGCGTCGAGGCCGAGCACCAGCAGCATCGCCAGGGTGGCCCACCTCGGTGGCGTCCACCGGCGTGGGGGGCAGCAGCGATGTGACGGTCGAAATCGCAGAAGGGGCATGAGCGGGGCCAGCGTGAATCCAGCGTAAATCAAGAGAGAGCCAAGAGTGAACCAAGAGCGGAACCAGCGCAGCAGCAGACCGAAACCAGCGCGGAACCAGACCGGAACCAGCGCAGCAGCAGACCGAAACCAGCGCGGAACCAGACCGAAACCAGACCGAAACCAGACCGAAGCGAGAGCCGAAAAGGTTCAGGCTAGCCGCCCCGGCGCCGACGATCCAGTGTGGCCTGTCCATCGCTTGATCGATGTCCCGCCTGCGGCCTGCTGGTACCATGACGCACGCCGTCCACTGTCCATCGCCCAACACCTACCTTTAGCCACCATGATCTTCGCGACTGCATGAACACTCCCTTGCCCCACGCCGAGCGCCTCGAGGCGTTGACCCGGTTGCTCGCCGACTGGCACTGGCTCTGGTCGCCGGCGCCCTTTACCCATGCCGGGGCTCCCTGGCCCGAGCGGGCGCCCGCCGCTGATATCGCCGCCTGCCTGCAGGCGCTGGATGACGCTCGGTGCCAGCGCTTGCAGCAACGCCCCTTCGATGCCTCGCCGCTGGCCGCCTGGCTACCGGTGGATGAACTGGCGCGCCTGGTCAGGGTTCCCGATGGAGCGCCGCCGATCCAGGCGCCCGAGGTGTGGGCGGCCCACGTGGGAGGTCGCAAGTGGCAGCAGATGCTGGCCTTTGCGCCCCAGGTGGCGGTCGGCCAGGGGCAGCGGCTTGTCGAGTGGTGTGCCGGCAAGGGACATCTTTCGCGTCTGCTGGCGCGCCGCCACGACGGCTCCATTTGCGCGCTGGAGTGGCAACCGGCGCTGTGCGAAAGCGGCCAGGCGCTGGCCGAGCGGCAGGGACTAGAGGTGACGCTGGTCGAGCAGGACGTGATGGCGCCCAGCGTGAGCCGACACCTCGGTGACGCCGATCGGGTGGTGGCGCTGCATGCCTGTGGCGATCTTCACGTGCGCCTGCTGGAGCTGGCACGTGAACAGAAGGTGGCGATCAGTCTGGCTCCCTGCTGCTACCAGCGTACCCGTGACAAGATCTATCGCCCCCTGTCGCGTCAGGCGCAGCAACAGGCAGAGCGCCATGGTCTGTCGCTGGATCGAGAGGCGCTGGCGCTGTCGGTGCAGGAGACCGTGACCGCCAGCCAGGGAGAGCGACGCAAGCGTGAACAGGCGAACGCCTGGCGACTGGGTTTCGATGCTCTTCAGCGCCGGCTGCGCGGGGTCGACGACTATCTGGCGGTGCCGAGTCTGGCCTACGGCAGGATGCCGGAGCGCTTCGAGGACTTCTGCCGTTGGGCCGCCCGGGAGAAGGGACTGACAGTGCCCGACGGGATCGACTGGGACGCCTATCGACGTCGTGGCGGAGCGTGCCTGCAGCGGGTCAATCGACTCGAGCTGGTGCGCCATCTGTTTCGCCGGCCGCTGGAGGTTTGGCTGGTGCTGGACCGGGCCCTGTGGCTCGAAGAGGCCGGCTTCGAGGTCAGTCTGAGCCAGTTCTGCCCGCGCGCGCTGACCCCGCGCAATCTTGCCCTGGCGGCGCAACCGACGTAAGGCCGCGAGATCACCAGCCGGTCGCGACGTTTCCGCAGGCGCGGCAAGTCCAGGTACTGGCGCTGCCGTGGTGGTCGAGACGAGACGGCCCCGGACGCTTGAACTGTCCGGGGCCGTGTTTTCTTCAAGGGAGGGGATAGCTCGGCTGGCGCCGCACGCCGGATCAGCTGCGCTTGCTACGCCTGAATTGCTCGGTTTCCCAGACCTTGGCGCGCTTGATCAAGGGGGTGATGCTGGATCCCTGGATCAGGATCGAGAACACCACCACCGAGTAGGTCATTACCAGGATGATCTCGCGCACGTCGATGTTCTTTTCGGGAATCACGGTGATCCCCGACGGAATCGACATCGCCATGGCCAGCGCCAGACCACCACGCAGTCCGCCCCAGGTCAGGATGCGAACCGAGTAGGGGTTGTAGCGACGAAAGCGCCGGAAGCCCAGGTAGGCCAGGCGCACGCTCAGATAGCGCGACAGCAGCACCAGCGGCACGGCGGCGATCATCAGCACCCAGTCCTCCGGGTGGAAGCTGAACGACAGCATGGTCATGCCGATCAGCAGGAACAGCACGCCATTGAGGAACTCGTCGACCAGCTCCCAGAAGTGGTCGAGATGCTGCCGGGACTCCTCGGAGAAGCCCTTGCGACGGGTACGGTTGCCGATGATGATGCCGGCCACCACCATGGCCAGGGGGCCGGAGACCTCGAGAAACTCGGCGAACACGTAGCCGGTGGTGGGCACCAGAAGCGTCAGCATCAGCTCCATGGAGTGGTCGTCGGTGTGACGGATCAACTGGTGAAACAGCTGACCGAGCACGAAGCCGTAGACGATGCCGCCGAGCGCCTCCTGCAGAAACAGGTGGCCGACGCTGGTCACCGTGGGGGTGGTGCCGCCGAAGGCGACGGCGAACAGGGTGACGAAGAGCACCAGACCGAAGCCGTCGTTGAACAGCGACTCGCCCTCGATCTGGGTCGAGATGCGCCGGGGTGCATTCATCTTCTTGACGATGGCGAGCACCGCGATGGGATCGGTGGGAGAGATCAGGGCGCCGAACAGCAGGCAGTAGATCAGATCGAAGTCGATACCCAGCCAGCCCACCAGCAGCCACAGGCTGTAGCCGATGAAGAAGGTCGAGAACAGGGTGCTGCCCATGGCAAGGATGGCGATTTCCCACTTCTGGTCACGCAGGTGGGGGAGCTTGATCCCCAGCGCACCGGCAAACAGCAGAAATCCGAGGATGCCCTTCAGCAGGAAATCCTCGAAATTCAACTGATTGATGGCGGTTTTAGCGGTTTCGTCGAGGGCGAACCAGCCCGCGTGACCGGCGATGACGATGGCCAGCGACAGTATCAGAGCGCCAGCAGTGATCGCGATGGTGGTCTGAAATTTTCCGATCTTGCCGTTGATCAGGGAGATCACCATCGCCATCGCGGCGAGCAGGCAAAGGGTGTCGTACACCGACATGGAGGGAGGCCTCTAGGTAGGATGGGTGAGTCGTGTCGGCTCGAGCGCTGGCTCGAGGCCGTAAAAGGGGGGCAGCAGCAGGCACATCGGCTCGGCCCGTCGCATCGCCTGAGGAGGTCAGGCGCTGGTGTGACGGGGGAGGCGATTGTGACGTGTCCATCGCGGGAGTTCGGTCCTGAGCGTGGTGTGCTACGCCCTGGCCGGTTGGACCAGGGGGAGCGGATAGGGCTTGCGAACAGGTCTTGCAAATTGGGCTTGCGAATAGCGCCTGTACGCTGGATACGGATGTCCCGGCGGTCAGCATCTGCGGCGTCATGCTCGGAGGCGCTGAAGCCAGGCGTCCAGGCCTTCGACGCGTGAGACGCGAGTCGGCTATATCGGCGTTTCGCAGTGCAACAAAGTATACGCGGGTCGCGGTGCGGGTACATCCCGGATGTCGCTTTTTTTGAAGCGCGTGGGCGAGGATTGACAGGCGCCTGGCTTGTCTACGACAAAGGTCTGAAACCAAAGGCGTGTGTCGCTCGGTTCAAGCGAGCGCCCAGACGACAAGGAACCTCTATGCAAGTACACGATATCGCCGTACACCTGGGTCCTGCCCAGGCCCATCTGCGCCAGTTGGATGACGGTTGGGCGGGGCTGATCGATCGGGTGGGCGACTGCGGCCTGACCACCGCCCTCGATCGAAGCCCCTACGAGTCGTTGTCCAGGGCGGTGGCCTATCAGCAGCTCCATGGCAAGGCGGCGGCGGCGATTGTCGGCCGTCTGACGGCGCTGTTCCCGGGGCAGGATTTCCCCAGTCCCCGGCAACTGTCCGAGCTCTCCTCGGAGGAGCTCCGAGCCTGTGGCTTCTCGGCACGCAAGCAGGCGACCCTCCAGGGCCTCGCCGAGGCGGCACTGGACGGTCGAATCCCCAACCGCGAACAGGCCGCCGAGATGGAGGACGAGGAGCTGATCAAGCGTTTCACCGCCATCAAGGGTATCGGCCGCTGGACCGTCGAGATGATGCTGATCAACACCCTTGGACGTCCCGATATCCTGCCGGTGGATGACTTGGGCATCCGCGACGGCGCGCGCTACCTGTTCGGCTGGGAACGCATGCCGACGCCAAGGGAGACCCGCGAGCTGTGCGAACCCTGCAGGCCCTGGCGCTCGGTGGCGTCCTGGTATCTGTGGCGCTGCAACGAACAACCGGATTACCGACGCCTGGCGAAGTCCTGAACCGGGCCAGGCAAGCCGAGAAGGCAAGGAAGGAGCAGAGGCAGCAGCGAGGATGACCGGCGACAGCCGTGCAGGGTTCGCAGCCGTTGCTGCGCATGCGGTACCCGCTGATGGCGACAGCAGGGTGACTTAGTTGCGACGGCGGTAGGGGTCGGGCATCGCCTGTTCCGGGCGCCAGCGGGTGCGCTCGCCGTTCAAGGTCAGCACAAGCTGGCGAGGCCCGCCGTGGTCGCGGTGCTCGCACAGATAGATACCCTGCCAGGTGCCCATCGCCAGGCGCCCTTCGGTGACGGGAATGCTGAGTGAGGGCCCCAGCAGGCTGGCCTTGAGGTGGGCCGGCATGTCGTCGCTGCCTTCCTGGGTGTGGCGGTAGTAGGGTGCGTCCTCCGGCACCATCACATTGAAGTGACGCTCGAAGTCGCCACGTACCGTGGGATCGGCGTCTTCGTTGATGGTCAGCGATGCCGAGGTGTGCTGGATGAAGACGTGGAGCAGGCCGATGCGCATGCTCGGCAGGTCCGGCAGTGCCTGAACGACCTCATCGGTGATCAGGTGAAAGCCCCGGGGGCGGGCAGCGAGGCGAAGGGTGCTCTGGAACCACATCTAGGACGGTCTCATTGTCGGCGTTGACGCTGGAGGCCATGGCACGGCAAGGCCCCTGCGCAGGAAAGCCCCTGGGCAGCAGGGCCATCGCTCGGGGCAGACAGGCGCCATCAGGCGGCCAGCGGTAAGGAATTCAAACGCGCAAAGACTACCTCCTTTCCCGTCCTGTGAGGAGTCCCGAATGAAAGATCAACGTCTGACCCGGGCCGACGTCTTTCGCCACCAGCCGATGCTGGCCAAGTCCCTGGTGGAACTCGAGCGTGCCGTGGCCGAGGCGGGCATCGAGTCTGAGCTGGTGCACCTGATCAAGCTGCGCGCCTCCCAGCTGAACGGTTGCGCCTTCTGTCTGCGCATGCACAGCCAGGAAGCACGCGAGGACGGTGAGCAGCAGTCGCGTCTGGATGTTCTGTCGGCGTGGCGAGAGACCCAGCTCTTCAGTCGCCGTGAACAGGCAGCGCTGGCCTGGACCGAGGCGCTGACGCTGGTCAGCGGCCAGGAGATCGGCGGCGGCGACTACACCCGCCTGGCCGCGGAATTCACCCCCGAAGAGCAGGTCAACGTGACGGCGCTGGTGGTCTCCATCAACGCCTGGAACCGGATCGCGCTGGCGTTCGCCTTCCCGGTGGAGTGACGTCTGTGGCGCGACCGAACGTCTCCCGCGCTGGTCGACGACGGCGTCGTGTGCCTGTGCCCCGGCGGGCAGGCTCATCCTGCCAGCAGCGGAAACAGCGGGTGCTCCATGGGGCTGCCCGCGGGCAGTTCGTCGGCGAGGCCGGGAAAGGGCGGCGAGGTGGTCCAGGCCCGCGGTGCGTGGACCATGTCGTCACCCAGCAGGCGCACCGAGAAAGCGCGACGGCGATGAGGGCCACTGACGCCGCCCGAGGCGTGCAGGGTCAGCATGTTGAAGAATACGGCGTCGCCGGGTTCCAGCGCCCAGCCAAGGATGGTGTAGCGCTCACGCTGGGCCTCGATGTCAGGCAGCTCGGCCAGACTGCCCTCGGGGAACCAGCTGGCCTGGTGGTCCATGAAGGTCCGCGGCATCAGCCAGGGCCCCTTGTGGGACCCGGCCACAAACTCCAGGGTGGCCGGCCGGGATACCGGATCCACCGGTAGCCACATGCTGACGTTCTGACTGCCTTCCACGTTGTAGTAGGGCTGGTCCTGGTGCCAGGGGGTACGCTGGCGCGTGCCCGGTTCCTTGACCAGTAGATGGTCGTGGTAGAGGCGTACCTGGCGTGAGCCCATCAGGCGTTGCCCGATAAGCCCCAGCGGCGAGTCGAAGATGAAACCCCGATACGCTTCGTTGGTCTGCCAGTTGCAGAAGTCCTCGAAGAACCAGCCTGGGTCATCGGGTCGACTGGCGACCTTGGCCCGGGGGCTGGGATCGCGCAGGTTGTCCTCGATGCCCTCCGACAGTCGCTTCAGCTCCTGAGGGCAGAAGATGCCGCGTAGACAGATGGCGCCGTCGCGCTGGAAGGCGGCGACGTCTTCGTCGCTGACCATGGTGTCGGGATGGATGCGCAGGTTCATGGGGCCTCCAGGCGGTGGAAGTCAGGAAGAGGAAAGGACAGCTGTGACAACAGCCGGTCGAAGAAGCCCTCGCACTTCGCGATCTGATCGAAGGCGATGAACTCGTCTGGCTGATGGGCCTGATGGATGCTCCCGGGGCCGCAGATCACGGTGGGGACGCCCAGCTGGGCGAACAGCCCGGCCTCGCAGCCGAAGCCGAGCGCCAACGGCTCGACGCTGCATTCGGCCAGCTCGGCGATCCATGACAGGTAGCCTTGGCGGCGTTCGTCCAGCGGTGGGTACTGGCCGCGGCATTCCAGGGTCAGTCTGGCGCGACGGCCGAGGCCGATCAGGTCGCGATCCAGGCCGCTGGGAAAGTCCTTGCGCAGGCGCTCGAGGATTTCCATGGCGGGCTGCCCGGGCAGCGGGCGCATCTCGAAGTCGATGCGGCAGTGCTCGGGGATCTGATTCAGCGCGCTGCCACCCTCGATCAGCCCGACGTGGACCGTGGAGTAGGGGGGATCGAAGCGCTGATCGGTGAGCGACATCAGGCGCTTTTCCCGTGCCAGTTGGCGGATCTGCGCAACCACGCCCGCGCCGACATCGATGGCGTTGACGCCTCGCCCCGGGTAGCCCGAGTGGCCTCCCACACCCTCGATGGTGGCGCGCATGCCGACGTGGCCCTTGTGGGCGTTGGCGATGCGCATCGCGGTGGGCTCGCCGACGATGATGCCCCGCAGGCGTTCCTTGTGGGCCTCGAGAAACGGCAGCATCAGCGGGGCACCCAGGCACCCGACCTCTTCGTCGAAGGACAGCGCCAGCAACACCGAGTGACGCGAGTGCTCTGCCTGCCAGGCGGCCAGTTTGGTCAGGGCCACGCCGATGAATCCCTTCATGTCCGCCGTACCGCGACCGTACAGGCGTTCAGCGTGGCGTTTCGGCGTGAACGGGGCGGTGACGCGCCAGTCCGCGTGGCTCGCCGGCACCACGTCGGTGTGGCCGGAAACCAGCAGGGCCGGGGCATCGCGGGGGCCGAATTCGGCGATCAGGTTGGCCTTGTCGCCGCTGTCGTTGTAGAGCAGGGTCACCGCTGCCCCACGCGCCTCGAGCCAGCCGGCGACGTCGTTGATCAGTTCAAGGTTGGAGCGATGACTGGTGGTGTCGAAGGCCACCAGGCGTTCGATCATCGCAAGGCTCAAGGGTAGCGTGTTGCTGGTCAAGACGAGGCTCCGTGAGTGCAGACCGTCAGGCGAGGGGCCAGACCACCAGGGTCGCCAGCAGGATGAGCACAGCGCCGAGGGCATAGAGCAGGGCGATCAGCGGCAGCATGAAACGCATCCAGCGGCTCCAGGGAATGCCGGCGATGGTGAGTCCCGCCATCAACCAGCCGGCGGTAGGAGTAAAGGCATTGGAGATGCCGTCGCCAAACTGGAAGGCCAGCACCGCGACCTGGCGGTGGACCTCTGCGAGGTCCGCGATGGGCGTCATGATGGGCATGGTCAGCGCCGCCTGGCCGCTGCCCGAGGTGACGATGAAGTTCATCGCGCTTTGCATGGCGAACATGCCCAGTGCTGCGGCCGACGCCGAGGTGTCGCCGATCAGCGTGGAAAGCGAATGGATGATGGTGTCGATGATCTCGCTGTGTTGCACGATGACCACGATGGTGAAGGCCAGGCCCACCGCCAGGGCGCCGTCCATCATGTCCTTGCAGCCGGTGGAAAAGGCCCCGGCGATGGTGTTGGCTCGCATACCGGCGAGCAGTCCGGTGACGATACCCAGCAGCAGGAAGACGCCGGCCATCTCCTTGAGGTACCAGCCGAAGGCACTGACCCCGGCGATGATCGCCACCAGGGCCAGGGCGAAGGCGCCGAGGATCAGCAGGTGGCGAGGGGTCAGGTCGACGTGATCGCCCGGTCCTTCTTCATCGGGCGGGGCCAGGCCGTAGACCACACTGCGCTCTGGCCTTGCCTGCACGCGACGGGCGTAGAACATCACGTAGCCGATGCTCAGGGCGACGAACGCAAGCCAGCAGACGAAGCGGTAGCCCATGCCGGAAAACAGCGGCAATTCGGCGATGCTCTGGGCGACGCCGACGTTGAAGGGGTTGAGAAAGGAGCCGGTGTATCCGATGGCGGTGCCGATCAACGGGATAGCGGCGGCGACCACGGCGTCGTAGCCGATACGTCGCGCCAGCGGCAGCAGGATGAAGATGTAGACGATGCTGCCCTCGATCATGCCGTAGGTACCGGAACACAGGGCGAAGAAGGTCATCATCAGCGGGATGATCAGGATCTCGCGGCCCTTGAGCTTCACCAGCAGGAAGTGGACCAGCCCTTCGATGGCGCGGGAGCGCCTCAGGACCCCGAAGGTACCGCCGACGATGACCAGAAAGAAGATGATCGACGAGCCGCTCTTCATCCCTTCGAAGAAGGCGTTGAAGAACTCGAAGGGACCGATGCCCGGGGAGTCGATGGCCTGGTAGGTGCCGGCGACGATGACCGAGCGCCCGTCGGCGTTGGTGATGCGTTCGAAGCTTCCGCTGGGGACGAACCAGGTGACGATGGCCGCCAGCAGGGCGAGAAAGAAGAGGATGACGAAGGCGTGGGGGAGCGGCCTCTGTTGCTCGACGTGTGGTCTGGCGGCCATCTTGTCATGATTCATCGGCTGACTCTCGCTGGTGGCGGGTTTGTGGCACCTGGGGCTGAGTTCATTGATCCTTTCGGTTTAGTCCGAACCAGCGAAGCCTGTCGAGTCAGGGCGCGCGGCTGGGCAGAAGATCGTCGAGAACGAGGTCACACAATGCGCCTTCGTCCAGCAGACGTGTGGCGGCCTCGATGTCCGGTGCGAAGTAACGATCGTGGTCATAGTGGGTCACCCGGCGACGCAGTCGCTGACGGGCCTGCTCCAGCAAAGGTGTCGAGGCGAGCCCCTCGCGCATGTCGAGGCCCTGGCAACTTGCCAGCCATTCGATGGCCAGCACGCCGCGAACATTGGCCGCCATCTCCTTGAGTCGCCGTCCCGCCGCCGGCGCCATGGACACATGGTCCTCCTGATTGGCCGAGGTAGGCAGGCTGTCGACGCTGTGAGGGTGGGCCAGAGCCTTGTTCTCGCTGGCCAGCGCGGCGGCTGACACCTGGGCAATCATGAAACCGGAATTCACGCCGCCGTTTTCCACCAGGAAGGGGGGAAGCCGGGACATGTGGGTGTCCATCATCAGCGAGATGCGTCGCTCCGACAGGGCCCCGATCTCCGCCAGCGCCAGCGCCAGATTATCGGCCACAAGGGCAACCGGCTCGGCGTGAAAGTTGCCGCCCGAGAGGATGTCGCCGTTGTCGGCGAACACCAGCGGGTTGTCGGTGACGGCGTTGGCCTCGATCTCGAGCACCCTGGCCGCGTGGCGGATCTGGTCGAGCACCGCGCCCATGACCTGAGGCTGGCAGCGCAGCGAGTAGGGGTCCTGGACGCGGTCACAGTCGGCGTGGGAGGCCCCCACCTCGCTGGTGTCCTCGAGCAGGTTACGATAGGCCCTGGCAACGTCGATCTGCCCGGGTTGGCCGCGCAGTTCGTGGATGCGGGCGTCGAAGGGAACCCGCGAGGCCAGGCTCGCCTCGACGCTAAGGGCGCCGCACACGGTGGCGCTGGCAAACAGATCTTCGGCCTCGAACAGACCGCGCAGCGCCAGCGCGGTGGAGACCTGGGTGCCATTGAGCAGCGCCAATCCCTCCTTGGGTGCCAGGGTCAGGGGCGACAGGCCAGCCACGTTCAGGGCGTCCCGTCCCGAGAGGGTCTCGCCACGGTGGCGTGCCTGGCCCTCGCCCAGCAGTACCAGACTCATATGGGCCAGTGGCGCGAGGTCGCCCGAGGCACCTACCGAGCCCTTGGCGGGGATCACCGGCCAGACCTCGGTGTTGATCAGGGTGATCAGGGCGTCGAGGACTTCGCCGCGAATGCCGGAGTAGCCGCGTGCCAGGCTTGCCACCTTCAGCGTCATGATCAGCCTTACCAGCCCGTCGTCCAGGCGTTCACCGACGCCGGTGGCGTGGGATAGCACCAGCGAGCGCTGCAGGTCCTCCAGGCGTTCGCGCTCGATGCGGGTCTGGGCCAGCAGGCCGAAGCCGGTGTTGACCCCGTAGGCGGTGCGTCCCTCGTCCATGACGCCAGCCACCGTCGCCACCGAGGCGTCGATGGCGGCGTATGCCGAGGGCTCCAGAGACACCACTGTCGGTGACGTGAGGAGCCGGCGCATGTCCTGGAGGGTGAGTTGGCCTGGGGTGATGACGAGTCGATGCATGGTGGCGAGCTCCCGAGACGTGGCCGAACATGATGGGAAAACTTTAATGTATATACATTAACAGCAGGGCAATGGCGCGGCGTCAAGGCGGCTATCGTCGAACGGCAGGCAGGAATCGCCAGGGGGGAGTGACGATGTGTGTCACAGACTGTGCCCGATCTTATATACAGATTTCGCCGCTGACATGATCGGGGGCAGCGACTGGGTCGGCTAGTGCAGGGATGGCTCGATGGACGTCTGGACCTGGTTCACAGCGTCAGCGAATTCAGGCAGGTGTCAAACCGTCGCTACAGTGTTGCCCAGGGGCTGGTGTCCCCCTGTTCCAGCACACGTCGCACGGTGGCGAGGGCCTGTTGCAGGGACTCGCGGCTGTCGGGGGCGCCCACGCACAGGCGAATGGCCTGGGGCGCCGGCTCGCTGCCGGTACAGAAGGGTTCAGGCGTTGCCACCAGCACGCCTTCGCTCTTCAGCAGGGCCTGTACCTCGCTGGCCCGACGGCCCTCGGGCAGCGGTAGCCAGAAGTTGGCGCCGTGGGTGAGATGGCGGGGCGTCAGGGCCTCGAAGCTTGCCCGTGCCAGACGCTGCCGAGCGGCCAGCTCTGCGGTCTGCCAGGCCAGCAGTTCGGGGTAGCGGGGCGAGGCGATCCAGCGCCGCGCCACCTCGGTCATCAGCGGCGGACACATCCAAGACTGCGCCCGCAGCAGGCTGCCGATGCGCTCGCGCAGGGTGGCCGGCATCTGCAGCGTGCCGACCCTGAGGCCACCGGAAAGCACCTTGGAGGTGCTGAATACCTGCAGCGTGCGTTCCGGCGCCAGTTCCAGCAGAGACACACCGCGATCCTCCCGCGGCAGGTACTGGACGGCGTCCTCGATCAGCCAGAAGTCATGTCGACGCGCCAGGGCGGCGAGCTGTTCCCTGCGCTGCGGCGAAAGCACCGCGCTGGTGGGGTTGTTCTGGTCCGGGGTCAGGTAGACCAGGCGGGGCACCTGGCGCTGGCACAGGCGTGCCAGTGCATCGATGTCCATGCCGTCGTCGTCCAGGGGTACCGCCATCGGCTTGAGGTGAGCGTGGCGGGTGGCGGCGTTGAACCCTGGATAGGTGAGGGCGTCGGCGGCCACGCTGTCGCCGGGGCGGGTCAGGGCTCTCAGGCACAGGTCGATGCCGTGCTGGCCGCCCTGGGTGATCGCCAGCACCTCGTGCAGGGGAAAGCCGAGATCCTCAAGCCAACGTGACAGCGCCTCTCTGTGCTGCCGGGTGCCGATGTCGGGCTGGTAGGCGGCGACCATGGCAAGGCAGGCCGGGTCCTCGGTCACCTCCGCCAGGGCCTGCTGCAGACACTGATGACGCCAGGGGTGCGGCGGAGCAAAGCTCAGGCTCATGTCGACCACGCCATCGGAGTCGGCTGCGACGTGTACATCGAAGGGGCTGTTGCCGGCGGCGGCGTCATGGACGTAGGTGCCACTGCCGACCCGGGACGATACCCAGCCCCGTTGCTGGGCTTCGCTGTAGGCGCGGGTGATGGTGCCCACGGTGACGCCCAGCGCGTCGGCCAGGGCCCGTTGCGGGGGCAGTCGATCGCCGGCGGCGAGCTGGCCCTGGTCGATGGCCTCGCCGATGGCCGAGGCGATCTGACGATAGCGGGCCGAGCGGGAGTCGAATTCGAGGGAGGGAGTCCAGATTGTCATGGTGACAATAAACTCTTTGACGGCAATTGTTGCCTGAGTATGCTTTAAAAACCGGGGTTAATTCACCTTGTTTCACACCATAATGCAAAAATTGTAGGGGTACAATCATGGAAGAGACCGCTAGTCAGCTCGCCTTTCTGCTTCCGGCAGCGCTGTTCATGGTGTCCATGACCATCACGCCGGGTCCCAACAACGTGATGCTGACCGCCTCCGGCGCCAACTACGGCTTCCTGCGTACCCTGCCACACCTGTTCGGCATCCTGGGCGGCTGTTTTGTGCTGTTCGCCTCGATCGCGCTCGGGCTCGGGGTGGTGTTCGAGCGCTATCCGGTGGTGCAGGGCGGACTCAAGCTGGTCGGCAGCCTGTACCTCTTGTACCTGGCCTGGAAGATCGCGACGGCCCCGCCGCCGGACCTGCGGGTAGGCGATGCCCGCCCGCTGTCCTTCGTGCAGGCGGCGGCGTTCCAGTTCGCCAACCCCAAGGCGTGGGTCATGGGTATCGCGTTGATGGCGGGGTTCCTGCCGGACGGCGGCAACCCCTGGGTCAACGCCCTGTTGCTGGCGGGCGTGGCGGAACTGGTGGGGCTGCCCTGCATCGCTCTGTGGGCAGGGTTTGGCACCGCCATCGGCCGCCTGTTGAAGAGCGACCGATCCTGGCGGGTGTTCAATGGGGTGATGGGGGCGCTCACCGCGGCCTGCGTGGTGATGATCCTGGCCTGAACCATTCAGCCTGGCGCGATCGGAGCTTAGGGCTTGTCTGAAAAGTGCCTGCGCTCGGTAATACGGCGTTAAAAATCGGCTGGTGCGCCAGCCCGGTCAAAATGCTCATTTACACACCGTAAACTGCGCTTTCTCACCGATTTTTGCCTTGTCTAACCTTCGCTCGTCGACTTTTCGGACAGCGCCTAAGGCTTGGTCGACAAGACTCAGCCCTAGCCGGGCTCATCTGGCGATGCCCCCTCGGGCCGACGGGCGGTCAGGGTGATCTCCACTGCGGCGCCGCCATGCAGCTGTGGCGACATGGTGCAGGTACGCGCCGGATAGCGCGCAGCCTCGAACCACTCAGAATAGACATCATCCACCGCCTGTTGCAGCGACAGGTCGGTGAGGTGCACTTGAACACGCACGGTGTCGGCCAGGGTGCAATCCGCCTGCTCGAGCAGGTGAGACAGTCGCCTGAGGATCCAGCGAGTTTCTTCGGCGGCGTCACCGAGAATGGCGTCACTGCCCTGGATATCGGCGGCGGTCAGCCCCGACAGATGGACGTAGTGTTCGTCCATGACCAGATGGGAGCCCGGAAACTCGGGGTTGGGTAGGGTGGGGTCGTTGAAGTAGCGTGCCATCTTGCCTCCTGCTGCGGCTTGGTCGTTGTGCCGCTGGAGAAATGTCTGGCGAATGCCGCCGACTTTCCTTGCGGAAAGCAGGCGGCGGAAATGCGTTTGTCGGTTGACTGCGGAGAGCGTCCGGGAATAGCGCGGGCGTCAGCTGCTGACTTCGCACTGCACCGGCATGCGCCGGCCGATGGTCCAGGTGGCCTCGTTGCCCTTGCCACGGAAGACGTGCTGGCCGTTTTCCGAGGCGTAGTGCATGCCAGAGGCGGCGGGCTGGCGTTCGAGCGGGAAGCTGTCGCCGTGCATCTGTACCTCGGCGCTGTCCTGACTGTCGAAGACGATGGTGAACTGGCTGCCATCCTGGCAGATGTAGTCGGCGGAGGGCGAGGCTGCGGCGTCGGCGCTGTCATCATGGCCACTGCCGCCGGCACAGCCGGCCAGGGCGGTGAACAGCGCAGTGAAGGCGGCAACAGGGATCCAGCTGGCGTTCATGAAACATCTCCTTGTCATATGAAGGGAGCCGTGGAAAAGGCTCGCCTGGCGTTAGGCCTTCCCAGGCTACACAAGTTCCGCACCCGCCACGATACCTCGCCGGATCAGCCCTGCTCGGGCGGCTCGCGTCCGGGAGTCGTGTTGTCGCGGGAGTCGCCGTCGTCTTCGCTGACACTCGTCGCGCCTGATTCTGCCCCAGCCCCAGCCCCAGCCGCTGGTTGTTGCTCCTGGCGTCTGGCGTGGCGCTCTGCCTTGTCCTGATGGGTGTCGTCGGGCACCAGGGCGAGCAGGGTCTCGCCGTCACCAGCATCGAAGCTTTCATCCTTGTGCATGACGCGTACTTCGCCATCCTCGCTGTAGGTCGAGATCACCCGGGCGTCGGGGTTGTCGCGTCGATAGTCCTCGAACGAATAGCTCTCGCTGAGGCGCGTCAGACGGACGCACCAGCCCTCGCGGATGTAGTTGGTGGCCTGTTCGAAGTCGAGTTCCTTGGCGAAGAAGCGCCCGCCCAGGGTCTGCTCGAGATGATCGCCACCGGCACCGCCCCCCGGGGCGAAGCGGTACACCTGATGGTGGCCGAATTCGGGGGCATAGTGCATGCACAGCAGGGCGTTGTAGTCGTCGTTGTCGGTCAGCGCCACCATGCTGTCGAAGCGGCTGAACTCCAGCGTCAGTTCGGCCTCCTCGGTGAGTACCTCGCCGTAGTAGGTGGGAATGTCGCGGCCTCTGACCTGGCGTAGATGGTTGTAGTTGCGATCGGCGATCAGCACCGGGCGCCCGGTGGACTGGATGGCCTCGGCAAGGGCGACCGTGAAGGGGTTGGCGCCGATGATCAACAGCCCCTTGGTATCGGTGGACTGAAGATTGAAGCGACGGGCCAGGGGCTGCAGCGAGAAGCCGTGCAGCAGCACCGTGACGGCGACGATGGCAAAGGCCAATGGCGACAGCAGGGCGGCGTCCTCGATGCCGATGTCGACCAGGCGCGCGCCGAACAGACCGGCGATGGCCACCGCGACCACCCCGCGTGGACCGATCCAGCCGACCATCAGCTTCTCGCCGAAGGGCAGGTCGACCTTGATCAACGATATGAAGACTGCCAGCGGGCGGACCAGCAGCAGTACCACCGCGACGAACAGGATCTCGCGGGTCGTCAGGGTGGCCAGGGTGCCCAGGTCCACCTGAGCGGCCAGCAGGATGAATACCCCGGAGACCAGCAGTACGGTGATGTTCTCCTTGAAGCGGCGGATCTCGTCCAGCGACGATAGCGACGAATTGCCGATCACCACGCCCATCACGGTGACCGCCAGCAGGCCGCTTTCATGCAGCAGCGCATTGGGCAGGGCGTAGGTGGCCATGACGAAGAAGATGATCACCGGCACCTTGAGAAACTCGGGGATATGGCCGCCCTTGATCGCGCGGATCAGGCCCCAGGCGGTGGCCAGTCCCACCGCGCTCGCCACCGCGATGCCCAGCGCCATATGGCCGAGGGTCATCGACAGCGAGTGAGAGGAGTTGAGAACGATGGCGAGTTCGAAGGCCAGCACCGCCGCCAGGGCGCCCACCGGGTCATTGAGGATCGCCTCCCAGCGCAGGATTTCCCCCGGACGCCGCTTGAGGCTGGCCTGGCGCAGCAGGGGAATGATGACGGTGGGGCCGGTGACGATCAGGATGCCGCCAAGCACCGAGGCCGATGCCCAGGTCAGTCCACCGATGTAGTGACCCGACAGGGTCGCCAGCAGCCAGACCAGCGGGCCGCCGAAGAACACCAGGCGCTTCACCGCAAGCTCCGCGCCCTTCAGCCGTGTCAGGTTCAGCGTCAGGCCACCCTCGAACAGGATCATCGCCACGGCGACCGCGATCAGCGGTTCGAGCAACTCGCCGAATACCGAGCGTGGGTCGAGCACACCGGTTACCGGGCCGATGAGTACGCCGCTCAGCAGCAGCAGGACGATGGCCGGCACCTTCCAGCGCCAGGCCAGCCACTGGGCGCCGATACCGAGCGCCGCGATCAGGCAGAAGACGAGAACGGGGGTCATGAGGGCTTCCCTGTGGTCCAATCGGTGCAGTCAGTGCAGCCAATACTTTGCCAACCAAGCTGGCTACGCAACGTCGAGCGCGAAACGTCAGGCACGACAAGTCAGGCGCGCAAAGTCGGCAAGCGATGCCATCTAACGCTAGGCGGCGCCTGCTGCATTCACAACCAACCCTGTAAACGCTTGCGACCCGATCGGCACAGTTGCCCGGAGACTCAGGGGCCCGCGCCACGCAGGCATTGAAGGAGCCTTCGTACTACCGAGGGCGGGGAAGTGTTCGCCCTGCGTGTTCTGTTCGTGAGGAATGAAGCAATCGGAAGCGATGCCATGGTGGCGGGAGGAGGAGGCGTTGCAGATAAAGTCCGGTTGCCATCAGCTGGCGAACAGCAAGGCGACCACCGCGACAATAAGAATGTCGAACTGTGCCGCACGAATGTAGAGCTGATAAGGATGCGCTCGGCAGGGCTTTCGGTGAGGTAGATATAGCCACACACCAGCACGGGAAAGATGAGCAGCCCGATCATGGTGGGCGGCTACGCTGCTACTGGCTGTCGTGGGAAGCCAGGGGGAAGCTCTGGTCGATGCGTTGGCGCTCGAGCTCGGCGGCGTCCTTGCTGGCGTACCTGCGCACCACCACTGTGCCCGAGGCAGTGATATCCACGTCATCCCAGCCTGCCGTCTCTGCCGCCTCGGTAGATTGCTGCAGCTGCTGCTGAATCTGCTCGAGAATGCGTTGGCCCTGTGCGCTCATGTCCTGTTCCTCTCATGGACTGACACTGAGAATAGCACGATGCGATGTATGTCGCGGGATGGAAAGGAAGGGGAAGGCATGGGGAGGGGGAGGAAAGAGAGAGAAGGGAGAGGGAAGGGAGAGCAAAGAGAGAGAAGGGAGAGGAAAGAGAGAGAAGGGAGAGGAAAGAGAGAGAGAAGGGAGAGGAAAGAGAGAGGGAAGGGAGGGAAGAATTGCTCAGGCCCTGTTTCTCGCTTCCCTCCTTCCCCCTCGGCATTGGTCAGCCCTTGGCAACCACCGCCACACCGGCCTTGGAGCGATTGGGACGCCCGATGGCGCGGGTGATCCAGTCGCCCACGGCGGCGATGCGCTCGAGGTCCACCGTGGTTTCGATGCCCAGGCCTTCAAGCAGGTAGACCACGTCCTCGGTGGCGACATTGCCGCTGGCGCCCTTGGCGTAGGGGCAGCCCCCGAGGCCCGCCACCGAGCTGTCGATCACCTGGATGCCGTCCTCGAGTACCGCGGCCAGATTGGCCAGCGCCTGGCCATAGGTGTCGTGGAAGTGGGCGGCCAGACGCTCGACCGGAACGTCACGGGCCACCGCCTCGAGCATGCGCCGGGCCTTGAGCGGGGTACCGGTGCCGATGGTGTCGCCAAGCGACACCTCGTAGCAGCCCATCTCGTCCAGCGCCCGGGCGACCGCCGCCACCTGCTCGGGAGCGATGTCGCCTTCGTAGGGGCAGCCGAGCACGCAGGACACATAGCCGCGCACCTGGATCCCCTGATCGCGGGCGCGTTCCACCACCGGGGCGAAGCGCTCGAGCGACTCGGCGATGGAGCAGTTGATGTTCTTTTGCGAGAACGACTCCGAGGCCGCGCCGAACACCGCCACCTCATCGACGCCGCACTCGATGGCCGCCTCCAGTCCCTTGAGGTTGGGGGTCAGCGCCGAATAGCGCACCCCTGGTTGGCCTTTGCCCTCTCGCATCAGGGCGGTCATCACCTCGCGGTGGTCGGCCATCTGCGGCACCCATTTGGGCGACACGAAGCTGGCCGCCTCGATGTGGCGATGGCCGGCCTGGGCCAGGCGCTCGACCAGTTCGAGCTTGGTCGCCGTGGTGATCGGGTCCGGCTCGTTCTGCAGGCCGTCGCGAGGCCCGACTTCGACGATGCGAACGCTGGCGGGAAGGGCCATCAGCGGGACTCCTTTTGCTCGGTTTCGGGCTGTGTCTCTGACTGCGCCTCTGTTGGCGACGCGCCGGCGTCGAACTCCAGCAGCACGTCGCCCTGGCCGACGGTGTCGCCGGCGGCGAAGTGGAAGCTGGCCACGGCGCCGTCGGCCGGGGCGGTGAGGGTGTGCTCCATCTTCATCGCTTCCATCACCATCAGGGCGTCACCCTTGGCAACGGCAGCACCGGGCGCAACCAGCAGCGCCACCACGGTACCGTGCATGGGCGCGGTCAGGGTCGACTCGACCTCGTGCTGGCCGTGGTCGATGGCGTCGATACGCCGCCAGTAAAGGCGGACCTCGCCCTCGGGGCTCGACAGCACGATCTCGTTGCGCTCCTTGCCTTCTCCCACCAGGCGCGCCTGCAGGCGGCGGCGGTGGCCGTCCAGGGTGATCGCCACGGCGTCGCCGGGCAGATCGGTGAGGCTCGCCGATACCTTCTGGACCTCGTCGCGATTGGCCCCGCTGATGCTGAGCTGCCAGGCGTCGTCACTGGCCCCATGACGTCCCTCGACCAGCGCCAGGCTCGCAGGCTCGGCGTCCAGCGCCTCGCGCGGGTCGCACAGTGCGATACGGATCTGGCGCGGGCCGTTCAGGCGAAAGCCGTCGTGGCGGTCCCAGGGAGAGTCGCTCTCGCACTCCCGAGACAGCTGATGCAGCGCCACCAGGGCGGCGCTGGCCAGGCTGTCCTGGTCGAGGCCGCGGGAGGCGAACAGGCTGTCCTCGTGGCGCTCGATAAAGCGGGTATCGAGGTTGGCCGCCTGGAAGTCCGGGTGGGTGGCCAGGCGCTGCAGGAAGCCGCGGTTGGTGACCACACCACGCACGTCCAGGGCCGCCAGGGCGCGGTTCAGGGTCGCCAGCGCCGAGGCGCGGTCGGGGCCGTGGGTGATCAGCTTGGCCAGCATGGGGTCGTAGTGCATCGACACCATGTCACCGCTTTCGACCCCGCTGTCCAAGCGCACCCTGGTCGGGTCCAGCGAGGCGCCCTCGAGGTCCAGCGAGAAGTGGCTGAGCAGGCCGGTGGCGGGCAGGAAGTCCTGGTCGGCGTCCTCGGCGTAAAGCCGCGCCTCGAAGCTGTGGCCATTGATGGTCAGCTCATCCTGGCTCAGCGGCAGGCGCTCGCCCATGGCCACGCGCAGCTGCCACTCGACCAGGTCCTGCCCGGTGATCATCTCGGTGACAGGGTGTTCCACCTGCAGGCGGGTGTTCATCTCCATGAAATAGAAGGAGCCGTCCTGCCCCGGTGAGGCGTCGAGCAGAAACTCCACCGTGCCGGCGCCGACGTAACCGATCTCCTGGGCCGCGCGCACCGCCGCCTCGCCCATGGCCTGGCGCAGTTCCAGGGTCATGCCTGGTGCAGGGGCTTCCTCGAGCACCTTCTGGTGACGACGCTGCACGCTGCAGTCGCGCTCGAACAGGTAGACGCCGCCGCCGTGGCTGTCGCAGAACACCTGGACCTCGACGTGGCGAGGCTGGCTCAGGTACTTCTCGATCAACATGCGGTCGTCGTTGAAGGCCGCGCGGGACTCCCGTCGGCAGCCGTCCAGGGCCGCCTGGAACTCGTCGGCGTTCTCGACCACGCGCATGCCCTTGCCGCCACCACCGGCGCTGGCCTTGAGCAGCACCGGGTAGCCGATGGCGTCGGCCTCGCGCTTGAGCAGGTCGTCGTCCTGATCATCGCCGTGGTAGCCCGGCACCAGCGGGACCCCGGCGTCCATCATGCGGGCCTTGGCGGCGGACTTGTCGCCCATGGCCTTGATGCTGGAGGCGGGCGGGCCGACGAAGACGATACCGGCGTCTTCGCAGGCGCTGACGAAGGCCTCGTTTTCCGACAGGAAACCGTAGCCGGGATGGATGGCGCCGGCGCCGCTGCGGCGGGCCGCCGCGATGACCTTGTCGACATCGAGATAGCTTTCCCGGGCCGGCGCCGGACCGATGCGGATCGCCTCATCGGCCTCGCGCACGTGGCGCGCGCCTTCATCGGCGTCGGAGTACACCGCCACCGTCTTCAGGCCCATGGCCCGGGCGGTGGCCATGACACGACAGGCGATCTCGCCACGATTGGCCACCAGCAGAGTGTCGAAGCGCGGCTGGCGGTCTGACGGATTCGAGCTCATGAGGCGCTCCCTTTTTTGTTGGTGGATGAAGGGGGGCTGGTGGAAGAGGCGCTGTCGGCCCAGGCCGGACGGCGCTTCTCGAGGAAACTCGCCAGTCCCTCCTGGCCTTCGGCGCTGGTGCGCAGCTCACTGATGACCTGACAGGTGCGCTCGCGGGTGGCGTCGCTGTCGGTGTCTCTGGCGACTTCTGCCAGCAGGCCCTTGGTGGCCCGGCTGGCCTGGGGCGAGGTGGCCAGCAGGGTGTCGAGCATCGCGTCGATGGCGGCGTCGAGTTCCTCTGCGGCGACCACCCGGTGGACCAGGTCCAGTCGCTGGGCGGTGTCGGCATCCATCACTTCGGCGCTGAGCGCGTAGCGGCGCATCTGGCGGCTGCCGATGGCGCGCTGCACGTAGGGGCTGATGACCGCCGGCGACAGGCCGATGCGCACCTCGGATAGGCAGAACTTGGCCCTGTCGGAGGCGATCACGATGTCGCAGCAAGCGGCCAGGCCCACCGCGCCACCGAAGGCCGCGCCCTGGACCCGGCACACCGTCACGCAGGGCAGGCTGTCGAGACCGTGCATCAGGCGAGACAGCTCACGCGAGTCGGCCAGGTTGTCGTCGACGCTGTAGTCGACCATGCGCTTCATCCAGTTGAGGTCGGCGCCGGCGGAGAAGCTCTTGCCCTCTGAACCCAGCACCAGCACTCGTACCTCGCCGCTGTCGGCGGCCTGGCGTACCTGATCCAGGTGGGCGTTGAGCTCGCCGATCAGGGCGTCGTCGAAGGCGTTGTGCACCTCGGGGCGGGTCAGGGTCAACCAGGCAACCCCCCGGGCGTCGATCCGTAGTTGGGACATGTCTGACATGGGATCCATCCTTGAGGGCATTACATGCGGAAGACGCCGAAGCGCGTCTGTTCGATCTCGGCATTCATCGCGGCGGCCAGCGACAGGCCCAGTACATCGCGGGTCTGGGCCGGGTCGATCACACCGTCGTCCCACAGTCGGGCGCTGGCGTAGTAGGGATGGCCCTGGTGTTCGTACTGTTCGCGGGTCGGCTTCTTGAAGGCCTCTTCGTCCTCGGCGGACCAGGACTCGCCGGCGCGTTCGATCTGCTCGCGCTTGACCTGGGACAGCACGCCGGCGGCCTGCTCGCCGCCCATCACCGAGATGCGGGCGTTGGGCCACATGAACAAAAGGTTGGGTTCGAAGGCGCGCCCGCACATGCCGTAGTTGCCGGCACCGAAGCTGCCGCCGATCAGCACCGTGAACTTGGGCACCTTGGCGCAGGACACCGCGGTCACCAGCTTGGCGCCATGCTTGGCGATGCCCTCGTGCTCGTACTTCGAGCCGACCATGAAGCCGGTGATGTTCTGCAGGAACACCAGCGGAATCTTGCGCTGGGCACACAGTTCGATGAAGTGGGCGCCCTTGACCGCGCTCTCCGAGAACAGCACCCCGTTGTTGGCGACGATACCCACCGGATGACCGTGGATATGGGCGAAGCCGGTGACCAGGGTATCGCCGTAGTAGCGCTTGAACTCGTCGAAGTCGGAGCCATCGACGATCCGCGCGATGACCTCGCGCACCTCGAAGGGCTTCTTGAGGTCGGTGCCGACGATACCGTAGAGCTCCTCGGGGTCGAGGCTGGGCGGGCGCGGAGCGGCCATCGCCAGCTCGCCACGCTTCTGCCAGTTCAGGCGGGACACGCAGCGCCTGGCGATCTGCAGGGCGTGGGCGTCGTTGTCGGCGTAGTGGTCGGCGACCCCGCTGATCCGGGTATGGACGTCGGCGCCGCCCAGGTCCTCGGCGCTGATGGTCTCGCCGGTGGCTGCCTTGACCAGCGGCGGGCCGCCGAGAAAGATCGTGCCCTGCTCGCGCACGATGATCGATTCATCGGCCATGGCCGGCACATAGGCGCCACCGGCGGTGCAGGAGCCCATCACCACGGCGATCTGGGGAATTCCCTCCGCCGACAGGGTGGCCTGGTTGTAGAAGATCCGGCCGAAGTGGTCGCGGTCGGGGAATACCTCGTCCTGGCGCGGCAGAAAGGCACCGCCGGAGTCGACCAGGTAGACGCAGGGCAGGCGATGCTTGCGCGCGACTTCCTGGGCACGCAGGTGCTTTTTCACCGTCAGCGGAAAATAGGTGCCGCCCTTGACGGTGGCGTCGTTGGCGACGATCACGCACTCAACGCCCGAAACGCGGCCGATGCCGGTGACGATGCCGGCCGCCGGCACTTCGGTGTCATACACCTCATGGGCGGCCAGCGCCGACAATTCGAGGAAGGGCGAGCCCTCGTCGAGCAGGTGGTCGATGCGGTCGCGCACGAACAGCTTGCCGCGGGATTCGTGCCGGCTACGGGCCTTGTCGCCACCGCCACGGCGGATGGCAGCGGTCAGTTCGGCCAGTTTGCCGACCTCGGCGCGCATGGCCGCGTCCCGTGCCTGGAAGTCCTCGGAGCGCGGGTTGATCTTGGTGTCCAGAATCGCCATGACCGGCTCCCCTTACTTGGATTCGTTGAACAGCTCACGCCCGATCAGCATGCGCCGGATCTCGCTGGTGCCGGCACCGATCTCGTAGAGCTTGGCGTCACGCAGCAGGCGCCCGGTCGGGTACTCGTTGATGTAGCCGTTGCCGCCGAGCAGCTGGATGGCGTCCAGCGCCACCTGGGTGGCCTTCTCGGCGCAGTAGAGGATCACCCCGGCGGCGTCCTTGCGCGAGGTCTGGCCGCGGTCGCAGGCGGCGGCGACGGTATAAAGGTAGGCGCGGCAGGCGTTCAGGGTGGTGTACATGTCGGCAACCTTGCCCTGGACCAGCTGGAACTCGCCGATGGACTGGTTGAACTGCTTGCGCTCGTGGATGTAGGGCACCACCACGTCCATCGCCGCCTGCATAATGCCGATGGGGCCAGCAGCCAGCACGGTGCGCTCGTAGTCCAGCCCGCTCATCAGCACGCGCACGCCCTTGCCGACCTCGCCCAGCACGTTCTCGGCGGGGACTTCGCAGTCCTCGAACACCAGTTCGCAGGTGTTGGAGCCGCGCATGCCGAGCTTGTCGAGCTTCTGGGCGGTGGAGAAGCCGGCAAAGCCCTTCTCGATGATAAAGGCCGTCATGCCCTTGGAGCCGGCGTCAGGATCGGTCTTGGCGTAGACCACCAGCACGTCGGCGTCGGGGCCGTTGGTGATCCACATCTTGTTGCCGTTGAGGATGTAGCGGTCGCCGTCCTTGCGGGCGCGCAGCTTCATCGACACCACGTCGGAACCGGCGCCCGGCTCCGACATGGCCAGCGCCCCTACGTGCTCGCCGGAGATCAGCTTGGGCAGGTACTTGGCCTTCTGTTCGGCGGAGGCGTTGATCTTGAGCTGGTTGACGCACAGGTTGGAGTGGGCGCCGTAGGACAGGCCCACCGAGGCGCTGGCCCGGGAGATCTCTTCCATGGCGATGCAGTGGGCCAGATAGCCCATGCCTGTGCCGCCGTCCTCGTCGGACACGGTAATGCCGAGCAGGCCCATGTCGCCGAACTTCTGCCACAGGTCGGCGGGGAATTCATTTTTCTCGTCGATCTCGCCGGCGCGGGGGGCGATCTCGTCGCGGGCGAAGGCATTGACCTGGTCGCGCAGCATGACCAGGGTTTCGTCGAGGCCGAAATCGAGAGGCGTGTAGGGGCTGAACATGATGGGCTCCGGGGCATCCTTGATGGTCGATACGGCGCCAGGAGGGGGCCGGACCATCTTTATTGATGGTGTTGGTGACGAGGTGAAACGGCACCGCAGGCGGTGAGCGTTCACGGGATGACAAGAAGACTAGGCAAGGTTTACGTTAACGTAAAGTGCAGCTTGTGATGCTTGCGACCAAAGTTGGTAGATAGGTGCGGGTAGACGAGCGGCACTCGCCCGGCAGTGGGTCGCCACCAGAAGCGCCAGACGACGCCTTCGGGTCAGGGCGATGGGGTGAACAGGGTGGCTGTGCGGTTCAGATCGAGATCAGGATAATGGCAGTGGTTCAATGCCAGGCCAGATTCAGGCACGAGACCGGCAACGTCCGAGAAAGCGCGCCTGGCACGAGGCATGGAGCGATACGGCGAGGGTGAGCCATCTGCCGCCAGGCACGCCCGTCCCATCAACCTTCGTCCTGCCAGTAGTCCACCGCGTCCTGGCGCATGCCGTAGTGTTCGAAGCTGCGCTCGGCCTTGTCGCCGCCCGGAGCGCTGCCGGCCAGTACACCAAACTTGCCTGAGTCGGGATACTCCATCACGTCCGGTGCGTTCATGCTGCTGATACACAGGTAGGTCAGGGGTTCGTCGGAGTCGTTGATGATCTGGTGGGCGCAGTCGGCGTCGCCGGCGGGGGCCGCGATCAGCTCCCCCTCGACGATGGGGTAGCGTTTCCCACCCAGACGCACGCTGCCCTTGCCCTTGAGCACGATGAACATCTCGTCATTGTTGTGATGGAAGTGGAAAGGCCAGGCGTGGCAGCCAGGTGCTAGGGTGACTCGGCGACAGCCGAGGTCGCGCATGCCCAGCACCGGCGTCAGGTTGATGATCTTGGCATCGACCTTGTCACCGTGCTGGTGGTCCTGGCGGGGGATCGGGCAGTGGCAGAGAGAGAGGATGCGAGCGCGCATTGAGGATCCTTGTCGGTCATGGGGACGAACGAAGCACGCCGATCGCGTGCCTTCGCCCGTCTCGCGTCAATCCTCGTATCAGCCTAGACCGAGATATATGACCCTGCTACGACCCTGGTCAGTTGACGTTGCTGCCTCGGGCGCGGCCGCCGGCTTCAGCGCAAGCCAGCGATTACTCGCTGTCGGCGTTGGGAAAGAACAGCTGCTGTCCCTTGACCTCGAAGTCGCCGATGGCCTGCTGGCCCGCCTCGGACAACAGCCAGTCGTGCCACTGGTCGGCCAGGTCGTGCTTGAGCTCCGGATGGCGCTCGGGTGACAGCTTGAGGCTGCCGTACTGGTTGAACAGCACCTCGTCCCCCTCGAAAAGCAGCTCGAGATCCTGACGGTTGTCGAAGGCCACCCAGGTGGCACGATCCGACATCACGTAGGCACCCATGCCCGCCGCGGTGTTGAGGGTGGCCCCCATGCCGCTGCCCAGTTCACGGTACCAGTCGCCGCCGGGTTCGACCCCCGCCGACTCCCACAGCCGCAGCTCCGCCCGGTTGGTGCCGCTGTCGTCGCCACGGGAGGCGAAGGGCGCCTTGTGCTCGGCGATCAGGTTGAGCGCCTCGGCGGCGGTCTCGGCGTCACGGATGCCTGCGGGATCCTCGGCCGGGCCGATCAGCACGAAGTCGTTGTACATGACGTCGGCGCGCTCGGTGGCGTAGCCGTCCGCCACGAAGGCTTCCTCGCCGGCGGTGTCGTGCACCAGCAGGCTGTCGGCGTCCCCGCGCCTGGCGATCTCGAAGGCCTGTCCGGTGCCCACGGCGACTACACGGACGTCGATGCCGGAGTCCTCGGTAAAGCTCGGGATGATGGCGTCGAACAGCCCCGAGTTCTGGGTCGAGGTGGTTGAAGCCAGGGTGATGAAGCGATCCTCGGCCTGGGCACTGGTGGCGCACACCGCCAGACCGGCGATCAGCAGGGCGCCGGAGAGCAGAGCGCCGGAAAGCAGAGCACGGGCAGGAGTGGAGTCTGGATATCTTGTCATGGGGGCCTTCCTTGCGTGGGTTGATCGGACTTCTGGATGGGGCAGGCCGCTCAATCGAGCAGCTCGCCGTGGACAAAGGCGTGGCCCTCGGCGGTGACCGGGGCGTCGAAGAAGGTCGCCGCAGGGCTCTGTTCGACCAGCCTGCCGTGGTGCAGCAAGATCACCTCGTCGGCCAGTCGGCGCGCCTGATGAAGGTCATGGCTGGTCATCACGATGCGTACGCCCTGGCGGTGAAAGTCGCCGATGGCGGCCTCCACGGCGCGAATGGCGGCGGGATCCAGGGCCGAGGTGGGCTCATCGAGAAACAGCACCTCGGGCGACAGCAGCCAGGCCCGGGCCAGCGCCAGGCGCTGCTGTTCGCCGCCGGACAGCACCCTGGCCGGTCGCCGGGCAAGTGCCTCCAGACCAAACCGCGCCAGCGCCTCCCTGGCCCGTTCGCGGCGCTGACGCCGGGGCACCCGCTGCACCGCCAGGGCATATTCGAGGTTGGCCAGGGCCGAGCGTCTGAGCAGCACCGGGCGCTGGAACACCATGGCCTGGCGTGGCGCCGCGCCTTCCCATACCAGGCGCCCCGACGTCGGCTGCAGCAGACCATGGGCCAGGCGCATCAGCAGGCTCTTGCCGGCGCCGTTGGGCCCCATGATCAGGGTGCGGCGATGGCCCTCCAGGTTCAGCGACAGCGGCCCCAGCAGCGTCTGCCCTCGGGACGCGTAACTGACGCGATCGAAGTTCAGGCGTGGCGTCGTGGCCGGCACCGAAAGCGTCAGATGGGTCATCCGAGCTGCCTCCGCGTCGCTTCGCCCAGCAGATGCGCCAGTGCATTGATTACCCCCACCAGTGTCAGCAACACGATACCCAGGCCCAGAGCCAGGGGCAGGTTGCCCTTGCTGGTCTCCAGCACGATGGCCGTCGTCATGACCCGGGTGACGCCGTCGATGTTGCCGCCGACGATCATCACCGCCCCGACCTCGGCGCTGGCGCGGCCAAAGCCGGCCAGCACCACAGTGATCAGCGACAGCCTGGCGTCCCACAGCAAGGTCGGAATACGGCGCCGCCGAGATACCCCGATGGAGGCGAGCTGTTCGGCGTACTCGCCGTGGAGCTCCTCGACCTTCTGACGGGTCAGGGCCGCCAGGATCGGCAGCACCAGGATAACCTGGGCCACGACCATGGCGGTGGGGGTAAACAGCAGCCCTAGTGAACCCAGCGGCCCTGCCCGGGACAGCAATAGATAGACGGCGAGCCCCGCCACCACCGGCGGCAGGCCCATCAGGGCATTGAGGGTGACGATAAGAGGGGCTCGGCCTGGAAAGCGAAACAGTGCCAGCGCCGCCCCCAATGGAAAGGCCAGCAGGGCAGCGATGGCGACAGCGGTCAGCGAGATCTTCAGCGATAGCCCGACGATGTCGAGCAGGTCGGCGTCCAGACCGATGACGAGTTCAAGGGCAGTAAGGAAGGCAGAGTCGGTCATCGTGTCTCGGTCGATTTGGGGGCGTCGGGTGCTTGCCGTTTTCCGGTCTACCGGCATGATGTGATGATCTACTGCGGCGCGCACCCCATGGCCGTAATATATGCAGCCATAGACCACTTCCTGCATAGTGGCCCTCTACACCTTTTGGAGGTAACCCGATGGTCGAACCCGTCCTGCCTCGCTACCTCACCACCGCAGAGGTGGCCGACTATCTGCGGTTGAAGCCACGCAAGGTCTACGATCTGGTCCGCCAGGGGCAGATTCCCTGCACCCGTGCCACCGGCAAACTGCTGTTTCCACGTCATGCCATCGACCTGTGGCTGATGAATCACCTGGAGGGGGATCAGTCTTCCGCGACCGAGCCGCTGGAGGTGATGGCCGGCAGTCAGGATCCGCTGCTGGACTGGGCGATGCGCGAGAGCGGCTGTGGCCTGGCGAGCCTTTGCCTGGGCAGCGGCGACGGTATCCAGCGGCTGATGGCGGGCAAGGCCATGGTGGTGGGTGCTCATCTGCTGGACGGGGCGGGGCGCTACAATGTGCCCTCGGAGCTTGGCCTCGGTGGCATGCGTGACCTGGTGGTGGTGCACTGGGCCAGACGTACCCAGGGGCTGATGCTGGCGCCGGGCAACCCGCTTGGCCTCGAAGGCCTGGGTGACCTGGCAAGGCCGGGGCTGCGTATCGGTCGGCGACCCGAGGGTGCCGGCGCCCATCGCTTGCTGGGTTGGCTGCTGGAGCGGCAGGGCATCGAGATGGAGCGGCTGGATATGCTGGAGCATCCGGCGACAAGCGAGGAAGACCTGGCGCTTGCCGTTGCCCAGGGCAGGGCGGACGTGGGGCTTGGTGTGGAGGCCGCAGCAAGGCGCCAGGGGCTTCATTTCCTGCCCCTGCACCAGGAGTCCTTCGACCTGCTATTGCGGCGACGCAGCTATTTCAGCGATGCCCTGCAGCGGCTGTTCGCCTTCGCCCGGGGTGAGCGTTTACGGGAGCAGGCGGAAAGCCTTGGCGGCTACGAAGTGTCGCGGATCGGGACGATTCGCTTCAACGCCTGATGCGAGGTCGGTGATCCTCGGTGTTCCGCCTTTCACGCGCGCAAGGGTGTCGCGGAGGGCCGGTGATCCTTGGTGTTCCGCCTTTCACGCGCGCAAGGGTGTCGCGGAGGGCCGGTGATCCTCGGTGTTCCGCCTTTCACGCGCGCAAGGGTGTCGCGGAGGGCCGGTGATCCTTGGTATTCCGCCCTTCACGCGCGCAAGGGTGTCGCGGAGGGCCGGTGATCCTTGGTATTCCGCCCTTCACGCGCGCAAGGGTGTCGCGGAGGGCCGGTGATCCTTGGTGTTCCGCCTTTCACGCGCGCAAGGGTGTCGCGTGAAAAGGCGGTCTCCCTTCTTACTCTTCCCGCATCGCTCGGGCCAGCATGTCCACGATCGGTTTCGCCACATAGCTGGCGAAGCTTCTTTCGCTGGTGCGGATCATCACCTCTGCCGGCATGCCGGCCATCAGCCGCATATTCTCGGTCATGTCCTTCTCGCCGAGTTCGGTGACCTGGATGCGTACCTTGTAGTAGCGCTGGCGCGTCGCCTCGTCCTCGAAACTGTTGGCACTGACGTGGACGACCTCACCGTCGATGACGTTGGACAGCCGCTGGTTGAAGGCGCTGAAGCGGATTTCCGCCGGTTGGCCAAGGTACAGATGGTCGACGTCGTGGTTGGCCACCTTGGCCTCGACGATAAAGCCGTCGCCCATGGGCACCAGGTCCATCAGTGGGTCGCCGCCGCGCACCACTGCGCCCAGGGTATGCACCTTGAGCCCGACCACGGTGCCCGCTACCGGGGCGGTGATCTGGGTGCGCTTCAAGGTATCGTTCAGCGCCACCAGGCGTTCTTCAGCGTCCGCCACCTCGGCTTGCACCTGGCGCAGCGCCTCGCCGACCTGCTGCTGGAACTCCTGCAGGCGAATCTGCTTGTTCAGGGTGTTCTCGCTGATCTGGGCCCTGAGCCTGGCCACCTCGGAGACGTGACGAGCGTTGTCGCTCTGGTACTCCAGGCTCTCGCGCTCCATCTCGCGCATGCGCTGGCTGCTGATCAAGCCATCACGAAACAGCTTGCGGTGGTTGGCGACATCGCCGTTGAGGGAGTCGATTCGCCGCTGGGTGATGACCTGGGTCTCCTCGAGGCCGGTGATCTGCTCCTCGAGCTGGAGGATCTGCTGGTCGAGCGCCGCCAGGGTGCCCTCCAGCGAGTCGCGGCGTACCTCGAACAGCCGTCGTTGAACCTCCAGCACCGCCTGTACCCGGGCGTTGTCCGAATCGATCAGGGCTTGGGGGAAGACCAGCGTTTCGGCGCCGGACTGTTCGGCCAGCAGGCGTACTTCGCTGGCGCGGGCGATCAGGTATTCGGTCTCGACGATACGACTCTGGGCCATCGCCTGGGTGTCATCCAGGGTGATCAGTGGTGCGCCGGCCTCGACCTGGCTGCCATCCTCGACGTGAATCTGCTCGACGATGCCACCCTCGAGATGCTGCACCGTCTTGGTGAAGCTCTCTACCGACACCGAGCCTGGAGCCACCACCGAGACCGCCAGGCTGGCCATCACCGACCAGCTACCGAAGCCGCCGAAGGCGACCAGCAGGATGATCAGGCCCATGCGCCGATAGCGAGTGTCCTGCAGCGGCAGGTCGTCCTGGGAAGGGGAGGGGCTGTTCATGATGAGGTCTCCTCACCGCCGCTGCGGCGGTTGACGGGGGAGCGCCCCCGGGCGCTGGGGTGCAGGGTGGTGACGCCGGGCGAGCGCCGTCCAGCGGTGGCCACGGCGGCCGCCGGCGTGTTGCGGCGGGGCGGCGTCAGCGAGGCGATCTGGCCGTCCTTGAGTACCAGGATACGATCGACGTTGCTCAGCAGGCGTTGGCGATGGGTGATCACCAGCGCGGTGGTGCCCTGCTGGCGCAGCTGGAGCAGGCACTCGGCCAGGGCGGCCTCACCGGCATCGTCCAGATTGGCGTCGGGTTCATCCAGCACAATCAGCGCGGGGTCGCCGTAGAGCGCTCGGGCCAGGCCGATACGCTGGCGCTGACCGGCGGACAGCGCGGTGCCGCCGTGATCCAGATAGGTGTCATAGCCTTCGGGCAGCTTCAGCACCAGTTCATGCACGCCGGCACGACGGGCGGCACGTACGACCTGCTCGGGGTCGACCTCCTGGAAGCGGGCGATGTTCTCGGCCACGCTGCCGTCGAACAGCTCGATGTCCTGGGGCAGATAGCCGAGGTAGGGGCCCAGCGCAGTGCGATCCCACTTGTTGATATCGGCGCCATCCAGGCGCACGCAGCCAAGCTGAGCCGGCCATAGCCCGAGCACCACCCGGGCAAGGCTAGACTTGCCCGAGGCGCTGGGGCCGACCACGGCCAGGTGTTCGCCCTTGGCAAGCTTGAGGTCGATGTTGGTCAGGGTCGGCAGGCGCACGCCGGGAGGCGCGGCGCTGACGCCTTCCAGGCTGAGCTGACCCCGGGGCCGGGGCAGCGGCATGGTCGGCGGATCGGCGGGCACCTCGTCGAGCAACGCCTCGAGTCGTCCCTTGGCCGTGCGTGCCCCGGAAAAGCCCTTCCAGCCGTTGATCATCTGGTCGATGGGGGCGAGGGCGCGGCCCATCAGGATCGAACCGGCGATCATCATGCCAGGGGTCAGCTCGCCCCTGAGCACCAGAAAGGCACCGATGCCCAGGATCAGCGACTGGAACATCAGCCGCAGCACCTTGGAGGTATTGGTCAGCAGGCCCGAACGATCGCTGGCCTGGGATTGCAGCACCAGGTATTCACGATGGCGCGCCGCCCAGCGGCCCTGGATCCCGGGCAGCATGCCCATGGCGTGCAGCACCTCGGCGTTGCGCAGGTTGCTGTTGGCCAGGTCCTGGGACTGCACGTGGCGACCGTTGGCCTCGGTCAGCAGTTGCTTGGTCATACGCTCGTTGATGACCGCGATGGTGGCCAGGATCACGCCGGCGCCCAGGGCAAACAGCCCAAACCACGGATGAAAGAGTGCCAGCACCCCGATGTAGACCGGTACCCAGGGCGCATCGAAGAAGGCAAACAGGCCGTTGCCGGAGAGGAACTGACGCAGGCTGGTCAGGTCGTTGAGCGGTTGGGCGGAGGGCTTGCCGGGACTCGACAGGGTGCGCTTGAACATGGCGCTGTAGAGCCGGGGACTGATCAGCGCATCGAGGCGATTGCCGACCCGGACCAGGATGCGTGAGCGCATCAGCTCGAGCCCACCCATCACCAGAAACAGGAACACCACCACCAGCGTCAGCATCCACAGGGTTTCCTGGCTGCGGGTGGTCAGCACCCGGTCATACACCTGCAGCATATAGAGTGGCGGCACCAGCATCAGCAGGTTGATGAACAGGCTGAACAGGGCCACATAGCCAAAGCTGCGCCGGCAGAAGGCCAGCACCTTGCGCAGATCGTTGTGTTCCGCAGACATCTTCCCTCTCCCCCTGGACGTTACGTCATTTTTCTTGTTTGGCGAACATTGCGCCGTTTTTTTGAAAATCGGTTGGGCCATTTGCCCATAGGTGGTGAATGTCGTTGGTCAACGCGGACGTCGAATGACTAAAGATGTTATGCGGATTTTTCTACCTTGCAACTACTTTACAGGGGCTTTTGCCTAGTTATTCTTTGGATTTTATTCCCCAGTTATCTGCGGGCTGTATCTCTGATTTATTAATAGTGGAAATCTGAATATATATCCGATGTTGGCATAATAAAAGTCTCATGTTGGGGTGTTGTTACGCTGGACTTCAAGGTGTCTTGTTTTTGGTTTTGGGGTGGTGAGTATACTGCATTCAGAGAGGTTAAGAATTTAATAAAACGTTGAAAAACAATAAGATAGCGCACCGTTGATGACGGTTTCTCTACCGTTTATTTCGCATGGTTAGCGCTGTCAAAAAAATCTTGATGTACCTCCGTCGGGTTATAGAATCAGAGAGAGTCATCTCTTTCTGGCTGCCGGTTCGTTTGTTGCCTCAGCGGAAGTTGGGAATTCGTCTGGGCGGACTGTAAAGCGGCGAGAGAGATCTTCGAAGAAAGTTGATGGGTTCTTGTTGGCAGTTGGTGGCAATCACTATCCAAAATAATCGTCAGGGGGCAGGCCATGTTTTCCATGTCATTTGTGAGCCGTGGGCAAAAGTCATTTCAAAAGCGTCTGGCAGATAAGGCGGAATTTCGGACAAAAGATTTCGAGATGCATGATCTGGTGGTCGCACCGCATCCTGGCCAATGGCGGGACGCGGTCGAAGCCGTGCGGATGACCTGGAAGGATGCCTCCGGCGCACAAAGCGTCTTCGAGCGTTTCGAACGGCCCTTCGTGTTTGACCATCTGCCTACGCCGCAACCGGGCAAGCTGGCCATGGTGATCGATGCCCTCGATGGGCAAGGGCAGGCACTGGGCGGACTTCGTGCTGCCTTCGATGTGCTCATCGAGGACGCCGAGGCTGCCAGTGACGATGAAGTCGCAGACCCGAGTGGCCAGGTGGAAGCGGGGCAGGACGGTGAAGGTCTGGAAGCATCGGAACAAGCGTCTGGTGATCAGGGTATCCCGGCAGATGCAGCGCCGGCGTCGGCACCAGGCGCGCCTGGTGCGTCCGATAGCGCAGCGCCTTTGGCAACCCCAGCAGCGCTTTCTACCACCCCAGCCGCGGCGCTCTCTACCACCCCAGCCGCAGCGCTTTCAGCCACCCCCTCAATAGTAGCCGCGGCCGCGCCGATCGGCTTTTCGCTGCGTATCCAGGCCGAGGACGATGACGCCAGCGACGGCGCCTCGGCCAGTATTTCCGGCGATACCGGAATCGCAGTGGTCAGTGATCCGGCCAACCCTGACGCCGCCGATGCCGAGGGCAACGCCTACGTGGATTACGGCAACGGCGTGGCCGGTGGCGAGAGCCTGACCTTTACCTTCGAGGCGCCGGAGGCCGGTGAATACGATCTGGTGCTGCGCTACGCCATGGGCGACGGCAACCGTCCCCTGCGCCTGGACGTCAACGGCGAGCTGTTCGACCGTATGTTCGACCTGCCCGCCACCGGCGATGATTTCACCAACTTCGAGCTGACCCAGCCGGTACGGGTGACCCTGGCCCAGGGCACCAACACCATTACGCTGGCCTCCAACGGGGCCAGCGGGCCTAACATCGACTATCTGGAAATCACCGCCCCGGACCCCGATCGCTACGTGGTGCAAGGCGAGGACATGCTGCTGTCGCCCGACGAGGACGTGGACGACACTGGTACCAACCGGGTGGCGACGCTCGACAGCATCGCTGACTTCACCAACAACAACGAGACCTTCCGCGTCGGCGCCGAAGGTGCCGGCTACCTGGATTGGGCGTTTGGTAATGCCAATGCCAGCGCTGACTTTACCCTGGACGTGGCCACCGCCGGCACCTACACCGTAAGCGTCACCTACGCGACCTCCGACCCCCGTCCGCTGGACCTGATACTGGTGGACGGCGCGACCACCACCACCCTGGGCACCTTTGCCTTCGCGACAACCACGGCGCCGGACTACTACCCCGACGATGTCGAGTCCGATCTCGACGCTGCCAACCGGCCCAATCAGAGCAGCCAGTGGGAAGGCTGGACCGTCGAGACCCTGGAGGTCGACCTGGCTGCCGGTTCCAATACCCTGCGTCTGGGCGGCGGCTATACCAATGGCCCCAATATCGACAAGATCGAGCTGGCCCTGGTCAGCGCTGCGGCAACCAATCCAGTGATCGACCCGCTGGTGGTGCAGGCCGAGGACGCCGAGCTCGGCGCCGACAACGGTGCCGCCACCCTGGTGCGCGACGCCGAGAACCCCGAGAACGGCGGCTTTGTCGGGCTGCGCCCGGACTACTCCGGCACCGGCTATGTGGACTTCGGCAGCGCACCCGGCGACAGCCTGACGTTTACCGTCAACGTGGCCGAGGCGGGTGACTACGACCTGAACTTCCGCTACGCCAGCAACGGGGCGCGCCCGCTGGATCTGTCGATCAACGGGGGAGACGCCTCGACCCAGGCCTTTGCCAGCACCGATCCCAATGCCAGCAATGTCGATCCCGAGGGCTTCGATGTCTGGGGTTATCAGACCCTGACGGCGAGTCTGCAGGCCGGCGACAACACCATCACCCTGGCGATCCCGGCTGGCCGCAACAATGGACCCAACGTCGATCGTCTCGAGGTCACCACGGCGGGTACCGGTCCGGTCGGCGATGTCGAGGGCGACGAAGGTGACGACCTGTCGTTCAGCTCCGCTTCCGCCCTGATCAATGCCGACGCCGCTGCCTCGGCGGGTTTCAACGTAACGGGGCTGGATGATGACATCGTCTTCGTCGGCGTCAGCTTCGATGGCGGCGTCAACGTCGAGGAGGTCACCCCGGACGCCAACGGTGACTTCAGCCTCGACCTGTCCGGCCAGGCCGATGGGCCGCTGGCGGCCAGCCTGATCGCGATGGATGCCTTCGGCAACCGTGCGACTCGCGAGCTTTCGTTGACGCTGGATACCACCGCCGACGAGGGTGCTGACCTGGCGCTCAGCGGCCCTGTCGATCCGGTAACCGCGGATGACAGCGACGCTGTCACCTTCAACCTGGCGGGGCTGGACACCGACGCCGACGTCGTCGAGGTAAGCTTCGACGGCGGCACCACCCGCACCCCGGTCGGGGTCGATGGCGGCAGCTTCCAGCTGGACCTGTCCGGCCAGGACGCCGGCACCCTGGACGTCACCCTCTACGTCACCGACGCCGCCGGCAACGAAGCCAGCACCAGCACCCAGGTCACCCTGGAAGCCGACGATGCCCCGCTGACGGTGGACTTCTCGGTGGGGACGATCTCGTCCTACGGCGGCAACCAGGACAACCCGTCCCAGGGCACCGGTGCGGCGGTGGAAGACGCCGGCGCGACGCTCGCCCTGACCGACAACGTGTGGAAGCGGGTGGCCCTGGGCGAAAGCTACCAGATCACCACCGACACTCGCCTGACGCTCGAACTCAGCGCCTCTGACACCCCGGTGTCGGAGATCATCGCGATCGGCTTTGACCTCGACGATAACCCCTTCAACGGTGGCAACAGCGCCTACCAGCTGGCCGGCACCCAGAGCCAGGGTGGTTTTGTCGACCTGCGTGGCCAGGGCGTCGATGACGACGGTGATGGCGTCGTCAGCTTTACCATCGATCTGTCGGCCCACGCTGGCACCACCATCGATTCGCTGGTGTTCGTCAACGACGACGACCTGGGCGCCAAGGGCAGCGCGCGCTTCTCCAACGTGACCCTGAGCGAGGCCACCACCGGCGACGTCAATCAGGCGCCGCAGGTGGTCGGTGGTGGCGTCGCCGACCTTGCCCTCGATGAAGGTTCCACCCTCGAGGTCGACCTGGCCTTCGAAGACCCGGACGGCGACGATCTGAGCTACCGTTTCGAGGTGGCCGACGCCGATGGTGCGCCTGTCGACGCCGCTGGCCTTGCCATCGACGGCAGCGTGCTGAGCGGCAGCCTGGATGGGCTGGAGCCCGGTGATTATACCGTTACCTTGTTTGCCGATGACGGTCAGATCGAGACCTCCGACAGCTTTGTGCTGACCATCGACAACGTCAACGACGCTCCGGTAGCGGAACCGGCGGCGCTGGAGCCGTTCTTCGGTGAAGTCGGCGAGGCCTTCGGTCAGGTGGCGATCGCCGACTTCGCGCCGCTGTTCTCCGCCCCCGACGGTGACGACCTGACCCTGACGGTCGAAGACTTGCCGGCAGGACTCGAGGTGGTCAATGGCGTGATCCAGGGCACGCCCTCCCAGGGCGGCAACTTCAGCGTGACCCTGCGCGCCACCGATCCCGGCGGTCTGTCGGCGACCCAGGTGCTGGAGTTCCAGATCGAGGGCACCGATATCGGTGACGTCGTGACCATCGAGGCCGAGGCCTTTACCGACCTGGACGCCGACAACGTCATCGCCACCGGTAACGCCAGTGCCTCGGGCAATGAGCTGATCCGGGTGACCAGCAACGCGCCCGCCACCGTGGGAACCGAGCTTGCCGCCGCAGGCGTCGAGCCGGGCTGGTATCGCGTTACCCTGTACGTCTTCGACGAGACCGACGGTGAGGGTGAACTGACCCTGTCCATCGACGGCAATGCCCTCGAGGCGCGCAATCTGTCGAGCGACAGCCTGACCTCCGACGTCGTATTGAGCGACGACTTCGGCACCCTGGTGGGTAGTGGTGGCCGGGGCAACGCCGGTCAGAGCGGCAACCGCAAGGAGATCGTGTTCGAGACACCGGTGGAGATTACCGCCGATTCGCTGCTGTCGCTGGAGCTTAGAGGCGAGGGCGGCGAGCTGATGCGCATCGACTCGCTGGACCTCCTGCGCATCGAGGAGCCGGTCAACAACGCCCCGACGATTGACGGACTCGACGACAGCGTCAGTGTCGATGAAAACACCAGTGCCGTGGCGACCCTGACACTGGACGACCTGGACGGTGACGCCCTGACGGTGACCCTCGAGGGAGCCGATGCCGCGCTGTTCAGCTTCGACGCCAATACCGGCGTATTGAGCTTCGTCAATGCCCCGGACGCCGAGCTCGCCGCCGACGCCAACGAAGACGGCGTCTATGAGCTGACGGTCATCGTCAGCGACGGCGAAGACAGCGTGTCCCAGGCGACCCTGGTCACGGTCAACGATGTCAACGAGAGTCTCTCGATCGGTGCAACCGCACTTGCCATCGACGAGAACCTGACCGAGATCGGGTCCATCTCGGTGCTCGATGAGGACGGTCAGCCGGCCACCCTGACGGCGCCGGTGTTCGCCATCACCGGTGGTGTCGACGCGCCGCTGTTCACCATCGACCCTGATACCGGAGCGCTGGCCTTCACCTCGGCGCGTGACTTCGAGCTGGCGGCGGACGCCAACGAAGACAACGTCTACGAGGTCGAGGTCAGCGTCAGCGACGGCGATCTTTCCACCACCGAGCTGGTGTCGGTCACCGTCAACGACGTCGACGAGGCGCCTTTCTCGCCCTTGAGCCTGCAGGCCGAGGACGGTGTGGTCGAGAGCTTCGATACCGACCCCAACAACACCGACACCCAGGTCCGCGACCCGGACAACCCCGAGGCGAACCAGCCCACCGGACTGCGTCCGGGCTTCAGTGGCACTGGCTATCTGGACTTCGGTGACACCCCGGGAGACAACGTCAGCTGGCAGATCGACGTGGCCCAGGCCGGCCAGTACGACATCAGCGTGCGCTACGCCACCAATACCGATCGTCCACTGGATCTGGTGATCAACGGCGGTGATCCGCTCGCCCTGGCCATGGTCAGCACCGATCCGGACGGCACCGGCCCCGAGGAAGGCTTCGACCACTGGCAGTTCGAAACCGTCACCGTGACCCTGGAGGCGGGCAGCAACACCATCGCCCTGGCGATCCCGGCGGGTGCCAATACCGGTCCCAACATCGATCGCATCGAGGTGACCGAGGGCGGCAGCGGCCCGATTGCGGAGGACGTCAGCGCCGACGAGGACAGCGATCTCGCCATCGTCGCCGACGACGATACCCTCGACGCCAGCCAGCTGGCGGCGGCGGTGTTCAATGTCTCGGGCGTCGATGACGACGTCACCACCGTCGAGGTGTCCTTCGACGGTGGCGCGACCCGCACCGAGGTGACGCCGGATGCCTCGGGCAACATTACCCTGGACCTGAGCGGCCAGCTCGACGACCAGAGCGGTGATCTCACCGTCTCGCTGTTTGTCACCGACGCCGCCGGCAACGAGGCCAGCGCCACCGAAGTGGTCAGCTTCGAGGACGACGACGTGGTGGTGGCGCCGATCACCCTGCAGGGAGAGGACGCCGACATCGTCGACGTGGGCGGTACCGCCCAGGGCGAGGTCACCCGGCCGGTGGATGCGGACAATCCCGACGATTTCGGCAATCATCGTCCCGGCGCGGTGGGTGACGCCTACCTGGACTTCGGCTCCAACCCCGGCGACCAGATCACCTTCAACGTCAATGCGGTGGAGGCCGGCAGCTACACCGCCACCGTGCGTTACGCCAACGGAGGTGATGCCCCGCGGCCGCTGGATCTGACCGTCAACGGCGATGATCAGGGCCAGCTCGGCTTCCCCAACGCCACCGGCGCGGACGCCTGGAACGAGTGGCAGACCCTGGAAGTCGAGGTAGAGCTGGTCGAGGGCGCCAACACCTTCACCCTGACCATGCCCGCGGGCGCCACCGGCGGTCCCAACATCGACCAGGTGGTGTTCGACTTCAACGAGGCCGACGTCGGCACCCCGGCGTTCAACTTCGCCATCGAGGGTGAGGCGCTGACCATCGTCGACGCCGACGGCGACACCCAGGTGCGCGACGCCGACAATCCGGAAACCAACACCGCAGCCGGCCCCGACGGTCTATGGAATGGCTTCTCCGGTAGCGGTTACCTGGACATGGGCGCCGACGCCGGTGACGCCGCCGAGTTTCAGGTGAGCGTCGATGAGGCCGGCACCTACACCCTGGAGGTGCGTTATACCAACGCCGGCACCAACGGCGCCGACCGTCCCATGGATATCCTGGTCGACGGCCAGAGCCAGGGCAGCCTGGCCTTTGCCTCCACCGGAACCGACGCGGCCGGCTGGGAGAACTGGACCACCACCACCATCGAGGTGGAGCTTGAGGCCGGCGACAACACCATTCGTCTGGCCAATATCGGCAACGCTGGCCCCAACATCGACAGCCTGACGGTGAGTCGTGACGGGGTGGCACCGGATCGTCCGGTGGAGCCGGGCGATCGCTTCTCGGTCAAGATCAACTTCCAGCCCGAGGGCACCGCGGTGCCGGATGGCTACATCGCCGACAACGGCAAGGCCTTTGGCACCCAGTCGGTCACCGTCGACGGCCAGACCTACCAGTACGGCTGGGTCACCGAGGAGTCGATCTACGATGGCGATCCCGGCACCGAGCCACTGGACATCAGTTCGCTGACCAGCGTTGCGGTCAATGATCGCACCGATGACATCGCCGGCCTCGACCCGCGTCAGGGAACCTACGCCCACTTCGACCAGCCGGGACCCAACTATGTGCGGGCCGGCTGGGAGATCGAGCTGGAAGACGGCTTCTACGAGGTCACCATCTCCATCGGTGATACCAGTGGGCCCTACGACAGCAACAACGTGCTCAATGCCGAGGGCGAGCTGTTCAACGACCCCTTCACCCCGTTCCGCCCGGATGACTTCCCGGCCGACACCAACCCGTCCAACGACACCGACGGCGTGCGCTCTGACCTGGTCACCCGCATCGTCCAGGTCACCGACGGTCGTCTGACCCTGGATTCGATGGGGCTCAACAACGAGAACACCGAGATCCAGTACATCGAGATTCAGGCCCTGCCGGACCTGACCCCTGGGGACGATCGCGACGCCGCCGAAGACTACGCCTTCTTCACCGACGCCCGGGCGATCGCCGGGGTCGGCCAGAACGAGGTTGAGGTGGATCTCGATCCGGATGACGGTGCCATTCCCACCGGGGTCGATCCGACCTCCGACATCTTTGTCGGCATCTCGGTGGTGGACGGACGTGGTGGAGCCCTGCTCGAAAGCCTGGGCGACGGCTCGATTCGGTTGTTCGAGACCGTTACCGGTCAGGAAGTCAGCTTCAACGCCAACACCACCGGCGGCTTCGATTCGCTGACCATCTCGCCGAGCCAGACCCTCAAGCCGTTCACCAGCTACACCCTGGTGATCGACGGCTTCCAGGACCGTGGCCCCAACGACGATGCGAGCGCGCCGACCCGCGAGTTCCAGAAGTACACCAACACCTTCGTCACCGGCGCCGAGCCGGAGGTGGTCGCGCGCGACGTGGCCTTCAACGACGTGGTGGAACTCAACGGCGCCGCCGACGGAGCCTTCGGCTTCACCTCGCTGGAGATGAGCCCGGATGGCGCCTACATGTACATCGCCACCATCAGCGGTGAACTGTTGCGCTACGACGTCGACCCGATCGACGGTTCGCTGTCCAATCGCCAGGATCTGAGTCTGCCCAACGACTATTTCGACCAGCCGGGACAGAGTCAGCAGCGCGGCATCATCGGTCTGGTGGTGGACCCCACCGATCCCAATGTGCTGTGGATCACCGACAACTATCCGATCCCGCTGACCGGACGTGACAACGGTGTGCCGGACTTCAGCGGACGGATCACCAAGATCACCCTGGATGATGGACCCGGCTTCTCCGGTACCGCCGAGGCCTATATCACCGGCTTGCCGCGCTCCAACGGCGACCACGTGACCAACAGCCTCGAGTTCCGCGAGAACCCGGACTACGACCCGGACACCAACCCGGACGTGCCGAGCCATCTGCTGTATCTGATCCAGGGCTCGAACACCGCCATGGGCGAGCCGGACAGCGCCTGGGGCAACCGTCCCGAGCGTCTTCTGAACGCCGCAGTGCTGGAGATCGATCCGACCCGTGACGTGTCCAATGGGCCCTTCGACGTCAGCACCGAACCGCTGCCCGACGATGGCCTGAATCGGCGCTTCGATGACCCCGACGGTCATCCCAAGGATGATCCCATCCCCATGGGCAACGGCGAGTTCCTGGTGTTCGACGATCGCGGCGTAGCCGCGGTCCAGGACGCCAGCGGCAACGTGCTGGAGACCTACTACGATCCCTACGCCCCCGACGCGGTGTTGACGATCTTCGCCACCGGGGCGCGTAACGCCTACGACCTGGTGTGGCACTCCAACGGCTTCCTCTACGTGCCGACCAACGGCTCGGCGGCCGGTGGCAACGTGCCGGATGATCCCTCCACGCCGGAGAACGAGCGCTACACCAATGTCGAGAAGCAGGATGACTACCTGTTCCGTATCGAAGAGGGCGGCTACTACGGCCACCCGAACCCGCTGCGTGACGAGTACATCCTCAATGGCGGCAATCCCACCGGTGCCAACGACCCCAACCAGGTCGACAAGTACCCGACGGGCACCATTCCCGAGGGCACCTACGACATCGCCGGGGTCTATTCGCTGGGCGAGAACCGCTCACCCAACGGCGCGGTGGAATACACCAGCGGTGTGTTCGGCGGCAACCTCCAGGGCAACGTGCTGTTCACCGAGTACTCCGGCGGTGACGACGTGCGCTCCATTACCCTGGACGCCAACGGCAACGTCATCGGTGACGATGTGCTGCGTGATCCCGACGGCAACGTCATCACCTACGTCGACCCGCTGGACATCATCGAGAACCCGGCTACCGGCCAGCTCTACCTGCTGACCCTCAACCGCGGCAACGGCCAGAGCCAGATCATTCGCCTCGACCCGGCCCCGGGTGGCACCACCGGTCCCGTCGATCCGGATCCCGATCCCGTCGATGATCTGGTCATGGTGCTGGCCATCCAGGCCGAGGACATGACCCCGGATGACGGCACCTCGGTGGTCGTGGCCTCCGGTGCTGGCGCCGAGATCGAGATCCGCGACATCAACAATCCCGAGCCGAACCAGGCAGATCTGCCCAACGGCCTGCGCCCCGGCGCCTTCGGGGTCGATGGCAATGACGTCGACGATGACGGTGTGCCCGGCGGTTACGCCGACTTCGGTAGCACCAATGAGGACTTCATCACCTTCAGCTTCGAGCTGGACCCCGATCAGGCCGGCGACTCGGTGCTCAGGGTGCGCTACGCCAACGGCGGCAATGCCGATCGTCCTCTGGAGGTGTTCGTCAACAACGTCTCGGTGGGCGTCGTATCCTTCCCGCCGCCCCAGGACCCGGCGCTTGATGACGCAGACTCGCGCTGGGCCGAGTGGCTGACGGTGGATATCGATGCCGATCTGGCTGCCGGTCTCAACACGGTGCGCTTCCAGGCCACCGACAACACCGGGCCCAACATCGACCAGTTGGCGATCCTCCAGGAAGAGGATGCAACGCCCGGCTTCACCCTCTACGAGGCCGAGGACGCCGTGCTCGGTGGGGCGGTTGTAGTCCCCGAGAGCCAGGACGACCGCAACGCTTCCGGTGATGGCTTCGTTGACTTTGCCGGTGCCGGGGACCAGACCATCACCTGGACGGTGAACGTGGACGAGGCGGGCAGCTACGAGATCGGCTTCCGCTACGCGCTGGCCGCGAGCAAGGCCGACCGTCCGCTGGGCCTGACCATCAACGGCAATGACCTGGGCCAGCTCAATTTCGTCGGCCAGAGCAACGACGACGAGACCGACTGGTTCTTCCAGGACGTGCTGGTCAACCTGGAAGCCGGCAGCAACACCATCGTGCTGACCGCGCCGAATGCAGTGGGCCCCAATATCGACCTGCTGCGGGTGCCGGACGACAGTGGTGACATCTTCATCCCGGTCTACGCCGATGTCTCCGATGGTGGCCGCATCGAGCTCGAGGATGGCAACAGTGCGCGTACCGTCAATGAGCTGACCGCCGACTTCTACTTCACGGTGGACAGCGACGGTCTCTATCGTCTGGACCTGGCGGCCAACGCCGGTGCCGATGACGGTGGCTCGCTGGCGCTGACCCTCAATGGGCAGGCCATCGATAGCCTGGCCTATCCCGGGGTGGGTGACGCCGGCGAGCAGGGCGTCTACGTCGAGCTTCAGGCCGGCGTCGAGTACAACCTGCGCGCGGTATCCAGCGCCGATGGTGCCGATGACCTCGACTACCTCGACGTGTCGCCGCTGACCGGTAACGACAACGCCGATATCGAGGTGCAGAGCGGCGATGCTGCCTACTTCGCCAACCGCCTGCACTTCAGCTACCTGGAGAACAACAGCGCCTCGAACGACGATCGCGAGTTCAAGGACAGCGCCACGGTGACGATCTCCAATAGCGGCAGCGAGCCGCTGGAGATTCTCGAGTCCGATATCGACGGGCCCTTCGTGCTGGCCGATCCGGGCGCGTTCGACGGCCTGACCCTCGCTGCCGGTGAGTCGCTCACGGTCACGGTGCTGTTCGACCGGGACGCCTATACGGCGCCGACCACCGACGCCGGGGATGGCGTCTTCGAGGGTCGCATTCGACTGGTGACCAATGACCAGGACTCGCCGGTGGCCGAGATCCACATGGCCGGCTTCTGGCAGGCTCGTGACGAGGGTGGCTGGGAACCCAACGTCAACGAGGTCTGGGAGGTGTTCGGCTTCGGCAACCAGATCGATGGTCTGGCGACCACCGGTGGCGGCCAGAACTCGGTGCTCAACGACTTCGACCTGTATCGGCCGGTCAACGACGACGAGGTGCTGTCGCGCTACTGGTCGCTGGCCGACGGCGTAAGCGAGGCCAAGATCACCCAGATCGCCGCCTACCACGGTGGTGGCGGGGCGACGCTGGGTATCCATGCGCCGGGCAACAAGAACCAGGACATCATCTTTACCAACCACCAGGGAGACAACAACCAGACGCTGTTGCCGCTGGTCAACAACGGTGACTTTGCCACCGCGACGTTCAGCCGGGATACCATCCCCGATGGCTGGGCCGGCGAAGAGGTCTTCGGCATCGAGATGGCCGGCCTTTCCACCGATCCGTCGCTCAACCCCCAGGGTGGAGGCACGCCGCCGGCGGACGCCGACGGCATCGAGCGGGGCTACACGGTGCGCATGTTCCGGGCGCTGGACGCCGACGGCAACGTGATCCCCAATACCTACCTGGGGATCATGGACTACACCGGCATCAACTATGACTACAACGACAACATGTTCGTGATCGAAGGGGTCAAGCCGGTGTCCGGTGGCTCGCTGACCGTGACCAACAACGACGGCGTGCCTTCCGACGAGCGCCTGGTGATGTCGCGCATCGAGAACCCGGTCAATGATGCCCAGGAGGTCCACGACGAGGTCACCATCACCCTGTCCAACGACGGCTTCGATGCCCTGACCATCGACGACGTCGAGGTCAGCGATACCTCGCTGTTCGAGCTGACCGAGGCGTTCAGTGCGGTGACTCTGGCGCCGGGCGAGTCGGTGGAGGTGACGGTACGCTTTATCGCCGATGACCCCAACGACGGTTCGCTCTACGAGGCCAGCCTGATCATCAGCTCAAGCGACGCCGACGAGGCCGAGAAGGTGATCGAACTGGCCGGCATCAGCCAGAACCAGTCCGAGAGCGGCCAGGAGCCGACGGTGCAGGAGATCGTCAACGCCTTCGGCTACTCCACCGACGTGGCCCAGGGACAGATGAACCAGGGCGGCCTGGTGGAGGCCAACGGCGACGAGGTCCTGGCGCCGTACTTCCAGCGCGCCGACGGGGCCTCGCCGATCACCATCACCCAGCTGGCGGCCTACCATGGCCAGGGTGACATCGCCCGGCTGTTCATCCACGACGTCGACAGCCGCGACATCGACGAGATCATCGCCCATGACGAGGCCGACGGTCAGACCCTGTTGCCGCGTACCCTGAACGATGGCGACAACCTGGCGGTGGCGACCCTGGATCGTGACGATCCCTTCGGCTTCTATGCCGAGATCTCCGATCGTCCGGGATACATCTCCTGGTCCGATCCCGATGCCAACCTCTACGAGGACACCATCGATGCCATCGGTATCCCGGGGGCCAATCTCAACTGGGACGAGAACGACGGTCACCTGATCCGGGTGTACGTGGCCAAGGACGCCGACGGCAACGTGATCCCGAACACCTATATCGTCATCCAGGACTACGCGGGGGTGAACTACGACTACAACGACAATATCTTCCTTGTCGAGAACGTCACCAGCTATGATCCGACCGGCGCCGAGGACGCCGACGGCAACGGCCGCGTGGACCTCTACGACGACGATGATGGCGACGGTACGCCGAACTTCCTCGACGATCCGACGCCGGTGGAGCAGACCGCCTTCAACGACGACCAGAGCGCCTGGGCCGTCGGAGCGGACGGCCTGACCCTGGAGGCGAGGTTCTTCGACAACGGGGGTCAGGGAGTGGCCTACAACGACACCACCGACGCGCACCAGGGCGATGGCTTCCGCTCCGACGAGGCGGTGGACATCTCCAACGGTAGCCTGGCCATCGGCTATGTGGCCGACGGCGAGTGGCTGGAGTACACCCTGAACGTGGAGACGGCGGGTACCTATACGCTGAACTTCTCCACCTCGGCGGTCTCCGCTGGCAAGTCGATCACCGCGGCCTTCGAGCAGGATGGCAGCTTCTACACCGATGCCCAGACGCAGGCGTTGCCCAACACCGGCAGCTTCACCAGCTTCACCGAGGTGGGTCCCCTGACCTTCGATCTGGAAGAGGGTGAGCAGGTGCTCAGGCTGACGTTCAACGGTGGCCAGCTCGATCTGGCATCGTTCAGCCTGGATCTGGTGGAGCCGGTGGACGACGGTCAGGACCCGTTCAACGACACCCAGACCCCGTGGCTGGTGGACGCCGACGGTCTGACCCTGGAGGCGCGGTTGTTCGATAGCGGCGGTCAGGGGGTGTCGTACAACGACTCCACCGCGGCGCATCAGGGCAATGGCTTCCGCTCGGACGAGGCGGTGGACATCTCCACGCCGTCACTGGCCATCGGCTACATCACCGAAGGCGAGTGGGTCGAGTACACCATCAACGTGGCCGAGGACGGGCTCTATGATCTTGGTTTCCTGACCTCGATGGACACCAATTTCCCCGGGCCGCGCACCATCACCGCAAGCTTTGCCAAGGGCGGCGACAGCCCCTACGTGAGCGCCTCGCCGGTGGCGGTGAACGACACCGGTAGCTGGAGCAACTTCGTGCCGACCGAGACCACCCAGGTGGCGCTGGAGGCGGGCGAACAGGTGGTACGCCTGACCTTCAATGGCGGCTCCATGGATCTGGCGAGCTTTACCCTGGCGCCGGTGGGAGCGGTGGACGATGGCCAGCAGGCGTTCACCGACGATGGCCAGCCCTGGCAGGTGGGCAGCGAGTTCAGCCTCGATGCGGTGAACTATGACGAGGGCGGACAGGACGTCGCCTACAACGACACCAGCGAGGCGCAGCTCGGCAGCAACGTGCGCGGCGAGGGGGTGGATCTGTCCAACGGCGGTAGCGCCATCGGCTGGATCGAGGATGGCGAGTGGGTGGAGTACACCCTGAACATCGAGCAGGCGGGGACCTATGACATGGCCTTCCTGGCCTCGCTGGGTACCACCGGCGGTGGTCAGCGCTCGATTACCGCCAGCTTCACCAAGGACGACAGCACGCCCTACGCCACCGCCACGCCGGTGGGGGTCGAGCCCACCGGTGGCTGGACCAACTTCGTCGAGACCGAGAGCACCCAGGTGACGCTGGAGGCCGGCGAGCAGGTGCTGCGCCTGACCTTCAACGGCGGGTCCATGGACCTTGAGGGCTTCTCGTTGTCACGGGATGGCCAGCAGGCGTTCAACGCCGGTGGTACCCCCTGGCTGGTGGACGCCGACGATGGCCTTGCGCTTGATGCGGTGCAGTTCGACGAGGGCGAGCAGGGCGAGGCCTTCAACGAGCTGAGTGCGGCGCAGTTCGGCAGCGACTTCCGCGATACCCCGGTGGATATCGTCGGCCAGGGTGAGGCCGTGGGCTGGATCGAGGATGGTGAGTGGCTCGAGTACACCATCAACGTCGAGCAGGCCGGTAGCCATACCCTGTCCTTCGTCACTTCTGGCCCCAATGGCGGACGCAGTATCACCGCCTCGGTGGAGCAGAACGGCAGTGTCTACGAGCAGGGCAGCGTCGACACGCCGGTGACCAGCGACTGGGGCGTGTTCGTCGACACGGCGTCGATGACCCTGGATCTGGAGGCAGGCGTGCAGGTGCTGCGACTGACCTTCAACGGCGGTTCCCAGGACATCGCGTCCTTCGAGCTGACCCGTGATCCGGACGTGGCGGCGGCCAACGCGGCCAGCGCCAGTCTGCTGCTGGCGGACGATCCGCTCGCCAGCCAGGCCGACGATGGTATCGACAGTCAGCCGATGAGCGACGATGTCGGGGTCCAGGGCGTTCAGCAGGACGACGCCGGCTTCTGAGGCTGAGGCTTGGAGAACAAGCCAAGGCGGAACAGAAAAACGAGGGAGGAAGCCATGTCAGGCCCCGGCAACGGGGTCTGACAACAAGAAAAATGGAGGAGGGAGGATGGCCGGGGGGCCATCCTCTGCTCCAGAAAGATGCAGCAGAGTCGCTGTCATGGAGTCCCGTGCCGGCAGGGAGCTGGCCCTGCGCGGACCGTCCCCCCCTGAACCTTGGTCCGCGCAGTTCTTTTTCTTGCCATCAACGAGCCGAGTGGTCCAACTCGGCCCTCGTCATCTTCTTCTGCTTGGCCCGGCAGCTTGTTCCCACTGCTTGATCCCTCTGCTTGAACGCACAGCGGGCCCCTTCCTGGAACTGGCAGTTTGCGCGTGTGCATATCGCCATTGAATCAGTGGTTTGGTGATTGCTCTTTCGTCATTCCTCACGCATGGCCCTAGTGAGCATATCGCCATTGAATCAGTGGTTTGGTGATTGCTCTTTCGTCATTCCTCGCGCATGGCCCTAGCGAGCATGTCGCCATTGCATCAGTGGTTTGGTGATTGGTCTTCAGCTATTGCCCTTCACCTATTCCTCGCGCATTGCCCTAGCGAGCATGTCGCCATTGAATCAGTGGTTTGGTGATTGCTCTTTCGTCATTCCTCACGCATGGCCCGGGCGAGCATATCGTTGATCGGTTTGGTGATATAGCTGGCGAAGCTTCTCTCCCCGGTGAGGATCATCACCTCTGCCGGCATGCCTGCGACAAGACGCATGTTGTCGGTCAGTTGCGTTTTGCCCAGGTCGGTCACGCCGACACGGACCTTGTAGTAGCGCTGGCGGGTGGCTTCGTCCTCGAAGCTGTCTGCGCTGACGCGGACCACCTCGCCATCGATGACATTGGACAGGCGCTGGTTGAAGGCGCTGAAGCGGATTTCCGCCGACTGGCCGGGGTAGAGGTGATCCACATCGTGGTTGGGGACGCGGGCCTCGATCACGAAACCGTCGCCGGCCGGGACCAGGTCCAGCAGCGGGTCGCCACCACGTACCACGGCGCCCAGGGTGTGCACCTGCAGGTCCACCACGGTACCCGCCACAGGGGCCGTGATTCGCGTGCGCGCGAGGGTGTCATTGAGGGCGACCAGGCGCTCTTCGGCGTCGGCGACCTCGGCCTGGACCTGACGTAGCGCTTCGCCCACCTGCTGTTGAAATTCCTGCAGGCGAATCTGCTCGTTCAGGGTGTTTTCACTGATCTGGGCGCGCAGTCGGGCGATCTCCGAGGCGTGTCCCGCGTTGTCACTCTGGTACTCCAGGCTCTCGCGTTCCAGCTCACGCAGACGCTGGCTGCTGATCATGCCGTCACGAAACAGCTTGCGGTGGTTGGCGACCTCACCTTCCAGCGAGTCGATGCGTTGCTGGGTGATCGAACGGGTTTGCCCCAGGCCGGTGATCTGCTCTTCCAGTTGAAGAATCTGCTGGTCCAGGGCGGCCAGCGTATCGTCCAGCGATTGCCGGCGTACCTCGAACAGGCGCCGCTGCACGCCCAGCACCTCCTGCACCCGCGAATTGCTGGACGCGATCAGTTCCTGTGGAAAGGCCAGGCTGTCGCTGTCGGCCTGTTCCGCCAGCAATCTCACCTCACTGGCCCGAGTGATCAGGTACTCGGTCTCGGCGATGCGCTGTTGCGCCAGCGCCTGGGTGTCGTCCAGCACGATCAGTGGGTCGCCGGCTTCCACGTGATCGCCGTCCTCGACCAGCACGTCGGCGACGATGCCACCTTCCAGGTGCTGGATCGTCTTGGTGAAGCTTTCCACCGAGACCGAACCGGGGGCGACCACCGACACCGCCAGATGAGCGGTGACCGACCAGACACCGAAGCCACCGAAGGCCACCAGCAGGATGGCAAAGCCCCAGCGGCGATAGGGCCGAAGGTCCACCGGTACGCGATCCTCGGTACCAGCGGCGGCCGAGCTCGAGTCGATGGCGGGGGGCTTGAAGGAAGCCGAGGCAGAGGCTTGAGCGCTCATCGTGGCGTCCTCGAGCTGGGAGATGATGCAAGGTCGGACGGGGGGCGCGGCGAAGAAGATGTACCGGCACCGGCGACTTGCTTCACCACCCGCGCCGAGGGCACAGCGCCCTTGAGCCGAACCCCGCCGGCCGGGGAGGGCGGGGCCAGGGACGTCACTCTACCGTCGTCGAGGACCATCACCCGGTCGACCTGGGCCAGCAGGCGCTGTCGGTGGGTGATGACCAGTGTCGTGGTGGTGAGTCGGCGCAGGCGTACCAGGGTTTCCACCAGGGCCCGCTCACCGCTCTCGTCCAGGTTGGCGTCGGGTTCGTCCAGCACCACCAACGCTGGCTCTCCGTACAGGGCTCTGGCTAGGCCAATACGCTGACGCTGGCCGGCCGACAGCCCCGTGCCGCCGTGTCCGATGGTGGTGTCGTAGCCTTCGTCGAGCTTGAGGATCAACTCATGGACGCCGGCCAGGCGGGCCGCCTTGAGCACTGCCTCGGCGTCGACCGGGCCGAAGCGAGCGATGTTTTCGGCGATGCTGCCGGCCAGCAGCTCCACGTCCTGGGGCAGATAGCCCATGTGGGGCCCCAGGGCATTGCGTTCCCAGCGCTGGATATCGGAGCCATCGAGGCGCACGCAACCGTCGAGACTCGGCCAGATGCCCAGGGCTACCCGTGCCAGGGTCGATTTGCCCGAGGCGCTCGGGCCGACGATGGCGAGTTGTTCGCCAGCTTTCAGATCGACGCTGATCGCGTTGAGTGTGGCGACAGTGGCCCCGGGCGGGCCGGCGCAGACTTGCTGAAGAGAAAGCTGGCCCGTCGGCGCGGGCAGCGGCATCGGCGGTGGTGGTGCTTCGCTGGCGACGAGTTGGCCCAGGCGTTCACGGGCGTTACGGGCGGCGATAAAGCTCTTCCAGCCATTGATCAGTTGATCGATGGGGGCCAGGGCCCGTCCCAGCAGGATCGAACCAGCGATCATCATCCCCGGTGTCAACTCCGCCTTCAGCACCAGCCATGCCCCCAGGCCGAGGATCAGCGACTGGGACAGCAGCCTTAGTATCTTCGAAAGGTGGGTGAGTACACCTGAACGATCGCTGGCCCGGGATTGCAGCGCGAGTGAGTCACGGTGCTGCGTTTGCCAGCGCCGTTTTACGCTCTCCAGCATGCCCATGGCATGGAGCACCTCGGCGTTGCGCAAGTTGGCGGCGGTTTCATCGCGGCTGGCGACCTGGTGGGCGCCAGCCTGCTTCAGTAGTCCCCGGGTGCAGGCCTCGTTGATCGCGGCCAGGGCCAGCAGGAGGATGCCGGCGGCCAGGGCAAAGAGCCCGTAGAGAGGATGAAACAAGGTCAGGACCCCCAGGTAGAGGGGGATCCATGGCGTGTCGAAGAAGGCCAGCAGGGCGGGCCCCGAGACGAATTGGCGCAGCGTGGTCAAGTCGTCCAGCGCCTGGGTCGAGGTGGCACCCGGACGGCGCAGGGCCTGATCGTAGATGGCCTGATGGACCGCTGGCTGGAGTCGTTCGTCAAGGGCGTTGCCGATGCGTACCAGCAGTCTAGAGCGAACCCACTCGAGTCCGCCCATGACGGCGAACAGGAACACGACGACCAGCGTCAGCATGACAAGGGTCTCGACGCTGCGGCTGGTCAGTACCCGGTCGTAGACCTGCAGCATGTAGAGCGATGGCACCAGCATCAACAGATTGATGAACAGGCTGAACAGGCCGACGTCGAAGAGTCCGCGCCGGCAGTGAAGCATCGCCTCCCGAATGCTGTAGCGGGTGGGGGTCATGTAAAGGCATCTCGTTTTTTGGGTTTACGGCGAAGTGCTTGGTGGTAGGGACAGGCAGAAGAAAGAGTGACGTCAGGCGTCGTATCGCGTGGTGCCCGATAGGTGATGGGGTGCAGTATGGAGTTAGCAAGGAGAAAGAGGCCAGCGAGAAGTTCGCTGAAACGACTTTTCAGTAGCTTACACAGATGGTTGTTTTGGCAAAAAGAATGAAGAAATAAAAAGATTATTTTGGTGTTTTATCGTTGTTTTTTTGAAAATATGTTTGCTGTTTTCGTCAGCGACGATATTAGTGATACAAAAGGTATTTGTTTTTAAAAAGGAAAGAGTGTTTTCGTAAGATTAATATGCGAATGAAAGGTTTTTGTCATTTTAGAAAAACCTTGATCGAGGCGAGGTAGTTGGATAGAAAATTTTTCTTTTTATCTGATGTTGGCGTGAGATATTGGCTATTTGTTTCCAAATGTAAAAGGGTTTTCATGGTGCATGACATTTGAAAAAAATTTGGAGTCACCATGAGCAGCAAAGAAGAGGTGGTCAGTTCTGTCGCGGGTAGAGCCGCCCAGGCGTTAGCTGTGCCATCGGACACCGGTCTGCTGGTATGGCAGGCAGAGGTAGGCACCATCATCGACCTCGACAGCGGGTCCCAGAAGGCCGTGACGGAGGTGATATCCGGGGACAATGCCAGGCCGGGCGCCATCGACAATGCCTACGTGGATCTTGGCCGGGACCCCGGAGACGGTGTCCAGTATGACGTCAGCGTCGAGGAGGCTGGCAGTTATCAGTTGACCCTGCGCTACGCCAACGGCAGCAACAGTGATCGTCCGTTGGCGCTTCAGGTGGATGGCGGCGTCACGACGTCGGTGAGCTTTCCCGGCTCAGGTAGCTGGAGCAGCTGGCAGGAAGTGACAGTCGACCTTGAGCTTGAGCCGGGCACGCATCAGCTGCTGTTGTCGATTCCGACGGCAGAGCAGGGCGGCGTGGACCAGGGACCCAACCTGGATCAGTTGACACTGGTAAAGGTGGAAGACGAACCAGAACCAGAACCCGAGCCCGAAACTGGCATCATGTCGTTCGAGGCAGAAACCTTCACCATCGACGATCAGGAGTCGGATCCAAGCCGCCCGGCCGATACCGCTGCGCGCCTGGAAAGCGACGGCGTGGATTCGCTCAGGCCGGGTTACAGCGGGGAAGGTTACCTTGACCTGGGCAACGACGTCGGCGACGCCGGGATATTTGAAGTGACCGTGGAGAACGGCGGTAGTTTCCGACTGGACGCTCGCTATGCCAATGGTGGCAGCACAGATCGCCCCATGACGCTCTACATTGATGGCGTCGAGGTCGGCGAGTTCCAGTTTGCTTCCACCGGGGCTGGCGACGAGGGTTGGGAACGCTGGCGGGAAGAATCGCTTGAACTCGAGCTCGAGGCAGGGACGCACACGGTACGCCTGGAGAACATCGGCAGGGGCGGCCCCAATCTTGATGTGGTAAAGCTGTCGCCGATGATCGTCGAGGCAGGCGATAGAGAGACCTTCAGGATCAATTTTCAGCCCCAGGGCGCCGATGTGCCCGAGGGCCATGTCGCGGATACCGGTCAGGCCTTCGGCATGCAGTCGCTGATAGTGGATGGCAAGACCTACCGCTACGGCTGGGTCACCGAGGAAAGCATCGCCGACGGAACAGAGAACGGCACCAATCCATTATCGCTGGCCAACCAGGGTGGTTTTACCCTGGTGGATCGTTCCGAGCGCTTCGTCGGCCTGGACCCGCGCCAGGCGACCTTTGCCCAGATGACCAGCGAGCGCGACGGCTTCGTCGATGCCGGTTGGGAGATAGAGCTGGAGCCCGGCTTCTATGAGGTGACGCTGTCGGTGGGTGATGTGTCGGGCAACTTCGACGCCTACTACAGCGTCAATGCCGAAGGCAGCGCCTTCAATGATGCCTTTGCGCCAGGTCGTCCCAGCGACTTCCCCCTCGACGCCAACGCGACCAACGATACCGAGGGCCTGCGCTCTGACCTGGTTACCCGGGTGGTAGAGGTCTCCGATGGTCGTCTGACCCTGGACGCACTCGGTATCGACAGCAAGAACGTCAAGCTGCAGTACGTGGAGATTCGTCCTCTACCGGATCTGACGCCTGGAGATGAGCAGCCGGCGAGCGAAGACTATGCGCAGTTTGTCGATGCCCGGGCCATCGCCGGAGTAGGGTCCAATACCGTCGAGGTGGATCTGGACAGCGAGGACGGCAGCCTGCCCACCGGCGTCGATCCCACCTCCGATATCTTTGTCGGGGTTCAGGTGGTCGAGGGCCGAGGAGGCACGCTGCTGGAGAGCCTCAGCGATGGTTCGGTGCGACTGTTCGAGACCGTCACCGGCATCGAGGTGGCCTTCGATATCAACACCACCGGTGGTTTCGATTCGCTGACCCTTTCTCCGAAGCAGACGCTCAAGCCCTTTACCAGCTACAGCCTGGTGATCAATGGCTTCCAGGATCGTGGCGACAACAGTGACAGCAACTCGCCCACTCGAGAATTCCTGAAGTACACCAATACCGTTGTCACTGGCGCCGAGCCGGACATTCTGCCCAGCGATGTGGCCTTTGAAGGCACGGTGGAGCTGGATGGTGCCGTCGACGGTGCCTTTGGCTTCACCTCCCTGGAGGTCAGCGCGACCGGTGACGCGCTGTACGTGGTCAGTATGGGCGGACAGATCGTGCGCTATGCGCTGGACCCGGAAGATGGCTCGCTAGGGGACGGTGACGTCCTGGCGCTGGCGCTTGATCCGTTCATGCAGCCGGACACCGACGCCTTCAACAATCGGCGTGGCATTATCGGTATCGCCGTGGATCCGACCGATCCTCAGGTGTTGTGGGTGACCGATAACTATCCGATCCCGCTGTCCGGGCGCGACACCTCGACCCCCGACTTCAGCGGGCGGTTGTTGAAGATAACCCTGGACGAGGGGGGCAGCTTCAGCGGCAGCGCCGAGGTCTATCTGACCGGACTCCCCCGTTCGGTGGCGGATCACGTCACCAACAGCATCGAGTTCCGCGAGAATCCGGCGTTCGATGCTGAAACGTCGCCGGATGAGCCGTCCCATCTGCTTTACTTGACCCAGGGCTCCAACACCGCCATGGGTGATGATGACAGTGCCTGGGGCAACCGGCCCGAACGCCTGCTGGCCGGTGCCGTGCTGGAAGTGGATCCGTCCCGGACGCCGCCGGAGGGAGGCTTTGACGTCACCACCGAGCCGTTACCGGACGACCAGACTCGCTTCGTCGATGATGACAACGATCTGAAGAACGACCCGATTCCCATGGGGGATGGACGCTTTCTGGTGTTTGACGAAAATGGCGTCGCCAGCGTTCAGGGCGCCGATGGTGTCGTGCTGGAGACCTTCTACGATCCTTATGCCGATGACGCCGTGGTCAAGGTGTTCGCCACCGGTATTCGCAATGCCTACGACCTGGTCTGGCACTCCAACGGCTACCTGTACACGCCGACCAACGGGTCGGCGGCGGGCGGCGCCGTACCGGACGATCCCTCTACGCTGATCGACGAGTCGGTCACCAACGTGGCCAAGCAGGACGACTACCTGTTCAAGGTCGAGCAGGGCGGCTACTACGGCCACCCCAATCCACTGCACGACGAGTTTATCCTCAACGGCGGCAACCCGACCCGCCTGGAAGACATCAATGAGGTCACGTCCTATGATCCGGGTATCCAGCCCGACCCCAACTATCGCATCGATGACGCCTACTCGCTGGGAGAGAATCGTTCTGCCAACGGCGTGACCGAGTACGTCAGCGATACCTTTGGTGACGCCTTCAAGGGCAGTCTGCTGTTTACCGAGTACTCCGGGGGGGACGATGTTCGCTGGATCACGGTGAATGCTGAGGGCAAGGTCATCGGTGACGATGTCTTGAGAGATGCAGAGGGGCGGGTCATTACCTACACCGATCCCCTGGATATCATCGAAAATCCGGCCACTGGACGCCTGTACCTGGTCACCCTCAACCGACTGACCGGCGAAAGTCAGCTGGTCCGCCTGGATCCGGTCGAGCCGACGTCGACCGGGGGGGGCACTGACATGACGCGGGTACTGGCCACCATCCAGGCCGAGGACAACACCCCGGGTGATGGTACCAGCGCCACTATCAGCGAGGGCGGTGGTGCCGAGATCATCATCCGTGAAGGGATCGCCAGTGAGGTACCGGGACTGCAACCGGGCAGCTTCGGCAATGATGGCAATCTGGACGACAACGACGGCGTCGGTGGCGGATACGCCGATTTCGGCAGGAATGCCGAGGACGCCATCACCTTCGGCTTTACCGTGGAAGCCGGCGATGGTGGCGATACCGTGCTGCGGGTGCGCTACGCCAATGGTGGCTTTTCGGACCGCCCGCTGGAAGTCTTCGTCAATGGCCAGAGTGTCGGTATCGCCGACTTCCCGCCGGCGCCGGACAGCCTCGAGGGATCCGACCGCTGGCGTTTCTGGATGACCCAGGACATTGAGGTGAATCTGAACCCTGGCGAGGTCGAGGTGCGACTGCAGTCGGTATCACAGGCCGGGCCGAACGTGGATCAACTGGAGGTGATTCATGAGCCTTCACCCGGCTTCGATATCTACGAGGCAGAGGGGGCTCTGCTCAACGGTGCCAGGGTGGTCGAGGTGGCCGATGATCGTAACGTGTCCGAGAATGCCTACGTCGACTACAAGGGGTCGGAGGATCAGACCATTACCTGGTCGATTCGCGTCGACGAAGCGGGAAGCTATGAAATCGGTTTCCGCTACCACCTGTCCGAGACCAAGTCTGATCGACCCCTGACCTTCGGCATCAATGGCGTTGCGCAGCCCAATCTGAGATTCGAAGGGCTCAGCGAAAACAACTCGGACTGGGTGTATCAGAACGTGGTGGTCAGCCTGAAGGCCGGCATCAATACGCTGGTGTTGACGGCCCCGGAAGCGGTCGGCCCGAATATCGATCTGCTGTGGGTGCCGGATCAATCGCTCGAAGCCATCCGCGCCTCCATCCTTGGCCCAGCCGACGCCACCGAGGGCACACGCATCGAGCTCGAGGAAGGCATCTCGGCGCTCAGCGTCGACCCGCGCAGCGCGGACTTCTTCTTTGAGGTCGACACCAAGGGGCTCTATCGGCTCGATCTGGCGGCCAATGCCGGTGTGCTGCGTGGCGATGATCTGGCGCTCAGTCTCAATGGCGAGTCGTTGACCCTGATGACCTTCCCCGGAGCCGGCACGGCGGGTGAAGAGTCCTACTACGTCGAGCTGGAGCCCGGGACCGAATACCGTCTGCACATCGTCTCCGATGACCTGGGTAGTCAGCGCATCGACTATCTGGACGTGACGCCCGTCTCTGTCGTTGCCGACGCCGAAGCGCGTCTGGAGAGCGGTGACGTCAACTACTTCAGTGATCGCCTGCTGTTCAACTATCTGGAAGAAAACGACGTTGGTGGCCCGGATAGGGACTTCAAGGAAGGCGCTACCGCTATCATTTCCAACGATGGCAGCGAACCCTTGATGATTCTCGATGTCTCCCTGGACGGCCCCTTCGTACTCGTCGACGCGGCGGCCCTCGAAGGCTTGACGCTGGCGCCGGGGGAGTCGCTCGAAATCGATGTACTGTTCGATCGAGCGAATTATCGTCCGCCCGCTACCAACGCCGATGACGGCAGCTTCTTCGGGAGTCTGCGACTGGTAACCAACGACGCCGATTCCCCGGTTCAGGAGCTGACGCTTGCCGGGTTCTGGCAGGCTCAGGATGAGGGCGGCTGGGAACCGACGGTAGACGAGGTCTGGAATGTGGCGGGATTCGGCAACCGTATCGGGGGGATTCCGACGGACGGTGGCGCCAGAGGCTCGGCCTTCGACGACTACGGTTTCTATCGCGCCGTCAGCGAGGAAGAAGTGCTGTCGCGCTACTGGACCCTGGCCGACGGGGTCGATGAAGCCAAGGTGACCCAGATCGTGGCTCTCCACGGTGCTGGCGTCGCGGCCTTTGGTCTCCATGCCTTCAAGAATACCTCCCAGGATATCAAGTTGATCCGGCACGCGGAGGATCAGAACCAGTCGTTTCTGCCGATAACGCTGGAGGGTAACCAGCCAGAGGGAACCTTCACGCGTGATGATATTCCCGACAATTGGGGAGGCAACGATCTGTTCGGCCTCGAGGTGGCGACCCTGTCCTCCGATCCCTCGTTGAATCCTCCCGGCAAGGGCAACCCGCCGGCTGATGCTCCGGATCTGGAGCGTGGCTACTACGTTCGCGTGTTCAAGGCACTGGACGATGAAGGCAACGAGATTCCTGATACCTATCTGGTGCTTCAGGACTATTCCGGGTCCAACCTCGACTACAACGACAACATGTTCGTCATCGAGGGTATCAAGCCGATGTACGAAGGCAACGGTGTCCCGCCGGAGGAAACCGACCAGGTGGTGCCGTCGTCGCGCTTCACCGTGGCCGCCGAGCAGGGCGAGTCTGCTCAGGAAGTGCCCGATGTGGTCGTTCCGTTGGATCTGCAGGGCCTGCCCCAGCAGCAGCCCGACGAGCTGTTCTGACAGGCTTGCCACTGCCAACCGTGTGAATGCCGCTCCCCCGGGAGCGGCATTTTTGTGGGCGCCGGATCCAGAGAATGGTTGTCGCTGTTGACAGACACCGGGTGTTGCAAGACGTCCACAGCGGTGAAAAGGTGACGTTTGCGTTAGTCTGGTGCCAATTTGAACGGAAGGAGTCATGCATATGCGAACCGCTGGACGGATTGTTTTCCTGGTGATGGCCGTGTTGATGGTGGGCTGCAGCTACGACCCCGCACGGGTCTCGCCGGAGCCGCTGATCATCATCGATGACGATCATCGCGACCATCGAGATCATGACGGTGGCGACTTCTGTCCGCCGGGGCAGGCCAAGAAGGGTCGTTGCTGAAGGTGGCCGGGAAGTGCGCATGAAGACAGTGAGTACAGCCGTACTTTTGCTCGTGCTGATGGGTCTTGCGGGATGCAGTTACGATCCCGCACGGATCAGTGCAGAGCCCTTGATCGTCGTCGACGACCATCGTGATCGCGATTACCACCGTGACGACGACCGGCATGATCGCGATTGGGACCGTGACCGCCATCGCCACGATGATCACGATCATGACCATGATCGCTATTACGACGACCACGATCGGCGTGGCGACTTCTGTCCGCCGGGGCAGGCCAAGAAGGGTCGCTGTTGAGAAGACGTCGATTCTGACAACGGCCGCCATGACACTGCTACAAGGATGCCCAGGCGACAAGCGTTGAGGTCGCGTGAAGCCGGGCGTTCGTCCCGGCTTGTCAGGCTGTTCGGTGAGCGGCATGGTAGAGGTATCTTCTTCAGGCGAGGCGATCGTGAGCCGGATCGATCTCAGGACCAAGACCCTGGCCAACGAGCACGTCTCCCACGTGCACGGCTACCACCAGTTGATTCTGCCCACCTGCGGCAGTACCGAACTATCCCTTGAGGGGCGGGAGCAACGGGTCACCGCCGAGCGTGGTTGCCTGATTCCAGGCAACTGCCATCACGACTACCTGGGAGACGGCAACAATCGTACCTTCGTGCTCGACGTGCCGATGGTCTTCGGGCTGCCGGACGTCGACGTGGCCCGACTGTTCGAGCGACCGCGTTTCTTCGCGGTGCCCCCCGATCTGCAGCGGCTTGCCGACAGCCTGATGCGGCAACTGGATCAATTCCCCACCCTGGGCAACGATATCGCAGCGCTTCTGTTGCGCGCGCTCTATCTCCATCTGGAGGCTTCCAGCGAAACCTGTGCCCCTGCACGATCGACGGGCGTCAGCGGTCGGCTCGATCTGCGTCTGCTGGATGACTGGATCGATAGGCACCTGGCCAGCGACATTCGCGTGGATGACCTGGCGTCCTTGTGCGCGCTTAGCCCCGGTCACTTCCACGCCAGCTTTCGCCAGGCCACCGGGATGACGCCGCAGGCCTATGTTCGCCGCCGTCGGTTGAGCCACGCCCAGGCGCTGATCCGTCACAGCGAGCTGCCGCTGGGGCAGATTGGGGCGCTGGTGGGCTTTCGTGACCAGGGCAGTTTTTCCCGAGCCTATCGCAGGGTTCATGGGGTGGCGCCCTCCCAGGAACGCTCAGGTTTCTAAACAGCGATTCAGCCAGCCTCTCTCGGCTCTCGCGCTCAGCCACCTGTCACTTTTCTCCTCTCGTTGCGGTGACGTTGTGGCCGACGACACGGTTTGCCTGAGTTCCGGGCAAGGTTTTCGTAGTCTCGGGCAAGTTGACGATGGGTTTCGCGCATAGCCTGAAAAGGAGTCACTCGGCGCCGGCCCCGATTCGGCGCCATCAACAATGACAACAACCATGACAACAACCGGAGTTACCGATGTCTTCGACCTCCCTTCCTGCCTCCGCCCACACTGACGATCGTATTTCGGCTGACCGCCGCTCGCACGATAACCAAGGGGTAGGCGCCCGGCGTGGCCGTGGCCAACAGTCCAGACAGCGGCGACGAGCGCCGATGCTGGCGCTCGCGGCGTTGCCGCTGGCGCTGATGGCGTCCCAGGCGCAGGCTCAGTCCTACGAGATGGCCATCGCTACCCTGATCCCCGAGAACCTGACCAACAACGCCATCTATCCTGCCCTGGTCCACTTCAAGGAGCTGGTGGAAAGTCGCACCGAAGGCGACGTCACCGTCAGCATCTTCGGTGGCGGCCAGATGGGCTCCGAGGTGGAGACCGGCTCCCAGGTCCAGGCCGGAGGCAGGGCGCTGCAGTCCGCCATTCTGACCTCCGGCGCGATGTCGTCGTTCTACCCCGAGTATCAGGCGGTGACGGCCCCCTTCCTGTTCGATGACTGGCGCCAGGCCTGGGCCTTCTTCGATGGCGAGTGGTTCGCCGACTTCATGCAGGGCGCCATCGAACAGGCGGACATGCGGTATCTGGGGACCTTCGATGATGGTGGCGGCTTTGTCGCCTTCACCAACAACGAGCGGCTGATCAAGACCGTCGACGACCTCGAGGGGCTCAACATCCGCACCGAGGAAAACCCGGCCCACGTCGCCACCATGGAGGCGCTGGGTGCCTCCGCCACACCGCTGCCGTGGGGCGAGCTGATCACCGCGCTGGAGACCGGACTCGCCGACGGTCAGTTCAACGCGCCGGTGATCAACACCACCTTCGGCCTGGATGAGGTGACCGACTACACCACCCTGACCGGGCACGTTTACAACAGCGCCAGCTGGATGGTCAGCGAGAGCTGGTTTCAGGAGCTGCCCGAGGAGCACCAGCGGGTCATCACCAACGCCGCCCGTGAGGCGGTCAGCCTGAGCCATGGCGCTTCCGGCATGCTGGCGACCGCCAGCTGGCAGACGTCCTGCGAGATCTTCGATGAGTGCTACCTGATGCCGGCAGAAGAGCGCCAGCGCATGGCCGAGGTGGCGCGTCCGGCCTGGAAGAGCTGGATCGTCGATGACTTCGGGCTCGACGCCGCCTTGATCGACGACCTGCTGGCCGAGGTCGATGGCCTGCGCCAGTCGCTGCCGCAAGAGGCCTACAGCCGCTACGGCCAGTGATTGTCGCGGCGGGGCGGCCAGGCCGCCCCGCCAGTGCCCACCGCCTTGCCCGAGTTCTCCTGTCATGTCATCACTGCGATCTCTTCAGGCCTGGCTCCAGCGCCTGAGCGACGGCGTCAATCGCCTCGCCATCGTGTTCTGCGTCGGCTGCGTCCTGGCCATGCTGGGTATTTCGTTCACCGGGTTTCTGTACACCCTGTTTACCGGCGGGGCGCTCAGCTGGACCTATTCCCTGGCCCGCCTGTTCCTGCCGTGGATCGGGCTCATCTCCTCGACCATCGCGCTGCATTCCGGCGAGCACGTGGCCATGACACTGCTGGTCAAGCTGCTGCCGCGCCCGCTGGTGGTGCTGGCAGCCGGCGCGACTCTGGCCGTCATCGGCGCGCTGGCGGTGTTGATGATGTTCTACGGCTGGGACTTCTTCTCCAACGCCCGCCAGAGCTACATGGTGTCCGACAGTATTCAGATTTCCTACAAGTGGACCACCTTCGCGGTGCCGCTGACCGGCGCCATCATCGCGCTGCATCTGGTGCACGGCTTTGCACTGCTCGAGCACTTCATCGACAGCGACGCGGTGATCGAGCAGGCGATCCATTCCAATGACAATGGCGCCGGCAGCAACGCCGAGCAGGCGGTCGACAGCCGTGTCGAATCCGCCGATCCCTCTTCACCACAAGGCGACGCTGTCGCCCGGGAGCCACGCTCATGACCGCCGCGATTCTGGCCTTTATCCTGGTGTTGGCGATCGGCGCCCCGGTCGCCGTGGTCATGGCGATCTCGGGAGTTGCCGGGGTCTATGAGCTGGGCGGCGAGCGCCTGGTGGGGATCATCGCCGATCGCATGTTCTCCGGTGTCTCCGGCTACATGCTGATCGCCGTGCCGTACTTCATCTTTACCGCCGAGTTGATGAACCAGGGCGGGCTGACCCAGAAGCTGATCGCCTTCAACAATGCGCTGTTCGGTCGGGTGAGGGGGGCGCTGTCTCACGTCAACGTGACGGTGTCGCTGTTCTTCGCCGGGCTGACCGGGGCCGCCATTACCGATACCGTGGCGATCGGCAAGATCATGATTCCGGAGATGAAGAAGCAGGGCTACGACGCCGAATACGCGGCGGCGATCACCGCCTGTTCCTCGATCATCGGGCCGATCATTCCCCCAAGCGTGGTGATGGTGGTGTACGCCACCCTGCTGCGGGACGTCTCGGTCATCGACCTGTTTGCCGGAGGCATCGTGCCGGGCATTCTGATGACCGTGGCACTGCTGGCCACCAGCATCGTGCTGGCCTGGCGGCGGGGCTACCCCAAGCAGGCGCCGACGCCGCTGAAGATGGCTCTGCTGGCATTCTTCTCGGCGCTGCCGGCCATGCTGGTGCCGTTGATCATCCTCGGCGGGATACTCTCGGGCATGACCACCATCACCGAGGCTTCGGGCTTTGCCGCAGTGTACGCGATCCTGATCGGCATGCTGTTCTATCGCAACCTGACCCTGGCCAAGGTGGCCCAGGCGCTCGTGACCACGGTCAAGTTTTCCGGTGTCGTGTTCTTTCTGCTGGCGACCTCGGCGGTGCTCGGCTGGTTTGTCACCCGCTCTGGCGTCGCCCGGGAGGCGGCGAGCCTGATCACCTCCCTGAGCGATGTCGCCTTCGTGCAGATCTTGCTGGTGTGCCTGTTGCTGATCGTCATCGGCACGGTCATGGATGTACTGCCGGCGCTAGTGGTCATCGGCCCTGTGGTGGTGCCGGCGATGGTCAGCCTGGGCTTCGATCCACTGCACTTCGCCATCGTCATGATCGTCACCCTCAACATCGCCAACGTCACGCCACCGGTGGGCATGACGCTGATGACGGCGGCAAGAATCGCCCAGGTCCCCTACGAAAAGGCGATCCTGGCGTCGCTGCCGTTTTATACCGCCTTTATCCTGGTAGTGGTGTTGCTGGCGGGTTTTCCGGCACTATCGACATGGATCCCCTCGCTGCTCGACTGACGTGAGCAGTGACGGAGCGTCATCACCGGAGACAGATGCAGATGAAACTTTTCTACCATCCTGACCAGGAACGTCACGCGCCGCCTCAGTTCCTGAAGCGTGGAGCCCTTACCGATTCCCCCGAAGGGCCCCGCCGGGCGGAGCTTCTGAGCGAAGGCCTGGCTGAGGTCGGCCTGGCCCTGACAGCGCCGGCCGAGGTCGACAGTCCCACGCTCAGGGAGCGTCTCAAGGAGATCCACAGCGAGCGCTACCTGGATTTTCTCGAGACCATCCATGCCCGCTGGCAGGCGTTGCCGGACGCCACCGAATTCGTGGCGCCGAACGTCCATCCCTGCGGCGGCGGCAAGCACTACCCGCGCCATCCGGTGGGGCAGGTGGGCTGGCACATGCACGACATGGCCTGTCCGATGACCGAGACCAGCTTTCAGGGCATCCTGGCCAGTGCCGCTACCGCCCAGGCCGCCGCCGAAAGCATCGTCGCCGGCGGCGGCACCGCCTACGCTCTGTGTCGTCCGCCGGGGCACCACGCCGGTCCCGATCGTGCCGGGGGCTTCTGTTTTCTGAACAACGCGGCCCTGGCGGCCACGGTGCTGCGCGAGCATGTGTCCCAGGTGGCGATCCTCGATATCGACCTCCACCACGGTAACGGCACCCAGGACATCTTCTACGACCGTGGCGACGTCTGGACAGGATCGCTGCACGTCGATCCCAGCGACTTCTATCCCTACTACTGGGGCGGTGCCGGCGAGACCGGTATCGGTCCTGGACTCGGCGCCAACCTCAATGTGCCGCTGGCACTGGGCAGCGGTATCGAGGCCTTTCAGGCCGGTCTCGATGAGCTGCTCGACGCCATGGCGAGCTTCAGCCCGGACGCGCTGGTCGTGGCGCTGGGACTCGATGCCCACAAGGACGACCCGCTGGCGGGGCTGACGCTTGAAACCCCGGACTTCGTCGCCATCGGTCGCCAGATCGGTGAGCTGGGTCTGCCCACCGTGCTGGTGCAGGAGGGCGGCTATCCGACCGCGGCCTTGAGCCATAACCTGGCCGCCTTCCTGCGCGGATTCAACGACGCCTGACCATAGCTTGATAAAGCCTGATAAAGCCTGATAAAGCCTGATGCAGCTCAATACTTAGCCCAACGATCTCCCGCGGATGATCTCTCACAAGGAAAACACCATGAGCCCGACCCTTCACGACAGCAACGACCGCATGAGCCAGATCGCCGTTCACAATGGCACCGTCTACCTCTCCGGCCAGGTACCGGCGGACGCCAGCCAAGGCATGCGCGGCCAGACCGAGCAGGTGCTGGCGCGAATCGACGAACTGCTGGCCAAGGCCGGGACCTCCAAGGATCGACTGATCTCGGCCCAGGTGTGGGTTACCGACATGGCCGAGTTTGACGAGATGAATGCCGCCTGGGACGCCTGGGTCAGCCCCGGTCGTCCGCCGGTGCGTGCCGCGGTGGAAGCGCGCCTGGCCCGGCCGGAGTGGAAGGTCGAGATCATGGTGGTGGCCGCCTTGCCCCAGGCCTGAGGTCACCCATGAGCCACAGCAAGACGACCGGCTTTTATTGGCACGAGCGCTGCTTCTGGCACGACCAGGGGGCGATCGGGGTATTTTCGGCGCCAGGGCCCTGGCTGCAGCCCCAGCCAGCCTCGGAGAGCCCGGAGAGCAAGCGCCGTCTCAAGAACCTGCTGGAGGTCAGCGGGCTGATCGACGAGCTTGAGGTGGTAAAGCCGCCGGCGGCCGGCCGCGAGGACCTGCAGCGCTTCCACACGAAAGACTACCTTGATGCGCTGGAGGCGGGTGATGCGGGCCTGGGTGGCGATGCCGGCGAGGCCGCGCCCTATCGCCCGGGCAGTCTTGCCAGCGCCCGGCAGTCCGCCGGGCTTGCCATCGCAGCGGTGGAGGCGGTGGCCCGTGGCACCCACGCCAGCGCCTATGCGCTGTGCCGTCCACCGGGGCACCACGCCGAAGCCGATCGCGGTCGCGGCTTCTGCCTGCTCGGCAATATTCCGGTGGCGGTGATGCGAGCGAAGGCACTGGGGCTGGTGCGGCGGGTGGCGATCCTCGACTGGGACGTGCACCACGGCAACGGCCAGCAGAGCGCCTTCTGGGACGACCCCGAGGTGCTGACGGTATCGCTGCACCAGGCCGGCAACTATCCGCTCGAGACCGGTGGCTTCGACGAGCAGGGCGGTGAGGGCGCGTCGGGGTCCTGCCTCAACCTGCCGTTGCCGCCGGGCTCGGGGCTTGGCGCCTACGACTATGCGTTCGAGCGCCTGGTGCTGCCGGCCATCGAGGCCTTCGCGCCGGATCTGGTCGTGGTGGCCTGTGGCTATGACGCCTGTGCCAAGGACCCGCTGGGCAAGATGCTGCTCAATAGCCATGCCTTCGGGCGCATGGCCCAGTCGGTCAAGGCGCTGGCTCAGCGATGTTGTGAAGGGCGCCTGGTGGTCGTCCACGAAGGTGGCTACTCGGAAGGCTATGTCCCGCTGTGCGGCCATGCCGTGATTCAGGCGCTGGCCGACAGCGACATCGGCGTGGATGACCCACAGAACGACGAGATCGCTGCCTGGGGCTATCAGGCACTGCAGCCCCACCAGCGCGAACTGATCGACGGCTGGCGGCGCGACTGGCCTGGGCAGATCACCGAGGCCCACGACGACAGCCAGGCTGAAGAGGCTATCGCCTGCGTCTGTGGCAGGGACAGCGACGCAAACAGGAACAGGGACAGGGAGCCAGGCACATGAGCGGACTGCACCAGCGCGACGGCTGGATCTGGAAGAACGGCGAATGGCTGCCCTGGCGGGAGGCCACGACCCATCTGCTGACCCACTCGCTGCACTATGGCATGGGCTGCTTCGAGGGGGTGCGCGCCTATCGTGACGACAACGGCAATGCCCGGCTGTTTCGGGTCCACGAGCATACCCGACGCCTGCTGGACAGCGCCCATATCCTCGACCTCGAGGTGCCCTGGAGCCATGAAGAGCTGATCGAGGCGCAAAGCCAGTGCCTGGTCCGCAACGAACTGACCGATGCCTATCTCAAGCCCACCGTGTTTCTCGGTCCCGAGGGCCTTGGGCTGCGCGCCAAGGCGTTGAGCTGCCAGGTGATGGTGGTGGCCTGGGACCTGGGCCCCTACGTCAGCGCCGAGACCGCTGCCGTCGGGCTCAGGGCCCTGACCTCGTCCTGGGCGCGCCATCACGTCAATATCAGCGCCTGTCGGGCCAAGACCAGCGGCCACTACGTCAACAGCATGCTGGCATTGAATACCGCGGTGAAGGCGGGCTTTGACGAGGCGATCATGCTTGACGCCGAAGGCTACGTGGCCGAGGCCAGCGCGGCCAATGTCTTTCTCTATCGAGACGGGGTGTTGCACACCCCGGAGGTCACCTCCTGCCTGCAGGGGATCACCCGGGACAGCGTGATCCGATTGGCGCGTGAGGTGTTGGGCGTGGAGGTGCAGGAGCGCCGAATCACCCGCGATGAGCTGTACATCGCCGACGAGGCCTTTGTTACCGGCACCGCCGCCGAGATACTGCCGTTGCGGGAGCTCGATGGTCGCCATATCGGCGCCCGTGCCGGGGCACCCGGGGTCGCTGAGCCGATAGCCGCCGATAGCCTGACGGCAAGACTGCAGCGACTGTATCGCGACGTCTGTCGAGGTCGGTTGTCACCGGCGACCAACGGAGATCGCCATGACCTGGCGCGCTACGCCGACTGGCTGAACCTGGTCCCGACGGATAGCGAAGTGGATATCGACACAGACAGCGATACGCACAGCGACTAGGCGCTGTCCGAAAAGTCGACGAGCGAAGGTTAGACAAGGCAAAAATCGGTGAGAAAGCGCAGTTTACGGGGTGTAAATGAGCATTTTGATCCGATTTTTAACGCCGTATTACCGAGTGCAGGCACTTTTCAGACAAGCCCTAGGACGGTTTACACAACCAGGCGGCTGCACGATGGCCACAAAGAAAGGCGCCACGACCCTTGAGTCGTGGCGCAGCTAGCCGTCTTTCCTCCTTGGGGCAGCTTCCCTGTGCCCGTGTTGCTCCCTTGGCGCTTCCCGCGCCGTCGCCTCCGTGACGCTCGAGGGGCAGTGTCCCTTGCCCGGTGTCGCCTGAACACAGAGGTAGTATCGACGAGGCGTGTGTCAGTCAGATAACCGCCTCATGACCCTTTGGTGACATCCCGGCCACAGGACTTTTCTGGTACCATTCGCGCCGCCTGTTACCGGCGAAATGCCCAGGCGCCGTCGCGTACGGCAGTCGAGGCCGTCTCGCCAGGCACCAGGCTCGGCACGAAAAGCCGGCGAGCGCAGGTGCTTTTCCGACAAGCCTCGATTGCGCAAACCCTTTCTCGAACATAAACCTGGATTCGTCTATGAACGCTGTAATCCTTGCCGTGCTGGTGATGGTGGGACTGTCGCTGGCGCGGGTCTCCGTGGTGCTGGCCCTGGTGGTAGGGGCGCTGGTGGGCGGCCTGGCCGGTGGTCTGTCCATCGAGGACACCCTGGCGGCCTTCAACGACGGTGTCGGTGGCGGTGCCAAGGTGGCGCTGGCTTACGCCACCCTCGGTGCCTTCGCCGTGGCGATCTCTCGCTCGGGCCTGCCGGACCTGCTGGCACGCCGCCTCATCACTCTGCTGGGGCAGGAGTCCAGCGCGTCCCGTCAGGCCACGGTCAAGTACCTGCTGATCGGTAGCGTGCTGCTGGTGGCGATCTCCTCCCAGAACCTGATTCCGGTCCACATCGCCTTTATTCCGATCCTGATTCCGCCGCTGCTCAAGGTGATGAATCAGCTCAGGATGGACCGCCGCGCGGTCGCCTGTACCCTGACCTTCGGCCTGACCGCGCCCTACATGTTGCTGCCGGTAGGCTTCGGGGCGATCTTCCTCAACGACATCCTGCTGGCCAACATCAACGAGGCTGGCGCCGCACTGGGCCTCGAGATCGACCGTGCCATGGTCCCCATGGCCATGGGCGTGCCGGTCGCCGGCATGTTCCTCGGGCTTCTGGTGGCGGTGTTCCTGTCCTACCGCAAGCCTCGGGTCTATGACGAGGTGGAGCTCGGCAATACCCCGGCCCACGGCCATGGCCACGACCACAGCGAGATCGAGGAGCCTCACACCCTGGGCCTGATCATGTCGGTGATCGCGATCGTCGCTGCGCTCGGCATCCAGCTCTATACCGGCTCGATGATCCTGGGTGGCCTGGTGGGCTTTTCGCTGTTGTCCATGGGCGGCATCTTCCGCTGGCGCGAAGCCGATGATCTGTTCACCAGCGGCATGCGCATGATGGCCCTGATCGGCTTCATCATGATCTCGGCCTCCGGCTTCGCCGCCGTGATGACAGCCACCGGCGAGATCGAGACCCTGGTCAGCGCCAGCGTCGAGGTGATCGGCGAAAACCGTGGCCTGGCGGCGCTCCTGATGCTGCTGGTGGGGCTGTTCATCACCCTGGGCATCGGCTCGTCGTTTTCGACCATCCCGATCATCGCCGCCATCTTCGTTCCGCTGGCGGTGCAGTTCGGCTTCTCCGATCTGGCGACGGTGGCCCTGGTCGGCACCGCCGCTGCCCTGGGTGACGCAGGCTCCCCGGCGTCGGACTCCACTCTCGGGCCAACCTCCGGCCTCAACGTGGATCGTCAGCATGACCACATCTGGGACAGCGTGGTGCCGACCTTCGTGCACTACAACATCCCGTTGATCGGCTTTGGCTGGCTGGCGGCGATGACGCTGTGATCGCCCGCCGGAAAGCCCAGACGCCCGCGCTACCCGCGCGGGCGTTTTTTTGTGCGCCAGGCCCGGCCCGAACACCGACGGGTGAGCCACCGCAATAGTGAGACATGAGTGCTACGGGTTGTGCAGATCCGTCGGTATGGTCCACGCTGGGGGAGGCTCATCGACCGGTGGGTCGTGGCGCTCCCGGGAAGATGAAGGAGTTATCGAGCCCAGGGCGCAGCAGGACACTTGTTACAGATGGAGAGGATCGACACATGGACAGGAGCGACAAGATGTTGAAGGTACGCGTATTTGCCGGATCGTGCTTGTTGGGGGCAGGCCTGTTGGTAACAGGCGCCGCCCACGCCGCCACGGAGGTGGAGATGCACAGCGTCAGCACCGACGGTATTGGCGACTCCCTCGGCACCATCACTTTCGAGGATAGTGAGCATGGTCTCAGGATCACGCCCGACCTCGAGGGTCTGGATACCGGCATCCACGGCCTTCACGTGCACGTGAACCCGAGCTGCGAGCCGGCCGAGAAGGATGGCGAGACGGTTGCGGCGGCTAGCGCCGGAGGCCACTTCGACCCGGAGGACACCGGCACCCACCAGGGCCCCTACGGTGACGGCCATCTGGGTGACCTGCCGGCACTGGCGGTGGGACAGCAGGGCGAGGCGACACTGCCGACCCTGGCGCCGCGCATCAGCGAGGATGACCTGTCAGGTCACGCCATCATGATTCACACCGGTGGTGACAACTACTCCGACGAGCCCAAGCTCGGCGGTGGCGGTGCCCGCGTCGCCTGTGGCGTCATCGAAGGCTGATCGACACCACCCCCGACATGGCCATCCAGGCCCCGCTCAGGCGGGGCCTTTTGCTGTAGTGACGTCAGTCCTGGCGATCGTCGCTGGAAGGTGGCAGGTGAGCCTCGAGCGACGACAGCAGGCCACGCAGCAGCGAGAGTTCCTTGCGCGTGGGCGTAGCCCGGGCGAACAGCGCCTGGAGCTGTTGCTCGGTGCGTGCGTGGGGCTGGGTAATAAAACCGCTGTCGCGCATCACCCGGCCCAGATGTGCCTGAAAGTGGGCGACCTGCTCGCGGGTGGGCTGGCGTAGCCGAGACGGGGTCCCCGAGGTGGCGACGCTGTCGGTGTCGGTATCGGTGTCGGTATCGCGATCGACAGCGGCATCGACATCAGGGCAGGGGAGACGGCGCCACGCTCGGCGCAACTCGTAGGCCAGCACCTGCACCGCCTGGGACAGGTTCAGGATGCCGTAGTCGGGATTGGCCGGAATGCTGACCTGATGCGAGCACAGGCGGATTTCGTCGTTGGTCAGGCCGAAGCGCTCGCGGCCGAAGACCAGTGCCACCGGGTCATGCACTGCGTCCTTCACCAGCGCCTGGGCCATCTCGTCCGGTTCGTCGTAGTGAGGCAGTGGCAGGCTTCTCAGCCTGGCGCTGGCGCCGACCACCCTGACACAGTCATCGATGGCGTCCTCGAGACGTTCGACCACACGGGCGTTTTCGACCACATCTGCCGCACCTGCGGCCAGGCGGGTGGCCTCGTCATCGGGAAAGACGCGTGGATTGACCAGCACCAGATCGGTCAGGCCCATGGTCTTCATCGCGCGAGCAGCGGAGCCGATGTTGCCGGGATGGTAGGTCTGGACGAGAACGATGCGCAGATTGGCGAAGGGCAAGGCTTGAGTCATGGAGCACGGCAACCGTCGATGGGTAAACGAGCGACACCATACCGCCACTTTCGCCCAAAGCGAAGGGGCCGCGATGGCGGCCCCTGAGACGATGGTGGAAAGATCAGGCTGTCTGTGAACGATACCGCCTTAAGCTGCGGCTGAATGCCACCAGCATCACCAGCATCACGCCCAGCATGCCCCCCAGGATGAGGGCGAGCGCCAGCACCAGGGCCTTGCCGGGGCCTTCGGGCTGCATTGGGCGATAGGCCACATTGACCACCTCGACGACGTCGATGTCGTCGGCGGTGATGCGGTTGGCCCTCAGTAGAGTGTTTTCCTGGCGCAGCTGGTTGTAGGCATCGATAAACGGCGAGTCATTCTCGCGGGCCTTGAAGGCTTCGATACGCCGCTGGTGCTGCAACTGTTCGAGCTGCTTTTCGATCTGACGGATGGCCGGCGAGGTGATGGGCTGGTCGAGACCTTGCTTCAACACCTCGCGCTCGGCCGCCAGGGCTTCGGTACCCAGGAAGTACAGTGGCAGATCGTTGCCGATGCTGACGTTGTCGTAGACGATACGCGCGGCGTCATCGGCGTCTCCCAACGATAGCGGAGACGTCGGCTTGGTGATGCCGAGCATGCCGGCGATCTCTTCTGCCTGTTCCAGGGTGCGAATGCGCTCCTCGCGGGAAGCGCGCTCCGCGGCGCGTTCGGCGGCGAGCTGATCTTGAAGCTCGAGTCGGCGAACCGAGTGTTCCTCGTTCATCCGCGTGACGGTGGCATCAAGTTCTGCGTCGTAGGCCTCCAGGTGGGCTTCCATTTCGGCCTCGTTGCGCGAAATGGCGCTGGCCAGGCTGCGGTCGACGCGCGCAAGCAGGTCCGTGATGTACTGCTGCTGCGACCACTGGAAGTACTGGTTCAGCAATGCAGCACCGTCGATGTCTTCGGGATAGGAGAAGCTGACCTCCCCGGGACTGCCGGCGGCGAGGTCGCCAGGCGCTACCTTCAGCTCACGGAACTGCGTGCGAAGCACCGTGCCTTCGAGTTCCGGGGCACTATCCTGCATCAGCATGTCGGCGTAGTCGGGGTGCTGATCGAGGAAGACGCGGAAGCGCTCGTAACTCCCCAGACGAATCTCCAGCTCGGAAACGGCCTGCTGGGGAGTGACGGCAACCCCCGGAATGCGGTTGATGACATTGAGGCCATCACTCGTCTCGGTGTAGGTGAGCGAAGAATGGTATGACGGTGTCGATGCCACCAGATAGATCGACGCCAGTACGAGACAGGTTGCCATGCTGACGGCGATCCAGCGCCATCCGTTGATCAGCATGATGGCAATGTCCCGCAGGTCAATCTCGTCGGTGGAATGATGCTGGGATTGATCGACGGAGTGGTGGTTGAAAGAGTTCATGCGTGAGGATTCCAGACAGCAAGCCTCGCCGTCAGAGCGAGCAGGTGAACGAGCAGGACAGACACTTCCACAAGAAGGAATTGAGAGGTGTCGGCCAGACCCAGATACAGCAGGAAGATGGGTGCCAGCATCGCGGCGAGCATGATGACCGCAGAGATATAGCGGCGTTCGCTGAACGCCAGAGCGCCCGGAAGCAGCAGCATCATGGGAGATGCCACCAGGTGTTTTAATGTTGACATAGCGTTTATCAGCCCTGCGTGAGCCAAAAGGTAGTGCTTATATGCACTTTTTTCGCGGCATGAATGTAGCAGGATGAAGGCGAGTTTGTAAGCCAGCAAATAGATTTTTTCGTGCATTTCCTTACATAACGCCAGCAATATCTCGATGTATCTTTACATAGATGCTTATTTGGCCAGTTATTTTTTGCTAAAACGGCTGTAGCAACCATAAGCAACCGTAAGCAACGATGTGCCTTAATGTGCATAATCGACGTGGCACCAACGCCGAGAAAGCCACGTTCAGCCTTCCGTGCAAGAGTCGGCAGGCCATAAAAGGAGAAAGGGGAGCCAGGGAGCGAAGTAGGCGAGGTCGAGAGCCGGCACGTACACAACGACCCCGAGTCAGACCCAGGTCTGACTCGAGGCGAGTGCTAAACGGCTGGTGCTATGCAATAGCGTTGGAAAGCCTGGGGGTCGTGGCTAGGGGTGCAGCGCTGGCGCTGCAGGTCTGGATGGCAAGATCAAGCGCGCTGGGCCCTGTAGCGCTTGAGGCTTCGGCCGAACGATACGCACATCACCAGCATGACGCCGAGCATGCCCCCCAGTATCACCGCGAGGGCCAGCACCAGGGCCTTGCCCGGGCCTTCTGGACGGTTCGGACGATAGGCCAGGTTGACCACCTCGACGATGTCGATATCGTCGGCGGTAACGCGGTTGGCCCGCAGCAGGGTATTTTCCTGGCGCAGTTGGCTGTAGGCCTCGATAAACGGCGAGCCGTCATCGCGCTGCTGCAGCGCTTCGACGCGACGTTCGTGTTGCAGCTGGGCAATCTTCTTTTCGATATCTCGGATAGCGGAGGTGCTGGCGTCTTCTTCCAGGCTTTGTTCGACCACCTCTCTTTCTGCGGCCAGCGCCTGGGACCCCATGAAGTAGAGCGGCAGGCTGGCGCCGATACTGATGTCATCGTAGTCGGTCTGCGTCTGTCCCTCGTCACCCAGTTCCAGGGGCGAAGTGGGCTGGGTGATACCCAGGCGCTGTGCGATGGCTTCCGCCTGGGACAGAGTGCGAATGCGCTCGAGGCGAGACTTGCGCTCGGCGTTCTTTTCGGCCTGGAGTTGGTCTTCGAGTTCGGCCAGGTGAATGTCGTGCTGCTCGTGAAGACGGGTGATCTCGGCAGTCACGCTGTCCTGGTAGGCGTTCAGGTGTGCCTGCATCTTTTCGCTGTTGCGTGTCAACGCCGTTTCCAGCGCACGCGTTGCGCGCTGGACCAGGGCCTGGGTGTACTGCGCCTCTGTCCAGGCCAGATATTCATTGAGTAGCGCTGCCCCTCTGAGCGACTCCGGATATTCGAAACTCAACTGGTGGGGGCCTGCTCCTTCCGTGTCGGGAAGGCTGATCTCCAGCTTGTCGAAGTAGTGAAGGCGTAGATGCTCATCCAGAGTCACGCCCTGCTCGTCGGCCTCTGCCTGGGTGATGGACTGCCACTCAGGGTGGATATCGATGAACTCTCGCAGATTGCCGAAGCTGCCGAGCTTCAGTTCCAGTTCCGCCTGCGTAGAGGCCTTCGAATAGTCGATGCCGGGCATCTGGTTGAGCAGGCGAAGCCCCTCCGGGGAGGGCGTGTAGCTGGTCGACGCGCGAAAGCTCTGGGTGGAGATGGCAACATACACTAGGGCCAGTACCAGGGCGGTGGCCACGCTGCCAAGGATCCATTTCCAGCCTTCAAGCAACATCAGGGCGATATCGCGCAGGTCTACCTCATCATCTCGGCGATAGGAAAGCGCGGGGAGTTGGCTGTCGATAGCGCTCATCGCTGCGGCCTCCACAGTGCCAGATGCATGCTGAGGATCAGGCCATGGCCGACAAGAATAAAGGCTTCCAGCAGGCCGGCGACGGCCAGGCTCATCAGCCCCAGTGCTGCCGCAACCAGCGGAGCCAACCAGGCAATGAAGGCGACGGAGGCGCGCAGTGCATGCCCGCGTATCAGGGTAAAGCCCCCTGGAAGCAGCAAGGCGATGGGGCCGAGAAGTAATAGCCGAGAGGGTGACATCGAAGAGTCCTGATCGAGCGTTGAGGAATTGGCGGTCGATGAGCCATCGGTGTGCCACAGGGGCAACCTTCAAGGACGGGAAACCACCGGCTCATCTGCTGGCCGAACAGCCTAGCGGCGTGGAGGCGGCGCGACGCTGCTGTAGATCAGGAAGGAAGAAAGTAAAGGCCGCCACGCTGCGCCGCCCTGACGAAGATCAAGGACGTCGCAGCCGATGGTCTGGGCTCTTGGGTGTCGTGTGGCTGGCGCGTAAGGAGCGAAGAAGTGAGGCGACAGAGCGCGTTCTAGCGATGGCCGGCTTGGTACCAGTCGGCGAGTGTCTCGATATGGGCCGGATGGATGCCACAGCACCCGCCGATCAGACGCGCGCCCAGGGAGTGCCAGCGTTTGGCATAGTCCAGGTAGCCTGCCGGGGTGAGCTCCCGGTCCGTCGTCAAGGTGGTGTTGGCCCGGTGGGCATCGCCGATCGGTGAGAAGCTGTTGGCGTAGGCGCCCAGCGGGCGCGATAGCTTGAGTCGTTGCATGGCGTCGCCGGCGTCGACCAGTGCCTGCGCCATGACCTCCGGAATCGAGCAGTTGAACAGGATGGCGTCGGCGCCGCCCTGACATAGCTGTTGGGTCGCCTCGGCGACGGACTCGCCGGAGCGCAGGCGTGCGATATCGGACACCTCGTCCTGCAGGGTGAGGGCGTACCAGCGGGGCTTCTCGGATGCCGCCAGGACCTCCTGCATGACCGAGATCTCGGCAAGACTCGACAGCGTCTCGGCGAGCCACAGATCCACGTGAGGGTCCTGCGCATGATACAGGGCGGTGGTGATCTCCCTGGCGCGGCCGGGGTCGAACAGATCGGGACGATAGCTGCCCAGGGCGGGAGGCAGGCAGCCCGCGACGCTGAGCGAGGCTATTGGGGCATTTGCCTGCGATGGTGGCTGGACGGATGCTTCCTGCCAGCGGCTGACCGCTTGCGCTGCCAGTCGTGCCGCGAGAGAAGCGAGTGCCGGCCCCTGTTCCCGATAGCGCCGCTCGCCAAGATGGAACGGCACGCAGGCGTAGCTGTTGGCAGTAATCACTCGGGCGCCGGCCCGAATAAAGTTGAGGTGGGCCTCGATGACCCGGTCGGGAGCTTCGATCAGCGCCTGGGCGCTCCACAAGGGCTGTGAGAAGGGGGCGCCGATACGCTTGAGCTCGCGCCCCATGCCGCCGTCCAGTAGCGTCAAATCCATGATGTTGCCTGCAAGTTGATCCAGCCGATAGTGAATCATGTCCCGGGGGCGGGAATAAATTGAAAAGTCCTCAACCTCTGGATGAGGCGGCTCGATGAAAGGTGGAACACAAAAAAGCCCTGCCATCAGGCAGGGCTTTGTGCGCTTGGGGTGCGCGGGTCGGGCAGCCGAAGCTGCCCGGGGCAGGCGTTACATCATGCCGCCCATGCCGCCCATTCCACCCATGCCGCCCATGTCCGGAGCAGCGTCCTTCTCGTCCGGATCGTCGGCGATCATGGCTTCGGTGGTGATCAGCAGGCCAGCCACGGAGCCAGCGGACTGCAGCGCGCTGCGAGTCACCTTGGCCGGGTCCAGCACACCCATCTCGAACAGGTCGCCGTACTCGCCGGTCTGGGCGTTGTAGCCGAAGTTGCCTTCACCGTCCTTGATGCGGTTGACGATGACGGAGGCTTCCTGGCCGGCGTTGGTGACGATCTGACGCAGCGGTGCTTCCATGGCGCGCAGGGCGATGGCGATACCGTGAGTCTGGTCTTCGTTGTCACCCTTGAGGCCAGCGATCTTGGTCAGGATGCGGATCAGGGCAGTACCGCCACCAGGCACGACACCTTCCTCGACCGCGGCGCGGGTAGAGTGCAGGGCGTCCTCGACGCGGGCCTTCTTCTCCTTCATCTCGACTTCGGTAGCGGCACCGACGCGGATGACGGCAACACCGCCGGCCAGCTTGGCGACACGCTCCTGGAGCTTCTCGCGATCGTAGTCGGAAGAAGTCTCTTCGATCTGGGCGCGGATCTGGTTGACGCGTGCTTCGATGTCACCATCGTTGCCGGCACCATCGATGATGGTGGTGTTTTCCTTGGACATGGTCACGCGCTTGGCGGTGCCCAGGTGGTCCAGGGTGGCCTGCTCGAGGTTCAGACCCACTTCCTCGGAGATCACGGTGCCGTTGGTCAGGATCGCGATGTCCTGCAGCATGGCCTTGCGACGATCACCGAAGCCAGGCGCCTTGGCGGCGGCGACCTTGACGATGCCACGCATGGTGTTGACCACCAGGGTAGCCAGCGCTTCGCCTTCGATGTCTTCGGCGATGATCACCAGCGGCTTGCCGGCCTTGGCGACGGCTTCCAGGGTCGGCAGCAGTTCGCGGATGTTGGAGATCTTCTTGTCCACCAGCAGGATGAACGGATCTTCCAGTTCCACCGCCATGGTGTCCTGGTTGGTGACGAAGTACGGGCTCAGGTAGCCGCGGTCGAACTGCATGCCCTCGACCACGTCCAGCTCGTCTTCGAAGCCACGGCCTTCATCGACAGTGATGACGCCTTCCTTGCCGACCTTCTCCATCGCCTCGGCGATGATCTCGCCGATGCGCGAGTCGCCGTTGGCGGAGATGGTGCCGACCTGGGCGATGGCCTTGGAGTCGGTGCAGGGCACGGACAGGGCCTGGATTTCCTTGACCGCAGCGATGACGGCCTGGTCGATGCCGCGCTTGAGGTCCATCGGGTTCATGCCGGCGGTCACGCCCTTCAGGCCTTCGGCGACGATGGCCTGGGCCAGCACGGTAGCGGTGGTGGTACCGTCACCGGCGACGTCGGAAGTCTTGGAAGCCACTTCCTTGACCATCTGCGCGCCCATGTTTTCGAACCGGTCCTTCAGTTCGATTTCCTTGGCGACGCTGACGCCGTCCTTGGTCACGGTCGGCGCGCCGAAGGACTTCTCCAGCACCACGTTGCGACCTTTCGGGCCCAGGGTAGCCTTGACGGCGTTGGCCAGGACATCGACGCCACGCGCCATGCGCTTGCGGGCATCATCAGAGAACTTGACTTGTTTCGCTGCCATTTTCTGTACTTCCTTAGAATCTAAGCGTCAAAAGTGAACGTTGAAACGAGTGAGTCTGCGGGGCAGGGCTTAGCCCTCGACGACCGCCAGGATGTCGGACTCGCTCATGATCAGGACTTCCTCGCCGTCGATCTTCTGCTTTTCGACGCCGAAGCCATCCTTGAAGATCACGGTGTCGCCGACCTTGACGTCCAGAGGACGCACGTCGCCGCTCTCGAGAATCCGGCCGTTACCGACGGCGAGAACTTCGCCACGAGTCGGTTTTTCCTGGGCGTTGCCCGGAAGCACGATGCCGCCTGCGGTCTTCTGCTCTTCCTCAACGCGACGGATGACGACGCGATCGTGCAAGGGACGGATGTTCATTGCTCACGTTCTCCTGATGGTTTTGCAAGGCCGGGGCATCCACCCCGGCGGTTCATTGTTCACTCTCGTCGTGACGCCCTGCGACTCGGCGAGAGCTGGAGGTCATTGCCGGGCTGCCGATGAAGTGGCAGGCCCTTGTCGGCCCTCCTGTCAATGGCGGGGGAGCGTGCTCCCTCACCGAAGCTTGGTGCTGCTCTGGTAAGTGGGGCTGGAGTGGGGGCTTTCAAGGGCTTGGATGAAAATTTTTTTGTCTTCTTGCATCTGAGGCTGACGGGGCCCATGAAACGGCATCGGCACCCCGAAGGGTGCCGATGCGAGGGACAAGGTGATGATGCGACAAGGGTGGGTCCGCCGCGCAAGCCTCAGGCTCAGTCCGAAAAGTCGACGAGCGAAGGTTAGACAAGGCAAAAATCGGTGAGAAAGCGCAGTTTACGTGGTGTAAATGAGCATATTGAACCGATTTTTAACGCCGTATTACCGAGCGCAGACACTTTTCAGACAAGCCCTAGCGGCGTCGCTCGTCCTTGCTGATAAATTCGCCTTCCAGCGGTTCTTCCTCGCCGGCCGAACTTTCGCGCCAGCTGGTGTCATCCCGGCGGCGGCCGGAAGCCTCGTCCCATCCATCGGCATTGGCCTTCGGGCCCGCAAAGCCCCCTTCCTGGGTACCACCGAAATGGGTGCCTCCCATCTGGAAGCCCTTCATGCGCACCCCGACCTTGGCCAGCGCCTTGCCCAGCAGGCGGCGAGCGTTGGGAATCAGGCACATGAAGCCGAGTGCGTCAGACAGAAAACCCGGCGCCATCAGCAGCGCGCCACCGAAGATCAGCGCGGCACCGGTCATCAGCTCCGAGGAGGGGATCTCGCCGCGGGACATCCGCTCCTGGGCGCGTGCGAAGGTGGCCACTCCTTCGCGACGGATCAGGTGCAGACCGATGAAGCCGGTGGCCAGCACCAGCGCCAGGGTGGAAAGCAGACCGATTTCGCTACCCACCGAAAAGAGTACAGCGAAGTCGAGCAGGGCGAAGATGGTGAAGATAAGAAGAAAGGGCATGTCAGCTCCGCGTTGTGATCTCCGTTCAAGATGGGGGTGGCCACCTCTGAGTTCAAGCGTTGCTGTGGCTTTTGCTGATGGCGCCTACTTCATTTGCTGGCAGCGCCTTGCCGATTCTGGCGCGGCCACTCGCGCGGTTGTGCTTACGGTTTCCTCCGCTCGGTGTGGCAAAGATCTTCCTTTATTGCCCGATTCGGTCGCAGGTGGTTGCGCCGGCTTGCGCTAGACGAAGGAAGAGTGGCGGGGGGTGTGAAAGGTTGTCATGATGCGGTGCACCAATGGTTAGTGGGCTCATGTGTGGTGCTTTGATGTATCACGCGGCCGCTTCGCCTGGCGGCAGGTGCGGTCTGCCGCGCCTTGGCGCTATGCCTTGGGTGCCATGACAGAAAAAACCATCTGAAAACGCGCGTGTACGACGCGTCTTGCAAGGGGAAACCGCATGCAACTCGACGATGCACTGATCGCCATCACCGGCGGAGCCCGTGGACTCGGCCTGGCCATGGCGCACCATCTGGGACGCCGTGGAGCGCGGGTCGCGCTCATCGATACCGACAACGACCAGCTGGACCAGGCCGTCAATGGTCTGTTCGATGCCGGCATCACCGCCAGAGCCTTTGTCGCCAACGTGGCGGACGAGGCCTCTGTCACTGAAGCCTTTGCGGACATCCGCGAGCATATGGGGCCGCTCGACGGTCTGGTCAACAACGCCGGTATCCTGCGTGACGGCCTGCTGGTCAAGGCGCGCGACGGCAAGGTCGAAAAGACGCTGGGGCTGGACGAGTGGCAGGCGGTCATCGATGTCAATCTGACCGGTGTTTTCCTGTGCGGGCGTGCCGCCGCCGCATCCATGATCGAGGATGACCGCCGGGGTGTCATCGTCAATATCTCGAGCATCTCGCGCGCCGGCAACATGGGCCAGAGCAACTATGCCGCGGCCAAGGCCGGCGTTGCCGCCCTGACCGTCACCTGGGGCAAGGAGCTGGCCCGTCATGGTATTCGCGTGGGCGCGGTGGCACCTGGCTTCATCGAGACCGAGATGACCGCCTCCATGCGTGACGACATGCTCGAAAAACTGACCGCAGGCGTGCCCCTGCGCCGCCTTGGCGCACCTGCCGATATCGCAGAGAGCGTTGCCTTCATCTTTGACAATGACTACTTCACCGCCCGCGTCATGGAAGTGGACGGGGGGCTGCGGCTCTAGATCCAGGTCTAGCTCTAGCCAAGGGAAGAGGCCGGCCGCCTGGCCGGGTCAGGGCGCCATGAAAAACCAGCATGATCAAAGCTACAAGTTGTTGTTCAGCGAGCCGAGGGTGATCCGAGACCTGCTGACCGGCTTTATCGGCGAAGACTGGATCGAGAAGCTGGACCTCGACTCGCTGGAGCGGGTCAGTGGCAGCTTCGTCACTGATGACCTTCGTGATCGCGAGAACGACGTCATCTGGCGCGCGCGCTTCGGTGATGAGTGGTGCTACGTCTACCTGTTGCTGGAATTTCAGAGCACGGTGGATCGTTTCATGGCGCTTCGCACCATGACCTACGTCGGGCTGCTCTACCAGGATCTGGTCAAGCAGAAACAGCTGACTCGGTCGGGCAAGCTACCGCCGGTGTTGCCTATCGTGCTCTATAATGGAGAGCGTCGCTGGAGCGCGCCTGTCAACGTTCGGGATCTCATTCAGGCAGGGCCCGGCAGCCTGGCGCAATACCGACCGGATCTGTCCTTTCTGCTATTGGATGAAGGCGCCCTCGTTGCCGACCAGCAGTTCTCCAACGAAGCGCGTAATGTGGTGTCGGCCATCTTCCAGCTGGAGCATCACCGGAGTCCCGCAGATGCGGTTGAGCTGATCGGATTGCTGGTGAAATGGTTGCAGACACCAGAGCAGACAGATTTGCGTCGACACTTCGTCATCTGGATCAAGCGAGTACTATTGCCGAACTGGGTGTCAAATGAGGAACAGGGCGGATGGCAGGCCCTGAATGAATTGAGCGAGGTGCACAACATGCTGGCAGAACGAGCCAAGCGGTGGCCGGAGCAGTGGAAGCAGCAGGGGCTGGCGGAGGGGCGTCGGGAAGGTCGCGAGGAAGGTCGCGAGGAAGGTCGTCAGGAAGGTCGCGAGGAAGGTCGCGAGGAAGGTCGCGAGGAAGGTCGCGAGGAAGGTCGCAAGGAAGGTCGCGAGGAAGGTCGTCAGGAAGGCAAGCAAGACGTAGCCCGCAATATGATTCAGCGGACCTCACTGGATGACCTGACGATCGCGCAAGTGGCCGAGATTTCGGTAGAGCTGGTCACCAAGCTGCGAGAGGAAATGGAGCGTTCCAACTGATGGTCTATCATGGCCTTTTGGTTGCCTGGAGAGCCCGTTGTCTGAGGTGTTCAGTTGTCCTCACGCCCACAAGCCCTCCGCCGCACAGCGCGGCGGAGGGCTAGGTTGCAGCCGGTGTCTAGCGCAGGCTGATTTCATCCTTCAGCCGAGCGACGGTGGCGTCACCGATGCCCTTTACTCGAGTCAGGTCCTCGATGGTGGTGAAGGGGCCGTTGGCCTGGCGGTCTTCGACGATGGCCTGGGCCTTGCCAGGGCCGATGCCGGGGAGTTCCGCCAGAAGCTCGACGCTGGCCTCGTTGACGTTGATCGGCTCGATACTCAGCTGCTCTTCGGCCATGACTGGCTGTGCCAGCAACATCCAGGTCAGTGCCAGTAGTGCGATGGTCCAGAACCTGGACCGCTTGCTTGTGGAAAGGGTGCTCGAGTTGTCGTTCATCGATGGATGGCGAACAGCCTGTTGTGCGTTGTGGGTCTGCATCGGACATCTCCTTGGTGTTGAAAGTCGTCTTCATGACGTAGGGGACTTGCCCCTTCGAGTCCGTTCGACGTGATGCCGTTGGTCTCGTCTTTCACCTTAGGTGCCGAGCGACGGATCCAGTTATAAGAAATTACTTATAAAAATATCAGTGGAATTAGATATTCAGATGAAGCTAGAGGGCCGCGCGGAAGTCGCTTGGGCTGATATACTGCGGCGTTTTGGCGCTCCGGGTCCTGTGTCTCGCGACCGGGCCGGCTTGGCTCACGTCATTCAGGCCGCAGGTGCGCCCTTCGATTCCACTGTGCCGGAGGCCTCCGTGACTACCTCATCGCCCTTGATCATCGCACTCGACTATCCCTCCATGGACGCCGCGCTGTGCATGGCGGACCGACTGGACCCCGAGCGCTGTCGTCTCAAGGTTGGCAAGGAGCTTTTCACCCGCAGCGGCCCCAATGTGCTGGAAGCGCTGCATGGCCGGGGTTTCGAGGTCTTTCTCGATCTCAAGTTTCACGATATTCCCAATACCGTGGCGGCTGCCGTTCAGGCGGCGGCAGAGCAGGGCGTGTGGATGGTCAATGTTCATGCCAGCGGCGGCGCCCGGATGATGGAGGCGGCGCGCGAACGACTCGACAGGGAGGGCCTTGCGACCCACCTGATCGCGGTGACGGTGCTGACCAGCATGACCGCCGAGGAACTTGCAGCTACTAATGTTTCGGTTGGCCTGGACGAGCAGGTGGAGCACCTGGCACGTCTGGCCAGGGCCAGCGGGATGGACGGCGTGGTGTGCTCGGCGCAGGAATCGGCGCGTCTCAAGGCCGCCTGTGGCGAGGACTTCCTCAAGGTTACCCCGGGCATTCGACCGAGCTTTGCCCAGGCCGGAGATCAGCGGCGGATCATGACCCCGCGCCAGGCCATGGACGCCGGTAGCACGCACCTGGTGGTGGGAAGACCTGTCACTCAGGCAGAAGACCCCATGGCCGCACTCGAGGCGATCGAGAAGGAGCTGAAAGAGGCGTAACCCAGTCGGAGTCGGCTGACCACGATCCTGATCAAGTCAGGCATAAGACCCGATGGCAGCGCTCGAGGCGATCGAAAAGGAGGTAGAGGCCAAGTGACCGCTACTCTCCCTCTATGCCGGTGATGGGTTTGGTGGTGCCCCAGTTCCTGCATCTTGGGCACTGCCAGTGCAGGTGTTCACCGGAGAAGCCGCAGCGTCGGCAGCGGTGGCGGGGTAGCGCCTTGATCAGCGGCTGGGTGTGCTGGCGCAGCAGGTCAAAACGGGGGTCGCCTTCGCTTGCCTCGCTGCGCTGGTACAGCCCCATCAGATAGTCCACCCCACCCAGGCTCGGCTCCTTCCTGAGCTGTTCGGTGATCAGCGCTATCGCCTCCTCATCACTCCCTCGCACCCGACGCAGCGTCTGCGCCAGCAGCAGCATCACGCTGGTGCAGGGGTTCAGCTCCAGCAGCCGGTGCAGGTGCTCGATCAGTCCCTCTGCGTCGTCAAGAAGCTGATAGGTGCGTTCCAGCGGCTCAAGCAGCGTCGGGATAAAGTCGGCGTCCTGCTGGGGAATGCGATCCAGATGCTTGAGCGCCTGGCGGTACTGGCCGGTGTCGTGGCACAGCTCGGCCTGGATCAGGTTGGCACGGATGCAGCGTTCGTCGATGGAAAGCGCCTGCTTCAGGTGCTTTCTGGCGATGCCGTGGCTATTGGATGCTCGCGCCTCTGCGGCCAGTTCGCAGTGCCAGTGGGCGGCAGCCCGACGCAGGTCATCATGGCGTCGGGTCAACTGAGGAACGGCCTCGTCGATCGCCTGCTGCCATTCGCCCTCGCGCTCGAACAGGTCCACCAGCAGCCGCTTGGCATGGTGGCGTACTTCGGCGTGGGTTTCTTCCTTGACCAGCCCCTTCAGCAGCCGTTCGGCGCGATCGTGAAGACCCAGTTGCAGAAAGTCCCGGGACAGCTCGAGCTGCACCCAGGCTCCCTGGTGGCCGTCCAGGAAAGGACGTGCGAGCAGGTTCTGGTGAATCTTGACGGCGCGGTCGGCCTCACCGCGGGAGCGAAACAGGTTGCCCAGGGTGACGTGGGTTTCGATGGTATCGCTGTTGACCTCCAACGCAGAGATGAAGGTCTCGATGGCCCGATCCTGCTGATCGTTGAGCAGGTAGTTCAGGCCGACAAAGTAGTCGCGGTGAAGACTTGGGGCGGGGCGTTCTTGCTGTCGACTCTCCCGCCGGCCGAGCGCCCAGCCAATGGCGAGGGCGACGACCAGCAGGCCCAGCAGCAGAAGATCGGGCATTCAGGGAAGTTCCTTCATCTCCTGCACGCGAAGACGATCGAGTTCCTTGCGCTGCTGCTGGTTGTGGCGTTGGGCGCGAGTCAGCAGGGCGCGCAGCCGAATGTAGACGCCGCTCATCGCCAGCATGCCAAGCAGCACGCCGACAGCCAGGGAGGCCAGCAGCCACACCGACAGGGAGGCCTCGGGCAATTCGAACCAGATGAGGTTCAGCGGCAGGGCCTGTTGGTTGTTGGTCGCGAACAGGATACCGATGACCAGTACCGCCAGCAGAATGATGGCCATGATCAGGCCTTTTAGCCAACGCATGTGTGACTTCCCATAGTGAGACAAAGAGAACGGAGAGAGCGGTTGTCAGCGAACTCAGTAGCCCAGCGCACGGCTGGCGTCGACTTGTTCGCGCAACTCCTTTCCGGGCTTGAAGTGTGGCACGAACTTGCCTTCCAGCTCCACCGCTTCACCTGTCTTGGGGTTGCGGCCGACCCGGGGCTCCCGATAGTGCAGAGAGAAACTGCCAAAACCCCGTATCTCGACCCGCCCACCATCGGCGAGGGTATCGGTGATGTCATCCAGAATGAGGCGCACCGCAGCCTCGACGTCCTTGATCGACAGCTCCGGCTGCCGCATGGAGATCTGCTCTATCAGTTCGGACTTTGTCATCGGTTGTCTCCGTGAGTCCCACCTGGGTGTTGAGCGCTGGCCAAGCCAGTGGCGAAGGCCGTATCCGTCACAGCCTCTTGTTTTTAGATAGCATACTTTTCAAGTCTTGAGAAAACAACGCACTACATTCGTGGCAATGATCTTGCGCCGGGTCACCTTCGGCATACGCCGGCGGCTGCCTGGCGGATCGTGCTGCGGTATACTGAGGCCACACATTCCATCCCTGACGAGGTTCCCCTTGGATCAACCGTCTTCCGTGGCCTCCCGCCTCGAGGCCGAGCGCAAGCGCCTGCACTGGCACTCCCGCCGTGGCATGTGGGAGCTGGACCTCTTGCTGCTGCCGTTTCTCGAGCATTGCTACGATGAACTCGACGAGGCCGACCAGGCCGCCTATCGCCAGCTGATCACCGAAGAAGACCAGGACCTGTTCATGTGGTTGATGCGCCGCGAGTGGCCAGAAGAACCCAGCCGTCGCCGTATCGTGCAGATGATCGTGGACTATGCCGAGACCAGCGGTCACGGTCACAATCGGGGCCTCTGAGCAGCAGCATCTCTTCCAGGGGGCGCTGGTGGCGACCATCGCGCTGGTCGTCGCCGGCGCCACTCCCTCGCCGGTGGGGGCGGTACTCACCGCAGCTCTCTGCAGCAGACTGATTCACGCCCACCGCCATCCGCTTCAGGGTCAGCTAAGGTGCCTGGTCGAGAATGAACCAGCAGTGACGTCTGTGGCACCGCTGGGTGCCGTGGATGACGAGCAGGCTGAAGATACGGGCCTTTCCGTTTGGCAGCGTCGGCAGCGACGCCTTTTACGCGCCTTGGCTCAGACGCTTGTGCGCTGGTGGGGCAAGCCCAGGGCCCCGGTGCCTGGGCGTTGGCAGTGGTGTCCGTTGGCGTCAGCTGCGGACAGATCCGGGAGGCTTTATTCGGATGACGCTGACTGGCGCGAGATCGAGCTGACCTGCGAAAGCGTCGGTGCCAGGCTGATTTCCCTGCGCTGGCAGGGGCGCACCCACTGGCTATGGCCCGACTCGATCACACCCGAAGAGCACCGCGTGCTGAGACGCTACCTGCTTGGCATGCCAGTGGCGCTTGCTGGCCAGAGGTCAAAACGGCAATGACAGCTGTTGCCTGGCTTCCTGTGGCACCAGGCGCACGCCGACGCCCAGCAGGCGCACCGGGCGGTGGGCGCGTTGCCAGGCCTGGTCGAGCAGTTGGCGGTAGCTGGCCAGGTCCGGCTCCAGGCCCTTCGACTCCAGGGTGGTGGTGGTGAAGTCGTCAAAGCGCACCTTGACGAACACACCGGCCAGGGGCGGGCGGCCATTGCGGTCGATGCGCGCCTTCAACTTCTCGCAGAGGGTGACCAGCGCCTCCTGGGCCGCGGCCAGATCCGGCAGGTCCCGGCCGTAGGTGCTTTCGACGCTGATCGACTTGCGTTCGCGCTCCACCTTGACCGGGCGCTCGTCGATGCCGCGGGCGAGTTCATAGAGGCGTCGCCCGAATTTGCCGAACTCGTCCAGCAGCTTGTCGATGGGCTGTGCGCGCAGCTCCTCGCAGGTGGTGATGCCCAGTGCGTCCAGGCGTGCGCCGGTGGCGGGCCCCACGCCGTGAAGCTTGCGCACCGGCAGGGCCAGCACGAAGCTTTCTACCTGGTCGGGTGGTATCACCGTCAGGCCGTCCGGCTTGTCCCAGTCGCTGGCGATCTTGGCCAAGAACTTGGACGGTGCCGCCCCCACCGACACCGTGATGCCGGTGCGCGCCAGACACTCCTCCTTTAGCCAGCGGGCCATCCAGGTGGCGCTGCCCTTGAATCCTTCGACGTCGCTGACGTCCAGATAGGCCTCGTCCAGCGACAGCGGTTCGACCAGTGGCGTCAGCTCATGGAAGATCGCCTGAATCTGCCTCGACACCTCGCGGTACTTGTCGAAGTCCGGCGGAACCAGCGTCAGTTCCGGGCACAGGCGAAGTGCGCGCGCGGTCGGCATCGCCGAATGGATGCCGAACTTGCGCGCCGGATAGTTGCAGGTGGTGATGACGCCGCGGCCCTCGCGCGCGCCGCCCACCGCCAGCGGAATGTCCCGCAGGGCAGGGTTGTCGCGCATCTCGACCGCGGCGTAGAAGCAGTCGCAGTCGGCATGCAGAATCTTGCGTACGGGTGCTGGCATGGGCGGGCAGGTGCAGGCACGACGTCGGTGAAACGGCGACTAGCCCAGGGCCTGGCCGTTGCCACCGCGAATGACGCCAACCCCGACGCCCTCGATATCCAGGCTGTCGCGGCGCAGGTCCAGGGTGATGGGCGCGAAGTCGGGGTTCTCGGCCTCCAGCGTGACCTGATGGCCGTCACGCTGGAAGCGCTTGACCGTCACCTCATCCTCCAGGCGTGCTATCACGATCTGGCCGTTGCGGATGCGCTCGGTGCGATGCACCGCCAGCAGGTCACCCTCCAGGATGCCGACGTCCTTCATCGACAGCCCGCGCACGCGCAGCAAGTAGTCTGCGCGGGGGGTGAAGTAGTCCGGCGGCAGCGGGCAGTAGCGGTCGATGTGCTCGGCGGCGAGGATCGGGCTGCCGGCGGCGACCTCGCCGATGATCGGCAGGCCCTGCGAGGGGCTGGCTTCCTGGGGCGACTCGTTGGCGGCGCCGGAGTCTGCCTCCTGGGCCGGCAGGCGGATGCCGCGAGAGGTGCCGCGAATCACGCGAATCGCGCCCTTGCGCTCGAGCGCCCGCAGGTGCTCTTCGGCTGCATTGGGGGAGCGAAAGCCCAGGGCGCGTGAAATCTCCGCGCGGGTGGGCGGGTACCCCAGCTCGTTCATGGTCTTGACGATAAAGTCATAGACGTTTTGCTGGCGAGGGGTCAGGGGACGTGTCATGCGGCCTCCCACGGGCGGCGATGGAACAGGGTGGCTTGGCGGCGGCTTGCTGCCGGCGCTTGCCAGTGCTGGGGGCGTCAATGCTCGCCCTTGGTGAAGTGTACAGTATGGATGTACATCCAGTAAAACCGCGAAAGGCCAGGAGAAAGGCCAGGAATAGTGTGCCAGGGCACTGACGTGGCGGGGGAGTCGCCTGATGCATTCGTTTGAAACAGGGTGAAGCCAGGGTTGATTGTGCGAGAAGGGCGGCTCCCTTACACTCAAGCCAGTATTCAAACAATTGTTTCCAACTGCCCTTGACAAGACTGGACGGAGCCCGCGAATGGCCCAGACCGATACCGTGACGCGCATCCTGGACACCGCCGAGGTGCTTTTCGCCGAACGCGGCTTCGCGGAAACGTCGCTGCGCAACATTACCGGCAAGGCCAAGGTCAACCTGGCCGCCGTCAACTACCACTTCGGCTCCAAGAAGGCGCTGATCCAGGCGGTGTTCTCCCGCTACCTGGATCCCTTCTCCGACCGATTTCATGCCGCCATCGATGAGCTCGAGCGCGGCTACGGTGATCGCGTGATTCCGCTGGAGGTGCTGCTCGAGACCATGGCCCGCACCGTACTCGAGGTACCGGCCGAACGGCACAGCCTCAAGGTGTTCATGCGCCTGCTGGGGCTGGCCTACAGTCAGGCCCAGGGGCATCTGCGTCGTTATATTCAGGACCAGTACGGCACCGTGTTCACCCGTTTCGTGGCGCTGGTGCGCAAGGCGACGCCGGAGCTGCCGGACTCCGAGCGCTTCTGGCGTCTGCACTTTGCGCTGGGCACCGTGATCTTTACCCTGTCAGGGCTCGATGCCCTGCGCGACATCGCCCAGAAGGACTACGACGAGCACGTCTCCGTGCGTGATCTGGTGCGCCGCATGATGCCGGTGGTGGTATCGGCGCTGAAGGCGCCACTACCGGAGCCGGCGCCGACGATGCCACCGGCGACCCGCGAGCCAACTGCATAAGCCGAGAAGGGAGTCAGGGTCATGCGAACCCCACAACTGGCAGCGCTTCCCCCCAGCGAGGGCGTGTGGGTGGAGGTCGACACCGCCCACCAGCAGCTGACGCTATGGCGGGGTGAAGACCTCGCCTGGCAATGCCAGGTGTCCACCGGTGCTGCCGGTACCGGCCAGCAAGAGGGCAGCGGCCAGACGCCGCTGGGCTGGCACCAGATCCGTGCGGCCATCGGTGACGGGCAGCCCGTGGGCTGTGTATTTCGTGGCCGTCGGCCCACCGGCGAGGTCTACAGCGAGGCGCTAGGTCAGGCCCAGCCAGAACGAGACTGGATCTTGACCCGGATCCTCTGGCTCAGCGGACTGGAGCCGGGCTTCAATCGAGGCGGCGACGTCGATTCCCAGCGCCGCTATATCTACTTTCACGGCACACCGCCGGACAAGCCGATGGGGGTGGCCGACTCCCATGGCTGTATTCGCCTGCGTGACGACGACCTGTTGCGGTTGTTCGACGAAGCCACGCCCGGCACGCCGGTGTGGCTGCACGACTAAGCGCGCCGACGGATCGCGCCGGCCTAGCGAGCCCATCGTGACCTCGATGCAGGTATCACTGAGAGACGCGCTCGTCAGGCCAGGGCTTGGTCAGATGACGTTGCCCAACTGGAAGATCGGCAGATACATCGCCAGCACCAGGCCGCCCACCACCACGCCCAGTACCACGATGATCAGCGGCTCCAAGAGGCTTGTCAGGGTGTCGACGCGATCGTCCACCTCGCGCTCGAAGTGGTCTGCTACCCGCGTCAACATGCTGTCCAGGGCGCCGGCTTCCTCGCCGATGGCCACCATCTGCAGTGCCAGTGGCGGGAATCGCCGCGTCGCCCGCATCGCCAGGTGAAGTCGCTGGCCACTGGCGACCTCGTTCTGCACTGCCGCCACCGCCTGTCGGTAGACGTCATTGCCGCAAGCGCCGGCGGCGGTCTTCAGCGCTTCCACCAAGGGCACGCCAGCGGCGAAGGCGGTGGCCAGGGTACGACAGAAGCGTGCCACCGAAGCGTTCTCCAGAATCGCCCCCACCACCGGTAGTCTGAGCGCCAGGCCGTGAGCGCCGAAGCGCGCCCTGGCCGAGCGCTTGATCCACCATTTCGCCGCACCGCCCATCACACCTGCGCTTCCCAACAGCACCAGCCACCACTGCTGGGCGAACTCCGAGAGCTCGATGGTCAGGCGCGTCAGCGGAGGCAGGCTCGCCCCGACGCCCTCGAACATCTGCTCGAACTGGGGCACCACCTTGATCAGCAGGATCGCGCTGACCGCGATACCCACCGCCACCACGGTGGAGGGATACCACAGCGCCTTGCGCACCCGCGCCTTCAGGCGCTCGCGCTTTTCCAGATGACCGGCAAGGCGCTCGAGCATGCGTTCCAGCGTACCCGACTGCTCCCCTGCGGCGACCAGGTTGACGTACAGCGCATCGAAGGTATGCGGGTGGCGGGATAGTGCCTGGGCCAGGCTGGCCCCGGCGCTGACGTCCATGCCCAGTGCCTGAACGACTAGCCGCATGGCTGGCTTTGAAAGGCTTTCGCCCAGCACGTGAAAGGCCTGCAGCAACGGCACGCCGGCGGTCAGCAGGGTCGCCAGTTGGCGTGAGAACAGGGTGAGATCCCGGGGCGATATCTGACGCTCGAAGCGCGCAAGCGTGCCGCCCTGGCGCAGCTTGCGCGGGACAACGCCAAGCTGATGCAACTGGCGCTGGGCCTCGGGACGGCCGGTTGCCAGCAGTACTCCGCTACGCCGCTGGCCCTGGCGATCCTCGCCCTTCCAGTGCCAGCACCTCTGGCGTGGGTGCCGGGGGGCAGAGCGGCGTGCGCTGCGCGGGGGCTCGCGTGCCCCGCTTTTCCCGCTTGGCCCGTTTGGAAGATGGCTGTAGTCAGGCCGGGCCCCCGTTCCAGCGGTGGAAGAAGAGGTGGCTTCCCCCTGTGTCGCGTTGGGCGTGTAGCCACCCACCTGCCCAGCGGGGCCAGGAGGCGAGGCCGGCGAGGACGACGATAGGGGCGAAGAGGCAGGCGGAGCCGCAGAAGGCGAACGATGACGAAAGGGCACGTGTCGGTGGACTCAAGTGGTGGAGGGAAGGGCGGCGGTCTCATGCGGCGGTGATGCGGCAGACCTCGGCCAGGCTGGTCACGCCTTCGAGCACCCGATCCAGGCCGCTGCGACGAAGGTTCGGGTAGCCCTGAGCACGGGCCAGGGCGTCGAAGTCATCGGCGCTGCCTCCTTCCAGAATCAGCCGGCGCATGCGCTGGTCCACCGGCACCACCTCGAACAGCCCGACCCGACCCTTGTAGCCCTGGGTGCAGTGACGACAGCCCACGGCCTCGTACAGCTGGGCGGTGTCGGCCTCGGCCTGGGTCAGGCCCTGTTGCGTGAGCACCTCGGCGGGAAGGGTGACGGGGGATCGACACTGACTGCACAGGCGCCTGGCCAGGCGTTGGGCAACGATCAAGCTGACGGCGCTGGCGATATTGAAGGCTTCGATGCCCATGTTCGCCAGCCGCGACAGGGTGTCGGCGGCGGAGTTGGTGTGCAGCGTGGACAGCACCAGATGGCCGGTCTGGGCAGCCTTTATGGCGATCTCGGCGGTTTCCCGGTCGCGCACCTCGCCGACCATCACCACGTCCGGATCCTGGCGCAGAAAGGCACGCAGTGCATTGGCGAAGTCCAGGCCAATGCGCGGTGCCACATTGACCTGATTGATGCCCGGCAGCTTGATCTCCACCGGGTCCTCGGCGGTACAGATATTGCGCTCGACAGCGTTGAGCTGATGGATGCCGGTGTACAGCGTCACCGTCTTGCCGCTGCCGGTGGGGCCGGTGACCAGGATCATTCCCTGGGGGCTTGTCAGCGCTGTCTCGAACAGCCGGCGCTGGTCCGGCGAAAAGCCGAGCTGCTCGATACCCAGGCGCGCCGACCTGGAGCCCAGCAGCCTGAGCACGATCTTCTCGCCGTAGACGGTAGGCAGCGAGTTGACCCTGAAGTCGATGTCCTCGCCATCGTCGAGCTGGACCTTGATGGTGCCGTCCTGGGGCAGCCGACGTTCCGAGATGTCCATCCGCGCCATCACCTTGAGGCGCGAGGCGATGCGCCCGCGCAGGTTAAGTGGCGGCTGGGCCACTTCGTGGAGCAGGCCGTCGATGCGAAAACGCACCCGAAAGGACTCCTCGAAGGGCTCAAAGTGGATGTCCGAGGCACGTTTTCTGACCGCGTCACGCAGAATGGTGTTGACGAACTTCACCACCGGGGCGTCATCGGCCTGGTCGTTCAGGCTGGAGCTCAGCCCGGAACCCAGCCCGGCATGGAGCTCCTCATCCAGGCTAGCGTCCTGTTCAGTGTCGAAAGCCGCGCCCGGGTCAGAAGCCAGAGCCGACGCCAGACCCGACACCAGCCCAGACTGCCGCGACTGAAGCGTCTTGCCCGTACGCTCGTCGGCGCCCGTACTGTTCCCGCCTGAGGCGCCAAGCGCGCCCAGGGCGGCGGTGATGTCGCCATCATCGGGATGATCGACGCCCAGGTAGGCGTCAAGCAGCACGCGAATCTGGTCCAGCGGCGCCAGCGCCGGCTTCAAGCTCTTGCCGGTGACGAACTGAAGCTCACCCAGACGGGCGAGGGTCGAAGGGTAGGGCACCGCCACGTGCAGCTGATGCTCATCGAGGCTAAGCGGCAGCACCGAATGCTCGCGCAGCAGGGCTTCGGGGAAGTGAGATAGCGCCGGTAGTTCGTCCAGCTCATGTTCCTGCAGGTCGACAAACGGCAGGTCATACTCGTCCGCGGCCGCCCGCGTCGCCGGGCCGACGCTGACCAGCTCATGCTCGACCAGGTAGCGCAACAGCGTGCTGTGGCTGTCCTGAGCCTCCCGCTCGGCGCGCAGCGCCGCCGGAAGGCTCAATAACCCCAGTGACACCAGACGTTGGCCCAATCCGCTGTTTGGCCCTTGCGGCAAGCCATTGAACCCCTGATCAAACGGCACAGCACCCTCCCTGGAAGCGAGCCTGACAATCGGCCCGATAGCTCCCCTTGGTGACATCCTCATACGAGCGGTCAGTTTACCCCTCGACAGAACGCCCATAGAGGCCCTGCAGACGGTTTTGTCATCCAAACCCGAATCGGCATCAAGGTTTGGGCGCAAAAGCCTCAGGCGCGCTCTCAGCGCCGCGTAAGATGCCTTGAACCTCGGGAGGGCGGTGATGCGAAATTGATGGCCTGGCTAAGCGCCATTTTCACCACGCCGCACCACCGTTCAGTCAGCACGCCACCGTGAAACAGCAAGAAGCCAACAGGGAGCATCAGACATGGAAGGCATCAGCAGCAGCGTCAGCACCAGCAATGCAGCAAAGAGCGGAACCGTGACACCGGCAGGGCAGGGCGGCTTTACCCTGATAGAACTGCTGGTAGTGGTGGCCATCATTGGACTGCTATCAGCCATCGCCATACCGCAGTACACCAATTTTCAGAAGCGCGCCGCGGTAAATGCCTGCAAGGAAGAGCTGGCAGCTGCGAGGACGGCTTTGTCGGTCAGTGGAACGCTAGGAACGGCGGATAAGACAGCGCCAGCGCTGGATGCTGAATATGCCTGGAGTGCATGCGACGGTACGAAGGTCTCGTACACTGCACCGACAACTGACGCAGAGGGTTCGCTAGAAGCGGCGCCGGCCAATTCGGACTATGCCGATGCTGATGACCCAATTTCGCTCGATATTCCGGAGCTTGTCGATGCCTCGACATTGTAGTCAGTCAAGCCTCTTGGACTTGATACGCGCTATTGGGTCGAGTCGATCTCGAGACTGAAAAGTTGGTACCTGCCGAGTAAAGGGGGATATCACTTTGAATGGCCCTAGTATTATCCACCATGGTGGCGCCGATGGCGTCACCGGAAGCTGTCACCGTCTCCAGATATCACCTGACCATGCCATCTTGATCGATTGCGGCCTGTTTCAGGGAGAAGACCTCAAGGGCCAGTCTAGCTTTGAACGTCACCAGATCGAATTTCCGGTCGACGACGTCATCGCTTTGGTGGTGACCCATGTCCATATCGACCATATCGGTCGGCTGCCCTACCTGATGGCAGCAGGGTTCAAAGGCCCCATCATCTGCACCCCGCCGAGTGCGCGGCTGCTGCCACTGGTGATCGAGGATGCCCTCAAGATTGGCTTCACCCGCGACCGCAGGCTAATCGAGCGGTTTCTTGATACCGTTGAGATGCATCTTGATCCAAGTCCCTATGGTGCTTGGAAAACCCTGCTAAACGATGAGCGTTACAAGGTCAAGGTGCGTCTACAGAACGCGGGGCATATACTCGGTTCAGCATACGTCGAAATTGATGTTGAGGACGAGCGCACGAGTCTGGATAATCGCTACGTCTTCTCGGGGGACCTCGGGCCGCCCGACACTCCGCTGTTGCCGGACCCCACTCCGCTGGAGCGGGCAGACGTCCTGGTGCTTGAGAGTACCTACGGCGATAGAAGGCATGAAGGCCGCAGGACGCGGCGCGCACAGCTCAAGGAAATGATTTATCGTGCACAGCGCGAGGGCGGTAGCGTGGTCATTCCAGCCTTCAGCATCGGCCGTACGCAGGAGCTGCTCTACGAAATCGAGACCCTTCTGCACGAGCGACAGGAAGAAGAGAAAGGCGAGCGTCCCCTGATCATCGTCGATTCACCGCTGGCTGCACGCTTCACCGAAGTATACCGAGACCTCAAGCCCTGGTGGGACAGTGAAGCCAAGGCGCGGCTCGACCAAGGCCGCCACCCCCTCAGCTTCGATGGCCTCATCAGTGTAGATGGCCACGACGACCATCTCGACATGGTCGAGCACCTCGCCACCACCAACACCTGGGCCATCGTCATCGCCGCCAGCGGGATGGCCACCGGGGGTAGGGTGGTCAACTACTTGAAGCGACTCCTTTATGATTCTCGCCACATTGTATTGTTTGTTGGATATCAGGCTGAGGGTACGCCTGGAAGGCTGATTCAGCGAGCGAAACGTGGAAGCGAAGTCGTTGTCGACGGACAGAGCATAGCGGTGCATGCCTTCGTCAAGAGCGTTTCGGGGTTCTCAGCGCATGCTGATCAGCAGAACTTGATCGAATTTGTTTCACAGCCTGGTCAGAAAGTCGATGACGTTCGACTAGTTCACGGAAGTTATAAAAGCCAGCGCAAGTTGATGGAAGCATTAAAGATGCATGTTGCGAATGTAGGCCCGAGCAGTAAATGTTGAGGGTATGAGGGCGGTATCTTTGATGAGTTGCAACACCTGATCGATCAGGATGTCGAAGGCGTTCTCAAGACGAGAGACCGACAGCCGAGAGTTGGATGGACGCTTTGCTGGTGTGGGATAGTCCTTCGTCGCCAGGCGAGGCAGCTGGTCGTCGCAGAACATGAGAGGAAGTCCGTCCAGACGAGCGAGGCGAAAAATCTCTCGAGCAAAGTCATACCAGGAGAGGAAGCCCCGGGGCGCCAGATGGTAGAGCCCGGTCAGTTCGGGACGAGAGCGGTAGACTTGCCACGCATGCAAGGTGACGTCAGCAATCAGGCGTGCGGGTGTCGGTGCGCCCACCTGGTCGTCGACAATTGCCAGGGACGACCGCTCCCGTCCCAGACGCAGCATGGTCTTCATGAAGTTGCCGCCTCTGGCGCTATAGACCCAACTGGTCCGGAAGATTTGTGCCGCGCATCTGCTCTCAAGCACCGCCTCGTCGCCTGCAAGCTTGGACTGGCCGTAGCAAGATAAAGGGACGGTTGGACTATCTTCCGTCCAGGCCCGAATGCCATCACCTGGATAGACGTAGTCGCTGGAGTAGTGTGTCAACAGTGCACCGTGATCGGCACAATAGCGTGCGAGGCAGCCGGACAGCTCCGCATTGAGTCGAATGGCTATTGCTATGATTCATTGCAACCAGCATCTTACTGCTGAATAACGTGCCACCACCGTCGTGCTGATGCGTGAAGGTCACTCGCTACGCTCCATCGCCCAGTAGCATGAGAGAACTGTCAGCATGACTACTGTGCTCTAGTTCGACTGCAGACATCAATCACCCTAGCTATGACGGCGGTCTTGAGGGGTTTCAGAGCCATACTGACGCATCATCGGTCGAAACGTCAATCGAACCTGCGCCTTGATGCGCCTCACTTCTACCTCCAGGGAAAACGCATGAAAAACCGCGCTACGACGGGCTTCGTAGCGCTTTACCAGTAGGAGCTTATGTGGTCATCTAGCAGCTTTTGCTCATGGATGATCCGATGCTGACACCGTCTCTT